>DHTR01000091.1:5301-21044 GCA_002408725.1 Pelotomaculum sp. UBA5255
GCCGGTGAAGGGCTTTGGCGTTGGAGATATTGTCGGGAGGAAATCCTATGATTTAGATATTTTTTTTAAGATTACGGAACTGTATAAAAGCAAGGAAGGACGACGTTTTGCCAAATTAAAAGGCCTTCATATGAGATTGTGCGCTAGCGCCCCGCTGGATGATCTGGCTAAAATTGATTCTGCGGACCTCGCCGACTACTTGCGGGATCAGGCCAGGGAGAGCAGTGAGCACATGAAGCGAATTTTTATCAGGCGAGAAAAAGTCCGGCGGTTCACTCTGGAAAGGGCTTCTAAGAAAGAGGACAAGGAGAACAAGCCCAGTCCCAGCCCCAGCCCCAATGGGGTGTACGGCTTTGACGTGCCCGGGAGCGTTTTGCATATTGACGGGGACGGCGATTACCTGGAACTATGTCTGACAACGTATAAGCGCCTGAGTATACCGGCCCACGGTTACAGTATCGAAGAGGAGCAGCAGCCCGGGGTGGTGGAGGACCTGCTCAAAAAGCATACCCCGGATTTGCTGGTCCTGACCGGGCACGACGGTTTTATCAAGGGGAAAGTGGATTATAAAGACATCAACAACTACTATTCTTCAAAATATTTTATCGAAGCTGTCAGAGTTGCCCGCCGGTATGAAAAAAGCATGGATGACCTGGTCATCTTTGCCGGAGCCTGTCAGTCCCACTATGAGGCAATCCTGGCCTCCGGCGCCAACTTCGCCAGTTCCCCCCAGCGGGTTATGATTCATGCCTATGACCCCGTCTTCGTGGTAGAGAAGATCGCTTACACGTCAATCTTTGACCCCATCTCCATTAGAGAAATCATAACTGATACCATTACGGGCTTTGACGGCATTGGTGGAGTGGAGACCCGCGGGAAATTTCGTTTAGGCTTACCAACCTCGCCATATTAGGTCCCGTATCCCTTTTGCAAGGTCCTGCATATGATGTTGTAGGATTTTTAAGGAGGGGTTTTATGTATGGATCGATATTTTAGCGCCCTGAAAAAAACCCGGGGTAAGCTTTTAGCCCTCCAAAACGTGGTGGGTGTCGGGGTGGGCTATAAAACGTCGGGGGAGGAAAACACCGGTGAGCCGGCCTTTATTGTTTATGTGCAAAAAAAGCTGTCCGCCGGCAGCCTGGCCAGGAAACACGTGGTTCCCAGAAAAATTAACGGGCTTGACACCGACGTGGTTGAAAGCGGTGTGATCCGGATGCTTGGTGTGCGAACAAAAAGGGAAAGACCCTGTCAGCCGGGGGTGAGCATCGGCCACTATAAATCCACGGCGGGTACCCTGGGGGCCGTCGTTAGAGACAAGAAAACAAAGGAACTGATGGTTCTTTCCAACAATCATGTCCTTGCCAACGGTTCCAGCATTCAGGAAGCCAGGGCCAAGTCGGGAGACCCCATCCTGCAGCCGGGGCCTTACGACGGCGGGACCATCGACGACCGCATCGGCATCCTGCATCGCTATGTACCGCTGGTTAAAACCATCTCGAAGTCTGACTGTCCGGTGGCTTCTGCCGTAGCGCGGGGAGGTACACGCCTGCTCAACCTGATCCTGGCCGACTATGAAATAAGGCTGTATAAACACTTTAAAAGCGATAACCTTGTAGACTGTGCCCTCGCGAAACTCGACTCCCCGGAACTGGTCCTGGCCACTATTCTGGAGGTCGGTGAAGTCGCAGGGACAGCTGACATTAAGCCCGGCCAAAAAGTGCAAAAAAGCGGCAGGACCACCGGGCTGACCGGTGGCAAGGTGAAATCGGTGGGGACTACCTTGCAAGTGGAAATGAAAGAAGATGAAAAGGTGTGGTTTTCCGATCAGGTAGTCGCAGAAATGGATTCCCAGCCCGGTGACAGCGGGGCCCTGATCCTGGACCTGAACAGGAAAGCGGTGGGTCTGTTATTTGCGGGCTCGGATAAACTAACTGTGTTTAACCGAATCAGTACGGTCTTGGACCGCCTGGAAGTTGAGCTTTAAACCAGGGAGGGAACCGGACCTGTTGAAATTTAGCGCTAAGCCGCCTCACCATCAGGCTGTTTCGGCCATATATTAATAAACGAGGAGGCTCACCGCATGGCATACCCTTCATTTGTCTCGGGGGAAATTGCCTTGACCTTTTTGGGAGAAAACATTCCCGCTATCGGTCCCAGGTTCGCGAACCGGGAAGAAGCGGTGATGACGGCCCGGCGTTATTTGGCAGGGATCAACCAATTGGCAGGCGGAGCCCGTGATAAAACTCTAAAAATTGCTTTTAGAAGGCAGGCGGACGGCCGGTATTCCCTTGTTGTGGAGGGTTCCCACCAGCTAATTGGGAAATTGCCCAATCTCGACGAACTCTTAATGAAAAGATTCCGCAAAGGCTTGAAAAGAAAGCTCTTCATTTTGACTTGTTTTGTTGAAGGGGTGGATGGACTGGAGTGCCTCGTCCTCACCGAAGGTTTAGGAGCGGTATTTTATGCACCCAACGCGCTCAAAAACTGGCGGCCTTAAAAGTGTGTCTTTTACGAAAGAATGGATACTCTCAAGTCAGATGGTTCGTAAAGGGCGGTGACCATGGGTAATAACACTTCTGATACTGAAAAGGGCCGGGCCCGTGGACCTCATCAAGGACTTCGGACAAGGAGTAAAAATTTGACGGAAGAAGCTTATCACGCTGGTAAGTGCCTTGGTTACAACCTC
This sequence comes from Pelotomaculum sp. UBA5255, assembly GCA_002408725.1. Lineage (GTDB taxonomy): Bacteria > Bacillota > Desulfotomaculia > Desulfotomaculales > Pelotomaculaceae > DTU098. The sequence goes on from DHTR01000091.1 coordinate 7,988, forward strand.
GGCTATAACCTGGGTTTTGAGTCGGGCTACGAGAAAGGTTACACTGAGGGCAGTAACCTTGGATATAACAACGGCTTTGTAGCAGCCCTGAGGGCCGAGGAGGGTGGACCTTCCTCCCGGGTAAAGGCTCCGGAAATCCAGGTTTTGCAAAAACTGATTGCCGCCGGGCAGGTCAAAGTCTTCCTGACGGGTTGCGGTGCCAAGGACGCAGAAGTTCTTTTCCGCTTATTGAACATAGAGTCCAGATCTGTCAACCAGATCCAGGATTGATTTAGCGAATTTTAACAATGGTTCCTTATTTAGCGCGAGTTTGAATATCAATAAGCTATTAGATAAATTTTTTAAACATATAGATGTTAGACTTTAATTGCAAGCTTTGCCAAAATACGGCGCGAGCAATATAGTAGGTTTGTACAAGCTTCTTGTGCAGGCCTTTTTACATTGCCCGGGAACCGTTTCAGCGTTAACAGCCGGATTGTTCGCTATATTGCCGGCATTTTTAGTCGAAATCAGCCGAATCCCAAAAGAAGTTTGGGTACGGAGGAACCAGTTTTAGGGGTGAATCCCATTTGGTCGTAAGTCTTAGAACCAACGTGAGCTTGAGCTCCGCAAGGTTTTACCTTTCTCGTAAGCTGTAAGGCGTAGGCCATAAGAATTTACAGCAAATAACCGGGTTTTAGGACCAGCGCCCTACGACCCCAAAATGGGTAGGGTTTTCTTTTACCGAACCCGTCAGCTAACTCCGGAGGCAGAAAAGAAAGGGGAAATTAGATGAGGATCCGTTCAAACAAACTTTTTCTTAGCCTTTTTGTGGTTTTCATGTTCCTGGCGGCTTTCCAGTTTTCAGCAGGGGTTACCTTCCCTGCCCAGGCGGAGGCAGCCGGCGTTCCTCTGACTGCTGACGAGCAGCAGATGGTGGAACTGGTCAACCAGGCCAGGAACAGCGCAGGCCTGTCCCCCTTAACCATCGATTCAACGCTTTCCGGCCTTGCGCGGATTAAGGCCCAGGATATGGCCTCCAACGGATATTTAGGTCACTGGTCACCGACCTATGGCTCATTGACGGATATGTTAAAAAAAGCCGGAGTTTTGAGCCTTTCCGCTGCGGAAAATCTGGGCAAGGCTCCCTCGGTCAATCGAGCCTTTAAGGCCTTAATGAATTCCAGCACGCACCGGGCCAATATGCTCCAAAAAGGTTTTGACCGGGTGGGTGTTGGGATTGTTACCATCGGTTGCACCAAAACTTTTGTTCAAATTTTCACGGGTGGTCAAGAAATTGGATCTTCCAACCCGCAGCCGCAACCAGAACCGCAGCCAGAACCGCAACCAGAACCGCAACCAGATCCACAGCCGCAGCCGCCCTCCAGCGGTGTAAACGCAGATGAGCAAGCCATGCTGAACCTGGTTAACCAGGAGCGGACCAGGGCCGGCTTAAGCCCTCTAGAGATGGACGCAAGTCTGGTCAAGCTGGCCAGGCTGAAGGCTCAGGACATGATTAACAAGGGTTATTTCGGCCATAACTCACCGACGTACGGGTCCCCCTTCGAGATGATGAAAACATACGGCGTCAAGTACAGCTACGCCGGAGAGAACCTGGCCGGGGCTCCCAGCGTGAGCAGCGCCCACAAGAATTTGATGAACTCATCGGGTCACCGGGCCAACATCCTCAATTCGTATTATACCAAAGTGGGTATCGGTGTTGTCAGCGGAGGACCCTATGGCAAGATGTTCGTTCAAATGTTTATTGGTTAGCAAAGAAAATTGACCGCTTCTATTCAAAGAATAGACGGTAGACATATTAAACCAGAACCGGGCAGGTAAAAAGGCCGGTCCCGTTTCATAAAATAAAAATGGTTAGCAATAAAAGGAAGAGGACTCAGGTCCTCTTTTTTGCGTTATTTTCGTTTTCGCTAGCTTTTTTGCACATTTTCCTATCACCCTCATATATTAGTATAGAAAAGTTTTGAAAGGAGGAGTATGTATGGCTGGAATCCAACGGCTTAAGGTCTATGCGGTCCAAGGTGAAAATAGAGCCCAGGCCGTGGTCAGGGGACAGATTGAAGTTCCTTATGCCAAGCCTGATGTAGACAAAATTCTGTCCAAAGATGCGACAACTCACGTCAGAAACGTCAGTATTGTGCCCAATAAGGTCATTGTGGAAGGAACCCTGACCCTACAAGTCATGTACGTTGCCTTTAAGCCCGACCAGTCTGTTCATTCCATGCACGGTGATGTCAGGTTCACCACCTTCGTAGACGTGCCGGGCGCTCAGCCGGGAATGGATTATTACGTGGATATTGCTGTCGAGGATGTGAGCTTGACACCCAGTAGAACCGACCCGCGCAAATTCGATGTTGCGGCTGTGCTCAGCGTGTTTGCAAAGATCACGGAAGTTGATGAAATGGAAGTTCTGACCACCACCCCGGAAGACAACGAAGCTCTGGAAACCGAGGATATTACGGTCGAACACCTGGTAGGCGAAAAAGCAACCAAACAGGTCATTGTCAGTGAAGAGTTTGACGTGCCCGAAGAGAAGCCTGATCCGGAAAAAATTTTGGATACCAAGGCCGAAGTTGTAATTACCGATAAAAGGCTCGTTGCCAACAAGGTCATCATTGACGGAGAAGTCCGGCTTCAGGTCATGTATGTAGCTCTGAAGCCTGAACAGACTGTGCACGACCTTCACCACATCATCCGTTTCAGCGACTTTGTGGAAGTTCCCAATGCGCAGCCCGGGATGAATGTCCAGGTGCGTGCTATTGTGGAAAGCGCCGAAGTGCAGCCGGTGATTGACCCGGCCCTGGTTGCCGATGTCATTATCAAGCTTACCGCTTTTGTGACTGAGACAAGGACACTTTTTGATGTACCCACCCAGCTTAAAGATGAGGAAGGCTATACCAAGAGAAAGCTCAAGGTGGACCGGGAAATCGGAATCGCTGAAAGTCAGGTTGTGCTCAGGGAAACCACTGAAGTTCCCCCGCCGAAACCGGATCTGGTTAAAGTGCTCGATGCCAGGGTTGATAAGATTGAAGTTACAGACGAGCGAATCTTAAAAGGAAAGGTATTGATTCGCGGCATTGCCCATGTGGAGGTCATCTACGTCAGCGATAAGCCCAGTCAGGCCGTCCACGCCTTCCATAAGGCCCTGAATTTCCGCACCTTCGTGGAAATTCCCGGCGCCATGCCCGACATGGATGTTAACGTCAGGGTGGATGCGGAATATGTCAACGTGGAGCAGGTGGGTATCGACGTGCATATTGAAGTCGTGCTGAAGGTCAGGGCGACCGTCACGGAAATGGCCCAGCCCACCGTTTATGTGCCGGGAGTAACCCCGACCGCAAAGCCGACCACGACACCCACAGTGACCCCCTGCCCGCCCACATCCTATACCGTGCAACCAGGCGACACATTGGGCGCCATCGCCGCCGCCAGGGGGACCACGGTGCAGATGATTTTGGCCATTAATCCCCAAATAACCGACCCGGATGTGATTGACGTGGGTCAGGTGATTATGATTCCCTGCCCCGCCATGGGTTAACTCAAAATTGCACGATCCGGCAAGCTGAAATAAAAAGAGAAAACGGGGCTTTTACGTTCCGTAAATTTTTTGTCAAGCGCTTTCCTATAAATTTAATTTTAAGGAGGTTTAAACAGGATGTCAGTGCCACAGCAGTTCTTTTTAACCGAACAGCAATTTGTCAAGTGCATCGAAATCAAGGTGCCGGTAGTTATTGAGGCAGCCGAAGTGCAGGTTGTTGTTGACAACCACGTAACCCTACCCGAACTTGCAATTAAGATCGACAAAATCATAGCCTCTGTCCGCGACCTCAAGGGCAACCTGGTCTTTGTCGACGAAACCAAGTCCGGGGACATTGTTCTCGTGCCCGGACACTACGGACACGAGCACGGACACCCCCATCCAAAAGAGGTGAAGGTGCGGAAAATCATCATCAGCGGCACCCTGCACAAGCAAATTTTCTATGTCAACAAGAACAATGAAGTCAGGCATACCAGCGAGGACATTCCTTTTACCAAGATGATCGACCTGAGTCGACCCAAAGAGGTAGAGAACAGAAACGATGTTCATGTCCAGTTCCATAGTATTGATGTTGACGTAAACTGGGAGTTGGCCCGGGCCAGCAGGGTCCACCAGACTGCCGTGATCATCCTGACCGCCAAGGTTGCGGAAGACCGCCAGATTTTTGTCCAGACCTGCGCCAAGCCAAAAGAATGCCCGCCCGGCAACCTGGCCCGTGACGGCGGCCTGGAAGTCTGGGCCGACGCCGCCCACCCGGTCTTCTGGGGCGCCAGCAATGTCGCCCAGACCACCATTGTGCATTCCGGCTCTTTTGCCGCTGAACTAGGCCGCCTCAATCCCCTGCTGCCGGGGTCGCTGTTCCAGATGATCACCAGGGGGATTGTCCCCGGGCGCCAGTACCGGCTCACCTTCTGGGTCAAGGAAGATGTGCTCGGTATTGGAACGAGTGGATTTACACTGAATGCCGAAGTGCTGTTTTTTGATGAAAGAGGTGTTCAGATCGGGATTGGCTCGCAGACACTTTCCAGCGCTGGGATACCGGAAACGGCCTACTCCCAGGTCCAGTTTGTTACGCCCATCACAAGAGATGATGTGACCTCGGCCATGGTCCGCTTCTCCTTCACCCCTGCGCAAGGAAATACCAATACCGCGAAGGTAGACGATATAATGCTGGAATGTGTACCGCTGGTAACCAATTTTTAAAGAAGAGCAAGGTGCGTTCTCTAAAACAGGACGTTTTTGGCCAAGTGAAAAGAAAGCTGTTATATAACAGCTTTTTTTTTGCAATCACAAAATTGGGCGGCCTGGTGAATATATTAGTACAGCAAACGAAGTGAAAGGGGATTCGCCGGTGATTCATAATATGGGTTCCATTATTGAGCAAATGCAGCGAGTGCAACAGGCGCTAAAGGAGATGAAAACAGAGGTAAGCGACCCCACAGGAATCTTTCGACTGGTTATCAACGGTCATCAGGAGGTGGTGGATGTAAAATTTGATCCGGCGGCCTTAAATTTGGACAAAATTGAAGAACTTCAGTCAATCGTTGCTGCTACCTTTAATCTGGCTGTTCTGGAATCAAAGCAGTTGGTTAAGACGGAAATTGCTAAAATGACCCAGGGAATGAACCTGCCGAATATCCCGGGTATGTTTTAAAAAGGCTTGAGAGGAATGATGGAATTGGCGGAAGAACTGAAAGGAACCGGAGCTGCGGAAGAAACCGTAATCAGGCTTTTGGAGCAACAATCCAAATACGGGGTTGACCAGGAAACCATGCTGATTTACCTGAGCGCAGTGAATTTAATGAATATTTTAAGCCTAATTGGCCGGCGCTACACCGGCAGCGCCGGTCTGATCACCCCTGCTCTTCCGCCGCTGGCATCGGGCGCGGCGCCGGCGGGACTGTCCCTGGAAAGCTTGTTGGGCTCTCTGTTTAAAATGTTCGGAAACCAGAGCGGGGGAACTGCCCAGGGGGGGCAGGGCTTAAACCCGGCGGCGCTGCTGAGCCTGTTGGGGGCGCTCAGCCAAAATGTGGATCTCGGTGGTCTGTTCAACATGCTGGGAAGCATGATCAACTCGGGCAACAAGCCGGCTCCCAAGCTTGACCAGGCTGATCCGGTGCAGGCCGCACCGGCCCAGGAGCCCAGGCCGGAGGTTCAAGTTCAAACGGGTGGTACGGGCGATAATCCCGGTGGGCAAAGCGTCGTGAAGCGCGAAATACCAAAAGTCATGAAGTGGGATCAGCTGGAGAACCGTAAAAAATAAAGTTTACGAAAAAATGTTTTCTGTACAAAGTTATGTGAAAACGCACCGGATCTGCCTCACAGGGGCTGTCGGTGCGTTTTCTCCGGGTTGGGTAAGGATACTGCAAGCTGGGTGACCGGGTCCGTTCATTAAACAGGGCCTATTTTGCGTCAAGAAGAGGCTGAAGAGGGGTTGGCGGTAGGCATCTGAATAACCGGCCCGGTTCCGCTTTCAACTGGACCCGCCGGCTCCGGCTTTACGTCAGTGCCGGATTCTTGTCCGGTCGGGTTTGGCCACAGGGGATGGATTGGGGCTGTCGCGTTTGACATTTTCATAATGGTTGCCTGGATATTATCAATTCCGCTTTTAATATTTTGGACAGAATCCGTGGTTGCCTGAAGCACAGACATTAGGACTTTTAAATTCCTTTCTACATCAGGAGTATTTGCCAGCAAGAAAAGCATGGGACTCATAATCCGTTTCATAAAAAAACTCCTCCTAACAAAAAATAGATCCGACTAAAAATAGAGCCCTTTGAACAATGATCATTGGTTAGTCCGTTGGGCGAAAGCTTCATCAGCAGGGTTAGCGGCCGTCTTGCCCCGCTTTCGTTTCTGCCTGGGTCATCATCAGGGGCGCCATGGTAGCATGAAAGTTGTCCAGGCCGTTTTGGATGTTGACCACGGACTCTTTGGTTGCCAGGACAAAGGAATGAAGGTTTTCCAGTTTCTTTACGGATTCAGGGCTGACGGCTAACATAAAAAGAATAGGAAGCAGGCGGTACAAGGTTATTGACAACTCCTTTCTTTGGGGTTTCATCATAACACCACGATCCTGTGCCAAGGCCGGTCAAACGGGATGCGCTGTCGCCGCAAACCGGGTCCTTGATCGCGCCTTAAAATATCTTATGTTTATTGGAGTTATTCTGTTACAGATCAAAGTGTTACTCTACCTTCAGCTATAAGGCATTAATCCCGGCGCCTGTCAGAGCTGGAATACGTCCGGTGGCCCGGCAGGACCGCGTCAAAGTTCCGTTAATCGTTAATCTGCAGTAGGCAATAAGGTGCTCGGTAAGTAGATGTTGTATACATATGTGACTTTGATGATGAATCTTGATCCGCAATTTTCACGTCCGTTCTCCCGGGTATTGAATAGATATGTGACTTTTGCGGGGTCCCGGGCGGCATGGTGTTTAGTTTGTTGTTATCCAGGTAAGGAATAATGACCGGGCGGGTGGAAAAAAATAAGGCGAAAGGGGGGAATAAGTATGACGCTAAAAGTTTTACCCCTGGTCATTGCCGCGCTTGCCGGGGTTACCATGGCCATCCAGGGTTCCCTTAATTCTGCTCTGGGTAAAGTAGTAGGGCTGTGGGAAACCACGTTTATCGTGCACCTCACCGGGCTTTTGCTGGTGGCGGCCCTTCTATTTGTTTGCAGGATTGGGGACGGCTGCCTCTCGAATGTCCTGCAGGCGCCCTGGTACACTTACCTCGGCGGGTTGCTGGGAGTACTAATTATTTATGGAGTTGTTCGCAGTATCCCTATGATCGGGGTTGCTCCGGCAACAACCGCCATTGTCATGGGGCAGGTTTTGACGGCCGGCCTTGTGGACCACTTTGGCCTTTTTGGAATGAACAAGATCCCCTTCACCCTTTACAATCTTGTGGGCACGATCATGATGGCCGGGGGGGCCTGGCTGATCCTCAAACAATAAAGGGTGACAAGTGTGTCAAGGAGGGGGAGGGTGTCAAGGAGAAGGTTCTCTTGACACCCTCTCTTTCAACGTCCTGCGCAAGCGGTACCGATATTCATCATGACAAACACTCCACTCCCAGGTAAAGAGGATTATGTGAAGATAATTATGTTATACTGAAATTGGTCTTTTCTCTTGATCATGAACGGAGAGCAGTCCGAAAACAATTGAATAGAGGGGTGTAAGAGATTAAAACCATAATCATCGCCGAAAAGCCGTCTGTGGCCAGGGATTTGGCGGCGGTTATCGGGCAGTTTAATAGAAGGGACGGATACCTGGAAAATAATGAACATATTGTTACCTGGGCCATAGGACACCTGGTGACCCTGGCTGAACCAGGGGACTATAATTTAAGATTAAAGAAATGGCAACTGGAGACACTGCCCATTGTACCGGAAAAATTTTCACTGAAGCCCATCCAGAAAACCGTGAAACAGCTGAAAATAATTAGAAACCTGGTCAGACGGCAAGATGTGGGGCTTTTAATCAACGCCTGCGATGCCGGCCGCGAAGGGGAATTGATTTTTCGCTATATCTACCAGATCACCAGCTGCAAAAAGCCTTTTAAACGGCTTTGGCTTTCAGAAACCACCACCGACGCGGTAAAAAGAGCTTTCGCGCAACTTCGGCCAGGCGCCGAACTGGACCGCCTGGCCCAGTCGGCGCAAGCCCGCAGCCGGGCCGACTGGCTGATCGGGTTGAACGCAACCAGAGCTTTTACCGTGAGACACAACAGCTTGCTGCCGGTGGGCAGGGTGCAGACCCCCACCCTGGCCTTGATCGTTAATCGCGAACAAGAAATTTTAGAATTCACACCATCTCCTTATTGGGAACTATATGCTGTGTTCACCAAGGCAGACAGTCAAAGCTATGCAGGTAAATGGTTTCAAGGAAAGCAGGACAGGTTTGACAGCCCTGCCGCCGCCCGGCAGATCCAGGAGAAGGTTGCCGGCAAACCGGCGTATGTGGCCAAGGTTGAACAAAGGGAAGCAAGTGAACAGCCGCCGCTTTTATTCAACCTGAATGATCTGCAGAAAGAAGCTAACAAAAAGTACGGCCTGCCGGCGGCCAGGACCCTGGAAATAGCGCAGGCGCTTTATGAAAAAAGAAAGCTCATCACCTACCCTCGTACAGAAAGCAGGCACATAACCAGAAGTTTGGCCGGTACTTTAGACAAACGGCTTGCTGCTGTTGCCGCAGCGGAAGAATACGCTGCTTTTGCAGCAACGGCCCAAAAAGCCGGCGCTCCCGGGAAAAGATATGTGGATGACGGGAAAGTAACCGATCACACCGCCCTGTTGCCTACGGAAACAAGGCCAAAAACGGGAGCTCTGATACCTGAAGAGAGCAAAATATATGACCTGGTGGTGCGCAGATTTCTGGCCATTTTTTTCCCGGCGGCCAGGTACAAGCAGACCAGGGTGATTACCGAAACAGAGGGGGAAACCTTTCTTACCACCGGCAGGGTGGAACTGGAGCCGGGCTGGAAAACCGTCTATGCCTCCGCTCCCCCGGATCAGCCGGACCAGGGAGAAGAGAGGGAGCATGACGAGAATCCGCCCCTGCCTGAACTGGCCCGGGGGGAAGCAGTTCTTACCGACCACGCGGAGGTCAGGGAAAAGAAAACAAAGCCGCCCAAGCGGTACACCGAGGCCACCCTGTTATCCACCATGGAAGGCGCCGGCAGGCTGTTGGAGGACAATGAACTGAAGCAAGCCATGAAGGGGCACGGCCTGGGTACCCCGGCCACCCGGGCTGCTGTAATTGAACGACTGATTAACGTGGGTTATATCGCAAGAAAACAGAAAACTCTGCATCCTACAGAAAAAGGTACAAGCCTGATCCGGATCGCGCCGGAAATCATTAAAAGCCCGGAAATGACCGGCCGGTGGGAAAAGGCTCTGGCGGATATTGAAGACGGCAAAGTAGAACCGGTAGATTTCATGATCGGCATAATCGACCTCACCAGGCAGGTCGTGGATTTGGCCAGGGAGCAAAAACCCCTGGCCAACAAGGAGAGCCGGGGCCGTGAAACACTGGGCAAATGTCCGCTGTGTTCCAACGATGTGGTGGAATTCCCTAAAAGTTACTCCTGCCACGGTTATCAAGCCGGCTGTAAATTTGTTATCTGGAAAGAAATCGCCGGAAAAAAGATCAGCATCGCCCAGGCCAAAACGCTGTTGCTGAAAAAGAAAACCAGGGAGATTAAAGGGTTCAAATCGAAGACCGGTAAAGAATTTGCAGCCATTCTGACCTTGGGGCAGGATGGAAAGGTGAATTTCGAATTTCAAAATAAAATTAACTAGCGAGTTTCAGAGGTGCAATTGACGAGGGACTGACCCCATACGGGTGAATCTGGAAGACCGTCAGGTCTTTCAGATTCACCCGTCATCTCTTAATTTTCCTGAAAAGATAACCAGGGAAACGGGATTTGCCGTTTCCCCCCAGCGGTGTGCCGGTAAAGCCGATAAACAGGGCGCCGGGCAGCATGGCCTTCATCACCCGGTGCAACTTACCGCTCTCAAGGAGACTACCTGCCGGAGTGTCAAGAGGACCATCCCGTGACACCTTAATAACAAAGTTTTATAAAGTCAGGCAGGAAACATGGCTGAGCCTTAAACAATAAAACCCAGGCTTAAGATCGCCAGGAAACCGGTGAGCATGCCCAGGTAGGCCAGGGGTTTGTTGCCTCGGCGTGATTCCGGGGCCAGCTCGCCCAGTACAATGTAGGTCATGGCGCCGGCGGCGAAGGCCAGAAGCAATCCGATAAAAGTACGGGAAGCTTCCACAAGAATCAGTCCGAAAAAAGTGCCCAAGGGGGTAACCAGGCTAATCAGGGCATTGATTGCCAGCACCCGTCCCGCGCTGGAACCGCCGTACCTGAGGGGAGCGGCGGTTGCCATCCCTTCAGGAATATTGTGGAGGCCAATGGCGATAACCAGGATGGGCCCCAGTTTTTCTGCAGCTGCGAACCCTGCTGCAATGGCAAAGCCCTCCGGGAGGTCATGCAGGGCGATCCCCAGGGCAATCAGGTAGCCCATTTTCAGGTAATCTCTCCCCCTGAGAGAGGTTGGCGACAACAGATTCAGCAGCAGATCCAGGGCGGCCATCAAGAGGGTCCCCCCCAGAAAACCGATAAGGGCAGTCAGCGGGTTTCCGTACTGGAGGGAAGAAGGGAGTAGATCGCAAAGGATGACGGCAGCCATAATGCCCGATGCGAGTCCCAGCATGAGGGAAATGGTGCCGGGGCGCAGGCGGCCGCAGGCGATTACCAGCAGTGCCCCCAGGCATGTTCCCAGACCGGCGATTAGCCCCAGCAGCACAATACTTCCCACTGTTCCACCCGCCTTCAACCGATGTTTTCTTGATCGATCTTATTAGACGGTATAGAACGCTAGACCAAAAAGATACGGCTGCAAGGGTTCCTGGATTTTCTCTTACCCTTCTTACAAAAACTTATTTTATAACAATTGTATATAAAGTCTAATTTTGGTATAGTTTTCTTGGGGACAAATTTCGTAATTTTCACTCGCTCATTATTGTTGGGTATTTAATGGTTTATATAAAATTGTGGCATAATTATGATATAAAATCACAAAGGAAATGATAGTCATGAGTAAGATTTACACAATCGGTCACTCGTCACATAAAATAGAATTCTTTTTGAACCTATTGAAGAGTAATAATATTAACTGTTTGGTTGATGTTAGGAGTATGCCTTATTCAAAATATACGCCTCAGTTCAATGTTAATGGGCTTAAAAGGTTTTTAAATAGTAATGGGCTTCATTATATGTTTTTGGGTGAGGAGCTTGGAGCAAGGCGCGAGGATAGAAGCCTTTACACTATAGAAGGATATTTGGATTTCGAAAAAGTTAGCAAAACCCATTTATTTAATTTGGGTATTGAAAGGATTGAAACAGGTATTGAAAAAGGCTGCCATATTGCTTTGATGTGTGCGGAAAAGGACCCTATTGACTGTCACAGAAGCATATTGGTTGCCAGGGAGTTCCATAAACTGAATTATAGTGTTAATAATATACTTGAAAACGGTAAAATTCAAACTCAAGAAGATCTTGAAAAAAGATTGCTAGATATGTATTTCCCTGACAGGATGCAGCTAACCCTATTTGATGTTGAAGAAAGAAAAAGTGATTCAGAATTGATAGAACAGGCATATAGATTGAGAAACAAGGATATGGGCTACAGCATTGCAGAGGAGAAGGAGAATATACCTAATGAAGTTATTTACCATAGGTTTTACTAAAAAAACTGCCAGGGATTTTTTTGCATTGCTAAAGAATAACCGAATTAAGAAGGTTGTTGATATAAGGTTGAACAACGCCTCTCAGCTGGCAGGATTTTCCAAGGGGGAGGATCTTAAATTTTTTTTAAATGAATTTTGCAATATACAATACGTTCACGATACTGATTTAGCCCCAAATAAAAAATTACTTGATGACTATAAAAATAAAAAAATAACTTGGCTACAATATGAGCAATATTTTAACAATCTTTTGGACGAAAGAGATATAATAAGCAGGCTTGATCAGAATTTTAACAAGGGTTTCGATGGCATTTGTCTTCTTTGCAGTGAAGCAACAGCTGCTCAATGTCACAGAAGATTAGTAGCGGAATATATCAAGCGAAGCTACTCTAATCTGGATATAGATATAATTCATATATAAAGCTGTTACCTGGGAGGGTGCCGGGTGTACAAGGATATTATCTTACTTACTACATCAAAAAAGATGGGGAATCTTTGTATTGCAGGGGTAGAAAAAGAAAATGGTAATTGGGTTAGAATAATTTCAGAAGATGATGAAATTAAACATGCCGTTACTGCTAAAGATGCAAGGTATAAAGACGGAAGTTTCCCTCAAATAATGGATGTAATAAGAGTTAAATGCAAAGGCCATAACCCAAGTTACTATCAGCCTGAAAATTATGTACTCGACAATTCATTTTGTTGGAAGAAACTAGGTAGATCTAGCATTAAAGAACTGTTAAGAATACACCCAGCAGAAAATAAGCCTTATATTTTTTATAATACTGATAAATGTATCGATGGTGTTTCTGTCAAAGGTTTAAAAGATGGAGATAAGTATTCACTGATTCTGATACTATCTAAAGATGTTTGTATACATGTAAGGCGGTGGCCTGAAAGAAAACGGGTAACAATGAGTTTTACCTATAACGGAAATCGTTATAGGTATGTACCTATTACAGATATAGAATTTGAAAACACTTTTTTACAATATCCTGAGGTAAATCATAAATTAAAAGAAAAATGTTTGCTTGTTGTAAGTTTGGGAGATTTGCATACAGATAGAAAACATTACAAACTAATTGCAAAAGTACTAAATATATAGTAGGTTGGTTAATCAAAATATTGCATAATCCACGCACTCTTGCAGCAAGTTTTATCATCCCGGATGATGGTTTTTCGTAACTACTCAGGCTACCCACCTGGGGCTTAAAAATAAAGCATTTGCACCCAAGATCGGTAGGCCATACGCCAAATT
>DHTR01000018.1:0-183 GCA_002408725.1 Pelotomaculum sp. UBA5255
AGACAGATACTACATATTGATTGTAAATGGACTTTGACGGAGCCTTGGGGTATATTATTCCCGAGAGTCATCATTCAATACAAGCGGAGGTAAAAAATTTAATTCTAGAATACCTGGAGAGCTTACCGGAGGACGAATTCGCGCTGGGTTACGCTATAATAGACAGATTTATAATTTTTTTAA
>DHTR01000018.1:378-13058 GCA_002408725.1 Pelotomaculum sp. UBA5255
ATAATTTTTTTAACTTTTAAAAACTTTAAATGAAAAGGGTTTTGGGTATTTGGTAAAAATATATGTAGTAAGTGATTGAGCCGCGGTATCCTTGCGGTTAGAATCGAAGAGCATGGTTTAGAAACAAAAAACTAAAATTAAAGGAGAGATTTTGCTATAAAAATTAAAGCAGCTGTAACACATAGCGCTGGACAAGACTTTATGATTGAAGAAGTGGAGCTTGCCGAACCGAGAGAAAGAGAAGTTCTTGTAAAGATGGTTGGTTGCGGCATCTGCCATACGGATGTTTTTGCTAGAGACCAGGGGCTACCCGTGCCTCTGCCTGCCGTGCTGGGCCACGAAGGTTCCGGAATAATTGAAAAAGTCGGTTCCGCCGTAAAAACCGTAAAGCCAGGGGATCATGTTGTGTTGTCTTACTTCTCCTGTGGACATTGTGAAGCTTGCGTGACCGGCCATCCCAGTCAGTGCGACCAATCTTATGAGGTAAGTTTTGGCGGTGTATATAAAGACGGCACGAAGCGGCTGTCACAAAATGGCGTAGAGATCTCGGCCTTCTTCGGTCAATCAAGCTTTGTCACTTATGCGGTTGCCGATGAAAGAAATGTTGTGAAAATTGATGATGATGTTGACTTAGCTTTGATGGGCCCTCTGGGCTGCGGCATCCAGACAGGTGCGGGGACCGTAATCAATGTACTGCGGCCGCAAGCGGGAAGCTCATTTGTCGTATTTGGTTGCGGAGCTGTTGGCCTAAGCGCCATCATGGCGGCTAAAATCGCCGGTTGCAGTCAGATCATCGGCGTAGATGCCGTTCCATCCAGACTTGAACTTGCCAGGGAACTTGGAGCAACCCATGTGCTCAATGGTCAAGAAGTTAACGATACGGTCGCAGAGATCATGAAAATCACCGGCAAAGGAGCAGATTACAGTCTTGATACATCGGCAGTGCCGGCGCTCATCAATCAAGCGCTTTATTGTCTAAAAACGCTGGGAACCGCTGTTAGTGTCGGTTCAACCGGGGACCGGGAAGTTTGCATCAAACCTCAGTATGCCCTGATGGCCGGAGGTAAAACATTGATTGGCGCCATACAGGGGGATTCAATTCCGCAGTTGTTTATTCCTAAGCTTGTGCGTTTTTACAAAGAAGGTAAATTGCCGATAGACAAGCTTATCAAATTCTATAGCTTTGAAGAAATCAATAAAGCCTTTGAAGATTCCCATAAAGGAATTACAATTAAGCCAGTTATTAGATTTTAGAAGTCAATATTTGGGAGTGAAGTGAGGAAAAAGCGATCGGGCATAAATCTGAGCCTTCATTGCCTGTGACCGCTGCGTGGATACCTTCAAAGAGGAAGAAGAGATCGATATCGACACAGTGCAACAGGAAACCGAACAGCTGGAAAACGAGCTGGTCACCCGTGGCGCCAGTTAATTGCGTTGTCTTCAACTTCTTAACATACTTGTTGGCATTCAAATCCTTGCGTCGTTGAAAAAATTGTATGCTTAAAATTGGTTCGAACATATTTTTTGGTGAAAAAAAAGGGATTAAGTGAAATCGATAGAATTATATACAATAGTTTCTGTTGAAAACTAAATAACATAACAAATCTGAGCCTCTATTGCCTGTGGTATTTAAGCTATGGTAGGGGGGCCGATAGGGTGTACAGGGAAACTGGTGCGCCTCCCAGTGCGGAAAGGATTTAGCGGAATTAATGGTTGGCCGTCATGTCCTTGTGCATGACGGCTTAACTGCTTTTAAAACTAAATAATATAAATCTGAGTCTCCATTGCCTGTGGCATTTAAGCTATGGCAGGGGGGCCGACAGGGTCTACCGGGAAACCGGTTCGCCTCCCAGTGTGGAAAGGATTTAGCTGACTAAGTAAGCAGCCGTAATGCTCACTTGCTTTGCCGGCTTTTTTACTTTCTGAAATCCATTTTTCTTTTTGGGTGGGTGGTGAGTAGATCAATTGAAGCGTTGGGTTCTAGCCATAGTTCTTTTTGTTTTTATTGCTTGTTCAGGATGCGGGCAAAAGTCAATGCCTTTGCAGGAGTTAACTGGTGAAGAATTCATAATGGATACCCTGGTCCAAATAACGGTAATTTGTGAAGATCAAGAAAAAGGGAAGAAAGCCTTGGAGAAAGCGTTTGCAGCATATCAAAGAATCAATAATTTAACCGACAGGTTCCCAAAAGGTGAGCCGGCAGCTTCTTCGTCGAGCGATGTGATCAGGCTCAACGAAAATGCCGGTACCAAGCCCGTCAAGGTTAGTGCTGATACCATCAAGATCATTCAACGTTCACATTATTATGCAGGGTTAACCGGCGGTTCATTCGATGTTTCTATTGGACCGGTAATGGACCGGTGGGGTTTTGGAAAAAGCAAGCAATGTGTTCCCACCGATGAGGAAATTAGCAGGGCACTAAGCCTGGTGGACTATAGCAAAGTTGAAGTTGACCCCGGTAAGGCGACAGTTTTTTTATCGAAACCGGGGATGAGTTTAGATTTGGGTGGAGTCGCCAAGGGCTATGCCACGGATGAGGCAGTTAAGGTTCTTAGAGAATTGGGCATAAAGCATGCCATGATCAATGCAGGGGGAAATGTATACGCTTTGGGCAGCAAGTCGGACGGATCACCGTGGCGTGTTGGCATCCAGGACCCCCGCAGCAACGGGGGCATTATTGCCATCTTATCTTTAAAGGATTCAGCGGCGGTAACATCGGGTGATTACCAGCGATGTTTTGAACAAGGAGGTGTTCGCTACCACCACATAATATCTCCCTCTACCGGGAAGCAAGCAAGGGATCTGATTCAAACAACAGTTGTTGCAGAGTCCGCTACCGATGCGGATATTTTATCTACAACGTTGTTTGTGCTGGGGCCTCAGCTTGGTATGAGTTTTGTGCAGGGTCTACCGGGTACCGGGGCCATCTTCATCGGGCCGGATAAGCTTGTGTCGTCCACTGCTAATTTAACCAACCAGTTGACTTTCACCGGGGATGGCGGGTATCAAACTGCCAGGTAAAGTTGCTAAAAGAGAGGTGAGTAGGACCAGTGGGCTCACCTGGCTATCGACTTCAGGTTCAGGCCAGGAGAAATAGCAGCAATTTATAGTCCTTTAGTAGGCGTGGCAAAAGTACCCTGTGTTTTCATATCGGCGATATTCTATACCCTACTGCCCGGTGTGAGATGACAGGATACAGGTAGTAAGGGTTGAGAAATTGTGATTCCCTTTAGACGATGTATGTACATACGGCCGGTTCCCGTGCTTTTGGTTGAAGCGCCAGGGTCCGCTGACCCTGAAACAGAGCCATGCGTGACCGGTTAACCATATAGTGGTATTTGCAAGACGCTCATGTACCCTTAAACCATGCCTCAACATCACCGGATGTTGGTTTAATCTACAGTTAGTGGTAGATACATGTTTTGTTTTTCCAGTAATTAGCATGCTTATTAACTCAGTTATTGTAATAAACTGGTTAACCGAACACAAATGGAAACAGGGCATAATTGGTATGTAAAGAGGGAGTGCAATCGATGAAACGGTTCTATGGGTTCCTGATGACTTTCCTGAGCTTGCTGCTGCTTGTCAGTTCGTTTTGCCTGTTGGCACCCACAGCTGCCCTGGCCGAAATACCGGCGCTTACAATCACTGGAACCGGGGTGACGACTCCTGTGGAGTTTACCCTGTCCCAGCTTGAGGCAATGGAGCAAGATCAGCATGTGTATAGTACCATTAACACCTGGCCCACCAAGAAATGGTATGTGGGAAGAGGCGTCAAAGTAAGAGACCTGCTAAATCAGGCAGGGATTAGAGAAGACGCCGGCCTGATTAAATTTAAAGCCAAAGACGGCTTCGAAATGACGCTTACCGTTCAGGAATTATTATCCGATACTCGTTATTATTTCCCCCACTTGATGGACAATCATGCCTACGACGGAAGTATTCCCGGCTCTCCGGAAGGCGCCGAGGTGGTAGAACCTATCCTCGCCCTGGTTAGTGCAGCAGGCAGTAATGATCCCAGCTATATGAACGATACCAATTCATTGCTGCTGATGCTGGGACAGCGGGCGGTTACCGAGCAGACGTGTAATTTATTTGTAAAGCACGTAAGTCAAATTATGGTACTAACCACTGAACCGGAAAAATGGGATAACCCGCAGGCTAATCCGGATAGTGGAAGTGTATCCGCGGGTACCATGGTAACACTGAGCAACGCTTGTATGGACGATGATAAGGTTTATTACACAACGGACGGCAGTACCCCCAACGTGAGCAGTCCGATGTATAACTGGATTGCCAGCCGGTGGTGGTCATCACGACAGGATGTTTTGGGCAGTATTAATCACCCGATCGAAATTAAAAAGAATACAATCATCAAAGCTATAACAATCGGCCCTGGTAAGAAGGACAGTGATATTAGTATCTTCTCTTACCAGGTGCCAGTTACCGCTCCTCCAGCGTTGACGGCCGATCTTACGGACAATGCAGTCGGTTGTGCGATCGAGCTTACCTTTGCGGACGATGCGGCCTGGCGGGCGGCAATCACCGGTGTGAGCGTGGACGGTACACCTTTAGCGGCAGATGATTATATTGTGGAAAAAAGCAAGCTTACCGTTAAGGCGGGTGTATTCAAGCAGGCCGGGGATTACGCTATAGTGGTACAGGCAACCGGGTATGCGGAAGCAGGTGTAGTGCAGACAGTAGTTCCGGGATTGAAAACACCCCCGGTGCTAATGGCTGATTCTACCGATAACGTAGTCAGGCGGCTGGTGGAGCTTGCCTTTGTGGACAATCAGGACTGGAGAGGGGCAATCAGCCAGGTAAGCGTAAACGGTGTGGTGTTAAACGCCGGGAAGTATTCGATAAACACCGCCGGCCTGATCATCATCAATGGAGAAGTGTTCAACAAAGCCGGGGATTACGTTATAGCGGTACAGGCAACCGGGTACATGGACGCCATTGTGACGCAAACAATCAAGGCAGGTAATGGTGGTACTGTGGAGCCTGGCGGAGACGTGGCGCTGTCAATAACAGGGAGTGGGGTGGCAGCTCCTAAGACCTTTACCCTGACCCAGCTCGAGGCAATGGAACAATATCAGCATCGGTACAGTGCCATTAACACCTGGCCCAGCAAGAAATGGTATGTGGGGAAAGGGGTTAAATTGAAAGACCTGCTTGATACGGCAGGGATTAAAGGGAGCGCCAGGCAGATTAAATTTATTTCGTGCGATAGCTACACAGTGACGTTAACGGTACAGGAGCTGCTTCAGGACAAACGTTATTATTTCCCCCAATTAAAGGCTAATGATCCCAATCTCGGGCAAATACCCGGTTCTTCCGCGGGCGCGGAACAGGTAGAGCCCATCCTCGCTCTTGTTAGTGCCGAAGGTACTGACAATCCTTCCTTTATGAACGACACCGATGCATTGATGCTGATGCTCGGGCAGCGGGCAGTAACCGAGCAAACCGGCAGTTTATTTAATAAGAGTATAGAAAAAATCGAGGTACTAACCACTGAGCCTGGAAAATGGGATGGGCCGAAGGCTGATCCAAAAAGTGGCGATGTAGCCGCGGGAACCCTGGTAAAACTGAGCAATGCCCAGATGGATGATGATAAGATTTATTACACAACTGACGGCAATACCCCGACCGTGGACAGTCCGATGTATAACTGGATTGCCAGCAGGTGGTGGTCGTCACGAGCGAGTGATTTGGCAAGTATTAATCACCCGATCGAGGTTAACAAGGACACAACAATTAAAGCAATAACAATTGGTCCCGGTAAGAAGAACAGCGATGTAGTCACCTTTAGCTACAAGGTATCGGGAGCTTCTACCAACACAAGCGATAAAATCAAACCCACTACAGGCGGTACAATCAGCCTCGGCAGTGAAGCCGTCATAGAAATACCGGCCGGGGCGCTGGTTGGAACCGGCGCAGTAGATCTAAAAATTGAGAAGGTAACCAAACCCCCCAGTACGCCCGCAGGCTTCAAACTGGCTGGAAGTGTATATGAGTTCAGCGTAGACGGCAAGAAAAGCTACAGTTTTGCCAGGAAAGTGACCATAAAACTCAGCTACGATCCTAAAGTTGTCAGCGCGGGAGAAACTCCGGCCATCCACTGTTATGACGAAGACCTGGGCCGGTGGGTAAATATCGGCGGCTCCGGATCGGGCAATACCGTAACCGTGCAAGTGGACCACTTCACAAAGTTTGCTGTAATGGTAGCAGATAAGCTCGTCGTTGCGACCGGAATAATCAAAACCATTACAGGCGGTACAATCAGCCTCGGCAGTGAAGCCGTCATAGAAATACCGGCCGGGGCGCTGGCTGGAACCAGCGCCGTTGAGCTAAAAATTGAGAAAGTAACCACACCTCCCAGTACGCCCGCAGGCTTCAAACTGGCTGGAAGTGTCTATGAATTCAGCGTGGACGGCAAGAACAGCTACAGCTTTACTGGGAAAGTGACCATAAAACTCAGTTACGATCCTGAAGTTGTCAGCGCGGGCGGAACCCCGGCCATCCACTACTACGATGAAGACCTGGGCCGGTGGGTAAATATCGGCGGCTCCGGATCCGGCAATACCGTAACCGTGCAGGTGGACCACTTCACCAAGTTTGCTGTAATGGTAGCCGGGAACGAGCAAAAGAAAGTGACCCTGACAGACATAACCGGTCATTGGGCCCTGGAAAAGATCAACAAGCTGGTGGTCATGGGCTGCATCAGTGGTTATCACGACGGTACTTTCAAGCCTGACAATACCATCACCAGGGCTGAGTTTGCCACCGTGCTGGTGAAGGCGTTCGAGCTTGAGAACAAGGGCGGCAAAGTCTTTGCCGACACCGCCGGACACTGGTCCGGAGCTTACATTGGTGCGGCAGCAGCCAACGGGGTAGTTAAAGGTTATGACGACGACACCTTTGCTCCGGAAGACCTAATTACCCGCGAGCAGATGGCCGTGATGATTGTCAAGGCAGCCAAATTGGCGCCGGTAGCAGGGGAAACCCAGTTTGCCGACAGCGCTAGTATTTCCGGGTGGGCCAGGGAAGGCATTGCCACCGCGACCAGGAACGGGATCATCAAGGGTTACCCCGACAATACCGTCCGGCCCCAGGGCGGGACGACCAGGGCCGAAGCTGTGACGGCCATTGTAAATACGTTGAATATGCTTAATAACGGAAACTAGAATTATGTTTCCAGGTTAGTTAACGAAAGGGTAGTATGAGCACGCAAGCTGTAAAAAGGAGATTAAAGCAATGGTTCCATCGGCTCTTGATGACCGTTCTGGGTTTGCTGTTGCTCGCCGGTTCGTTTAACCTGACGGCGCCCGGGGCTGCTCTTGCCGAACAGTCGGATTCAATAGAAATCACAGGAGCTGGAGTGATGACTCCTGTGACGTTAAGTCTTGCCCAGCTCCAGGCAATAGAGCAATACCAGCATGTGTACAGTGTTATTAACACCTGGCCTACAAAGAAATGGTATGTGGGAAAAGGTGTTAAATTAAGAGTCCTGTTTGCTTTGGCCGGGCTCAAAGAAGATGCCACGCTGATTAAATTCATGTCGAACGATGGCTTCGAAGTGACCCTAACGGTGCAGGAGTTATTAAAAGACAAGCATTATTATTTTCCACACTTAATGGATAATCACCCCAGCGACGGAAGTATCCCAGGCTCTCCGGCGGATGCGGTAGAGGTAGAGCCGATTCTCGCCCTGATCAGTGCCGAGGATAGTAACGATCCTACCGACATGAACGACAGGGATTCATTTCTTCTGGTGGTAGGGCAGCGGGTAGTTACCGAGCAGACCAATAGTTCATTTTTAAAATATGTTAATAAAATTGAGGTACTCACTACTCCTCCGCAAAAATGGGATAACCCAAAGGCAGATCTAGACAGTGGAGAAGTGCCTGCAGGGGCCCAGGTAAAACTGAGCAATAAGCGCAATGATGTGGATAAGGTTTATTACACAACGGACGGCAGTACCCCGACCTTGAACAGTCCGATGTTTAACAAGAGTTCCAGCCGGTGGTGGCCATTGCGGCCCGATGATTTAGACAGGATCAATCAACCGATCCAGATTAACAAAGACACAATCATCAAGGCCATAACAATTGGCCCCGGTAAGCTGAACAGCGATGTTGTCACTTTTACCTATAGGGCTGATTTCTCGGGCAAGGCAGCCGCTCAGGCAAATTTGCCCGGTGGGCCGCCCACCGGGGTGACCCTAGACCAGGACACAGCCAGGCTCAAAGTCGGCAGTACGATTGAGTTGACGGCGACCGTAGGCCCGGGCAATGCCGTGGACAAGAGCGTGACCTGGAGTTCCAGTGACACCAGTGTGGCCACGGTGGACAATAACGGCCTGGTGACGGTTGTCGGTCCGGGCGCGGCCGTCATCACCGTAAAAACTGTAGTCGGAAACATGACGGCCACCTGCATTGTGCATGGTCCAAACCAGGATAGCAGTGGTCAGGGCGCTGTACCCGCCGGCGCCGATTCCCAAGAAGATGAGGCGCAGGAGGATCCTGCGGAGCCACCGGCGCCGGAAACCGGTGAACAAGCTCCGGCGGAAATGGATCTGGCAGACGACGAGCCAAAAAGTGCCGATGAGGTACCGGAGGAGCCGGTCAACCCACCGGCGCCGGTAAAAAACGGGCAGTACCTGGCCAAAAAGAATGCCGTAACCGCCGGTGCAAATGTCTCCTCAGAGCAGACAGGCAGCCAGATTGTACGGGTATTCGAGATGTCGGCCGATGCCGGACCCCTGCAACTGCAGTTGGAACAACAAAATTTAGATACCTATACGGTAGGTATATTTCTTTCCTTATTCCTTTTCGGTGCAAGTAGAAGGTACCTGGAATATGTGAGGGAGGTAAAAAGGTGACTTACTATGTTGACGTCGCTCAAAGTTACGCTGCATACCGTATCCCAAAATCTAACGGCCTGCGACCAGGCGTGGCCGTGATGGCTGTACGACAGAAAGGAGAGTTTAACAATGCAAGCTGAATACCTCCAATCGAAGAAATGGTTTTATGGGTTTTTAATAACCGTCCTGGGTTTGCTGTTTTTGGGTGTGTTTAACTTGACAACCCCTGCGGTTGCCCTTGCTGCTGATCCGGTTTCGCTTGAGATTACAGGAGATGGTGTGAGCACACCTTTGACCTTTACCAGCGCCGAACTCCAGACAATGGAACAATACCAGCATGTGTACAGTGCAATTAACACCTGGCCCACTAAGAAATGGTATGTTGGAAAAGGGGTTAAGTTGAGGGACTTGCTTGAGCGAGCCGGGATGGTCGAGGAGGCCATGCTGGTTAAATTTACTTCGAGTGATGGCTACACAGTGACGCTTACGGTTGAGGAGTTGTTAAAGGATAAGCGGTATTATTTCCCAGGCTTCAAGGGTGATAATCCAAAAGAAAGTGACGGGTATACTCAGGGCTCTTCAGCGGGTGCGGAAGAGGTAGAGCCTATCCTGGCCCTGGTAAGTGTCGAAGGCAGTATTAATCCTGAATATATGAACGATTTGAATTCATTGCTGCTGATGCTGGGGCAGCGGGCAGTCACCGAGCAAAATGGCAATTTGTTTAGCAAGTATGTCAATAAGATTGAGGTGCTTACCACTGAGCCGGAAAAATGGGACAAGCCGCAGGCCAATCCAGAAAGTGGTAATGTGCCCGCGGGGTCTATGGTGGCACTGAGCAATGCTCACATGGATGATGACAAGATTTACTACACAATGGACGGCAGTAACCCCACCGTGAACAGTCCGATGTATAACTGGATATCTAAACGATGGTGGTCGGCGCGAGGGGATGTTTTGGGCAAGATCAATCACCCGCTGGGACCCATTAAGAACAATACAACCATCAAAGCGATAACAATTGGTCCCGGTAAGTACGACAGCGATGTTGTCACCTTCTCCTATCAGGTTGCAGGGGCCGGTTCTGAAGCCGGAACGGAGACAGCCGCACCCGGCGCGGAAGATCAAAAGAACGAAGAAGAACAAAAGAAAGATCAACCAATAACCTTAAATGACGTCGCCGCTCACTGGGCACTGAACAGCATTAATGAGCTGGTGGCTCAGGGTTGCATCAGCGGCTATCCCGACGGCAGTTTCAGGCCCGACAGCACCATTACCAGGGCGGAATTCGCCACCGTGCTGGTGAAGACGTTTGAGTTTGAGCATAATAGCGGCAAGACCTTTGCCGATACAGCGGCGCACTGGGCTAAAGACTACATTGCTACGGCGGCGGCAAACGGACTGGTCAATGGTTATACCGACGATGCTTTTGGCCCGGACGACCTGATTACCCGCGAGCAGATGGCCGTGATGATCGTCAAGGCAGCCAAATTAGCTCCTTCAGCGGAAAAAGCTCAGTTTGCCGACAGCTCCGGCATTTCCGGATGGGCCGGGGAGGCCATTGCCACCGCGACTAAAAACGGGCTGATGAGGGGTTACTCGGATAACACCGTTCGGCCCGGGGGCAACGCCACTAGGGCCGAGGCTGTGACGGTCATTATCAATGCGTTGAATAATTAGTTGAAGCAGCTAGATTAATTGACGCGACGGGAAGTGAATGCCCAATGAAACTGAAAACTTCTTTTCCTAAAAAAAAGCTCATCCTTATTGGCCTTGTTTTCATATTCTGCGTCCTCCTGGCTGCCGGCTGTGAAGGCGGGGCAACGCAGCAGAAAAAGGACAGTAACCCTGGGAGCGAAAAGGTGGTTGTCGTTACCGGCAACGGTGTGTTCAAAGAAACCCGGCTGACCCTGGAAGAGCTGCTGGAGTTGCCCGAAGCCCGGTTTGAACACGCATATTCTACCATCAACAACTGGCCTGCAGCAAAGAAGTATGCGGCCAGGGGAGTTAAATTAGCTGCGTTGTTGGAAGCCGCGGGTGTCAAGGATGAGGCAAAATGCATTACTGTTAAGGGTAAAGACGGTTTCGAGTGGTCCTTTACGCGGGAGCAGATGTTAGATACCCACAGGTATTACTTCCCGGAAGTACTGTCGGGAGATCCGGCCGGCGCCGAACCGGTCGAGCCGATCGTCGCCTACGATTATATGGAAAATAGTGATAATATCGGCGAGGCCAGGGCGGACGATTTATGCCTGATTATGCCGCAGGCCAATGTCAAGGAGCAGACCAACCATACCTTTGTCAAAGGTGTCGGAGAGATCTTTGTGGTTGTGGAGGACCCGGGAAAATGGGAGAAGGCCGGCGTCTTTCCCCAGGCGGGATCTATTGCCGGCGGGGATACGGTAAAACTCCAGCATAAAGAAATCGGCAAGGTGAAAATGTATTATACTCTGGACGGCTCCACGCCGACCGAAGCAAGCACACTCTATAATCCCAGCACGTATCAGCCTGAATTGAACAGGCCCATTAGGATAGACAGAGACACGACAATCAAGGTTTTAGTTCAGGGTTTCGGCAAATATGACAGTGACATTGCCGAGTTTCAATACAAAATTAAATGAGTATAACTGTTGCCCGGGTTGATAAGCGCCTCACAGCTTTTTCTTCAGTAAGTGGTATGACCATGTTATGAGGAGGGTTTTATGTGTTACTTAAAAGCGGAAAGGGTGCATATCTTTATCTGGTTTTATTCCTGATCTGTTTCGCCCTGGCCGGATGCGCCCAGCAAAAAGCTTCCGACAACCGTAATCCTGAATATGAAAACCAGAAGATTGTGGTAGAAGGCGATCTGGAGGAGCCCAGGGAGATCACTGTGGGGGAAATGCGGGCGTTTTCCCAAAAAAAACTGGATGCCAGTCTTACGCGTACCACCGGGCTTCTGGAAGAGTTTAAAGCAACCGGCCCTTCCGTCAAGGATGTTCTGGAACATATGGATATCAAGTATCAGGACTACAAGGGAATCGGCTTTGCCGGGCAGGACAATTATTATTGCCTGGTAACGCCGGAGATTATGGCTGAACGTGAGCTAATCTTGGCTCTGACCATCGACGGGGAAAGCGAATTGCCGGAAGAACTGCGGCCCGCGCGTTTGTGCGTGCAGGGGGAGTTCGGGCCCTACTGGGTGAAAATGGTCAACAGGATTATTTTGTACAAGGAAATTCCGGAGAAAGATATCACTTCCGTATGGGTTTTTAAAAACCTGGCGGAAGGGATTGAACCCTATCCCTACGAGTATTACGGCAATAAAGACGATGCCATCGAACTGGCCCAGATCTTTTCCCGCTTTGACAATGTAAACAGCAAGGCCTTCTTTACGATGAAATCTGCGGATGGCTTCAAGAAAAATGAAGCAATAAACATGGTCAGCCAGCGCTATTACATCAAAGTTACAGGTGAAGACGCGCCGATGAACATGGCGCCTAACATTAAGCTGGGCATGAACGTCGCGCATATTGCCTGGTTTTCCACCAATGCGGACGCGGCGGTTTTCCCCGAAGAAATAGTCGAATTAACCGGGGAGCAGCAAACCGGAGCTGAAAAGGGTATTTCTTTACAGGCAATTTTGTTGGAAGTGGGGTTAATTGATCTTGAGAAAAAACAGTTTGAGGTAATCGGTACAGACGGCAACAGTGTTAAGGTAAGCGGGCAGGAGCTAAACAAAGGAATTCTGCTGATCAAAGATGACGGCTCCTATCCGGTAGTCTGGAATGAGGGAGAAGGGCTAAGACCAATTAACAATTTGATGCGCATCAAATTG
>DHTR01000018.1:13227-14230 GCA_002408725.1 Pelotomaculum sp. UBA5255
CAATTAACAATTTGATGCGCATCCGTCAGCTTTAAGATTAAATCTTGAGGAGGTGAGGATCGATTACGCGGTGATGTGGCTTTGCTTTGGGTTGCAGCAGAAAAATAATTTGTAGCTCAAAAACTTGATTAACTGAAGAGGAGGTCCTCGGAAAAATGTTTATGAAGAGACTGATCAAGCATGGACTGGGAATTCTATTGGTCGCATTGCTGGCAATGCTGCCCGCATTTTTCACCCCGACAGAAGCAAGCGCTGCAGGTACTACCAGCCTTACCATTAAAAAGCTCGCTTCTGACGGTACGACTGTTCTTGCTGAGAAAACCGTGACCTATCAGTGGTTGATGAATCCTGAAAATATAACCGTAATGGGTGATGGGAGCACACACTACTATCACCAGGGTCCGGTATTTATTGATGACCCTGATGAAGAGACCGAACAGGCGCTCCGCTGGAACCCTGAGGAAGATAAGAACATCGAAACAAAGGGTATGGGAGCTCTGAAGGGTAGCAATGTGAAAGACCTCTGCGAACTTGTGGGAGGTATGGCAGAAGGTGACAGTCTAAGAATAAAATCACCCGATGGTTTTTATAAAAACTTTGCCTATAAGAACGTTTACCAGTATTCAGACCGTGAGGGGCCTATGGTGGTCTGCTGGTATAAGGATGGCAAGTATCCGGATGCCGGTTACAATGATGGCATGCGTCTGGTCTGGTTTGCCGACACCTCGGTCAACCCCTGGGGCTATCATGTTTTCGGCAACTGGGACTGGCACGAGGCCGCGGATTCCGAATACTGGTACTATTTCCAGGGTGAGTATCCCACTACCACCGGTCTTTCGGTACAGAATATTTCTGAGTTGATAATCTACAGCACTCAGGCTCCTCCGGCAACACCGGCAGCGGCTTTCACTTCTGATGTAACCACGGGTAATGCTCCACTTACTGTTCAATTCACCGACCGGTCAACCAACTCACCAACATCCTGGGCCTGGGACTTCGATAA
>DHTR01000018.1:14392-15021 GCA_002408725.1 Pelotomaculum sp. UBA5255
TCCTGGGCCTGGGACTTCGATAATGATGGCACGGTGGACTCTACCGACCAGAACCCGGCCTATGAGTACGGTACAGCCGGCATTTACTCGGTCAAGCTCACGGCTACAAATGCCGCCGGCAGCGACGATGAGGTCAAGACCGACTACATTACGGTAACCGGGCAGTCGACAATTGACGTTCTTTACGAAGGGACAGTCGCTCTGACACCCGGCGAGACCTTTTCCGTGACCGCCTACAAATCGAAGTCAGTTTATACTGTCAACAAGACCACACCCCTTGGGGCACTTCAGGCAGCCGCAGCTGCCAGTGGCTTCACCTATGACGTCACCGACAAGAATTACGAAGCATCGGAAGCTCTCCTTCTGGACAATATAGGAAGCTACCCCTATGTAAAGGGCGGTAGTAAGTGGTATGCCTACGTCAACGACGACTATAAGGATGGCTACAACAATGCCGCCGGCGCCCTGAACCTGATTGAACTTGCTAACGGTGACAGGGCTGAGTTCTACTATGCTGCCGGTATTAGCGACCCCACTGATCTCAATGCTGTTAAGGCAGCGGCTACCGCCGCAGTGAAAACCGTTGCAGCCACAGGAGCTTCTCCTACTGATTGGACTCTTCAGCTCTC
>DHTR01000018.1:15186-15361 GCA_002408725.1 Pelotomaculum sp. UBA5255
ACTGATTGGACTCTTCAGCTCTCGGGTGCAAAGAATACAACCGTCTCCAAAGCCTACTTTGAGAATGGTCTTGCCTGTTCTTCCTCAACTCACCAGGTGTTCTGGACCGATGACGACGGTAATGTCTGGGGAGGCGTGCCGCTCTGGCTGCTCGTTGCCATGGTTGATGATGACC
>DHTR01000018.1:15576-16439 GCA_002408725.1 Pelotomaculum sp. UBA5255
AACTTTAACGACGACCTCGCCACCCAGAACTATGAAATAAATGTTATCGCCGGCGACGGATGGAAGGCAACCCTTGATAGCGCCGCAATTGCCCGTAATAATGGATATATTATCGCTAATACCCTAAACGGAGAACCGCTTCCGCTCCAGACCGAAGGCGGCAAAGGATGCTGGCCGCTCCATCTGAAAGGTTCAGCTATTTTTGGCGGACAACAGGTGGGCAATATTGTTAAAATTGAGCTGTCAGATCTCCCTGTGCCATCCGAAGGATGGACCCTGAAGATGCTCGGAGATATAGGTGACACCATCACCCAGAAGGAGTTCGAAGAAGGACTTGCCTGCACAGGTTCAGGCCATTACAGGGAATGGACTGATAATGAAGGCAACGTCTGGTCCGGCGTGCCCCTATGGGTGCTCCTGGGTGCGGTGGACGACATTGAGACAGGCGGCCACTGGACTTTCAATGACAGCCTGGCTGCAGGCTATTCTGTGAAAGTGGTTGCAGCAGATGGTTATGCCAGGACCTTTAACGGCACGGATGTAGCCGGCAGTGACGACTATATCGTTGCCGACAAGATCAACGGCGCCCCGCTTGCCGATGCAGCACCGCTGCGCCTGGTAGGGGCCGGTGTTGCCAAAGCGGATGGCTCCCTAAGCGGCGCCAGCGTTGGTAACATCGCCAAGATAGAAATACCCGAGCTGCAGACACCGCCGGCTGCGCCCGGCAGCTGGAACCTTACACTTAACGGCAAGATCAGTGATGTTATTTCCCAGGCTGAGTTTGAGGCAAACTCAGGTTCGGGCCACTTTGTAGAATGGACTGACATTGACGGTAATATTTGGTCAGGTATACCTCTTTGGTT
>DHTR01000100.1:0-2962 GCA_002408725.1 Pelotomaculum sp. UBA5255
TTGTGAAAATTAAATGCTCCGGCAGTTTAGAAAAGATCATTCTGATCTGGGTTGTCATCCTGAGCACCGGCGAAGGATCTGGAGAAGATTCTTCACTTCGTTCAGAGTGACACATCATCCTAAACAGTTATCTCGGATGCTTATATTACCATGACTAATTCCCCTTGTCAAGATGTCCGGGATGTAAATAAACCTCCAGGCTGCTCACTGGTGGAGACAGGACCCCCGTCAAAGCCACGCAGGTATACAACATATACTTACTGCATACCTTAGCACCTACTGCATCTTGACGATTAAAGGGACTTTGACGTGGTCCTGCCGGCGGAGACAGTCCGAATGGCTTATTTATTTGACTTTTTTATTCGCGAGGCTTCATCAGGGGGAACAGCAGGACGTCGCGGATGGAAGCGGCGTCGGTCAGCAGCATAATCAGCCTGTCGATACCGATTCCCAGGCCGCCGGCCGGAGGCATCCCATATTCCAGAGCGTTGATGTAGTCTTCATCCATCATGTGCGCCTCTTCGTCCCCGGCTCTCCTTTTTTCAACCTGCTTTAAGAAACGCCCCTTTTGATCAATGGGATCGTTTAGTTCGGAAAAAGCGTTGGCCAGCTCCCGACCGTAGATAAACAGCTCAAAGCGGTAGGTCAGGTCGGGATCTTCCACCTTGCGCTTGGCCAGCGGGGAGATCTCAACCGGGTAGTCCATTACAAAAGTTGGTTGAATCAGCTTGGGCTCGACCAACTCTTCAAAAACCTTGTTTAAAATACCGCCCCAGGAATCGGACGAATCCAACTCCAGCCCGATGTCGGCCTGCTTTACCGCCAGGCGCGCCTCTTCAGCCGTTTTAAGGGCGTTGAAATCAAGGCCGGAATAAAGCTTGACGGCTTCCAGCATGGGAATCCTTGTCCACCCCGGAGACAGATCAATGGGCGCACCCTGGTACTCAATTTTTGGGGTCCCCAGCACTTCGGAGGCCAAAAAGGAGATCAGTTCCTCCGTCAGGTCCATCATATCGTTGTAGTCGGCGTAGGCCTGGTACAACTCCAGCATAGTGAATTCGGGGTTGTGCCGGGTGGAAATCCCCTCATTCCGGAAGTTCCGGTTGATCTCGTAAACCTTCTCAAAGCCGCCGACCAAAAGCCTCTTCAAGTAAAGTTCCGGAGCGATCCTCAGGTACAGGCTGATATCCAGGGCATTGTGATGCGTGATGAAGGGCCTGGCCTCGGCGCCGCCGGCAATGGTCTGCATCATCGGCGTTTCGACTTCCAGGAATCCCTTAAGCTCCAGAAAGTTGCGGGTGGCCCGGATAATTTTGCTCCGGGTCTCAAAAACCTCCCGCACTTCCGGGTTGACGATCAGGTCAAGGTAGCGCTGCCGGTAGCGTAAGTCCACGTCTTTTAGGCCGTGCCACTTTTCCGGCAAGGGTCGCAGCGACTTGGCAAGAATAAAAAAGCTCTCAGCAGAAACGGTGATTTCACCCATCCGGGTTTTAAAGACATTCCCCTGAACGCCAATAATATCACCGATATCCAGTTTGCCGAAAAGCTCGTAGGCCTCTTTGCCGACATCATTGGAACGCACGTAAATCTGAATTCTACCGCCGGCATCCTGAATGTGGGCAAATGTTGCCTTGCCCATGCCCCGCCTGGACATGATTCTGCCGGCAACGATCACGGGTTTATGCTCCAGCTCTTCAAAGCTGTCCAAAATATCGCGTGCCGCGTGGGTGCGCTCAAACCGTCCGCCGTAGGGCTCGATACCCCTCTCCCGCATGTCGGTGAGTTTTTCCCGGCGCACCCGCAGCATCTCATTGAGTTCTTCCTCTGTCTGGTGGACCGGCACACCGGCCCCGTCAAGATCCTTGGCTTTATGTTCTGACATCTAATCTGAAACCTTCTTCCTTTACCGCAATATATCTATAATTTGATATTTCAACTGCCCGGCCGGAACACTAACCTCGACAACATTGCCCTTGGTCAACCCCAGGATAGCCCTACCAACCGGGGATTCGTTGGAGATTTTATTAGCTCCCGGATCGGCTTCCACCGAGCCAACAATTGTATATTCAAATTGATCCCCGTACTCAAGATCCTTGAGCAGCACGGTTGAACCTATGGATACCACACTGGTATTAATATTTTCATCGTCTATAATTTTGGCGTTTCGCAGCATTTTTTCCAGCGTCAGAATACGTCCTTCAATAAATGCCTGCTCGTTTTTGGCATCTTCGTATTCAGAGTTCTCACTAATATCACCAAAGCCAATGGCCTGCTTGATCCGCTCGGCAACCTCTCTCCTCTTTACGGTTTTTAGCAGCTCCAGCTCTTCCTCTAGCATTTTAAGGCCATCCACGGTCAGGATTACTTCCTTTTCTCTCATAGCGCACAATCTCCTTATCCCCCATATTAAGCATTACAAAACAATATATGTCTTCAGTCTTTTATTATTCAGGCCTCTTCAAAAAGCCCTATAACTACACTTAAAGCACTGCAAAATCGCAATTTTTTGCAGTGCTTGTATATGCAGCGTAATATGCCCGTACTTCAATGTCCATAAAATCAATTGGTTTTAAACCAGGGAAATTATGGATGGCAGTACGCTTGCCGGCGCCGCTTTTCCTAAACATTATAAGAAGACGGTCCTGCTTTGTCAAGGCTATCCTGCCTCTTGTTTTTATTTATTTATTTTGCCATGACCGGGATGATTCGCCGCCCCGTGGCACGAAATTTAATCTCTTCAATTTCCGGTCCTGTTAAAGCCCTGCCGAAGCTACGGAAGCCGCTTAGCTTAAAACCATGTTTTTTGGCCAGCTGTGAAATTTCCTCCACCTGCCGGACTGTGAGTTCCCTACCAAGAGTATAGCTCTCATAGCGCTGCTCCAAGGCCAGCACCATGGTTTCAGCCATGCAGGCATAGGCCGTTTGAGGGGGAAACCCAAAATTGAGGTTAAACTTCACGTCC
>DHTR01000100.1:3235-10002 GCA_002408725.1 Pelotomaculum sp. UBA5255
CATCATCCCGCACCTCCGCCACCCGCTTCGATACGTCGCGGGGGCGGGCCACATCGCAGACCACAGCACCGCGCTTAAGGTCCTCCGGCTCAATAACCGTGTCCTCGGAACTGGTTACGGTGATGATGATGTCTCCATTTTGCAGAGCCTTCTTGCTATCGGAAGTGACTTTTACGGCCAGGCCGGTGTCGAAAAGGATTTTGGCGGCGAGTTCCTCCAGCTTGCGCTCATTCCGCGCCACCAGGGTTATGCTGCGCGCCTCCCGGGCCAGCACCAGGGCGCAAACTCTTCCGATGGCGCCGGTGGCCCCCATGATTACAACGGAAGACTTCTTCAGATCGTGCCCCATAACCCTGGCCGCCTCTCTGGTCGCTTCAATGGCCGTGGCAACAGTGTAGCTGTTCCCTGTGGTGACCGGTATCTTTAAGCGGCCGGCAACTGTGAGACCGGCATCTCCCACGACCTTGGTGAAGGCGCCCAGCCCCAAAATTTTAGCTCCGAGTTTTTCGGCCACCTGGCCTCCCTGGATGATTTTGTTTAAAACATACGTCTGGGGAAGACTCATCAGCAGCCGCACTGTCAGGGGACAGGCGATAAACCAGCCCTCGGCCTCTTCGTGAGGAGAGCGAATGCCGGTGATGTGGGATACCTTCATGGAAGGAAGCAGAGAAAAGGCCCGTTCAATGAACTGGTCGGGTAAAAATCGGGCAATTTTAAACTTCCTGGCTACGTCGCCGGCGTCCATGGGGTGGATCATAAAGGCAAAATTTTGCAAGAATTGCTTCCTCCCTATCCTTTGATCGCCCGGATTAATTCGATAATTTTTCCGGTTTCAACGTATTTATCTTCCTGGATGGGCGACTCCCCGATCTCAAACCCCACCACATCCTTGTCAAGAACCGCCTCAAAGATTTTAATCCGCTTGTTTGAGCCGATGATGACGACGTGGTCAAAGGAATGGGCCCTGGTGATCAGCTCCATGATTGAATCGAAAAGGTCAACACCGCTCTTCTGCTTAATAAAGTCCCATCGCTCACTTTCTGACATCAAAAAGATAAAGTCTACACCCTCGCTTTCTAAAACCTCCTGAATTTCAGCTTTATTCAGGACCGGAAACCCGATCACCGCGAGCCTGCACCCTTTTCTGATTTCCCCCAGGCTTTCCAGGCGGCAGACAAGGGTCCGGTCCACGCCCAGGCGCGAGGCAACTTCAGTCTGGGGTAGACCCTTTGCCCTGAGGGTAAGGATCTCGCCAATAATGCCGTCAAGTTTACGCCTGCTGATAATTTTCTCACCCAACCTGATTAAATCCAAAGCTTCCCGCCGCCTTTAAAATTATATTCTAATATATTACCAGGTTCCGGCCTAAATATGTGCACAAATTTGTGTACACTACGATCTTAGCAAAAAAAGAAGCCGCTTTTCAAGGGCTTCGGACAATATTTATTTTAAGTTAAAATGTCTTTGATTTCTTCTTTTGATTGCGCCTTGTTGATGGATTCCCTGAGGCGGGCCGAATTCCTTAAGCCCCGGGTATACCAGGCCGCGTGTTTGCGCATTTCCCAAACCGCCACCTTTTCGCCCTTAAAACCGACCAGCAGCTCCAGGTGCCTCAGGGCTGTGGCAATCCTTTCTTCGTACGTGGGGCCGGGAAGAAGTTCGCCGGTTTTTAAGTAATGCACGGTCCGGGTAAAAATCCAGGGATTGCCGAGGGCGGCCCGCCCGATCATGACACCGTCACAGCCCGTCTGCTCGATCATGGCCAGGGCGTCGGGGGGAGCCCAGATGTCGCCGTTGCCAATAACCGGAACTCTAACGGCTCTTTTAACTGCGGCAATAATACCCCAGTCGGCCTTCCCGGCGTAAAACTGGCTTCGGGTGCGACCGTGCACGGTGAGCGCGGCCGCGCCCGCACTGGTCACGAGCCGCGCCAGTTCAACGGCGTTCACATTGTCCTCGCTCCAGCCCTTGCGCATTTTTACGGTCACGGGAACCTTGACCCGGCTGACGACAGAGCTTACAATTTCTGCAGCTTTTTCGGGATCCCGCATCAAGGACGAACCTTCGCCGTTCTTTACGATCTTGGGTGTCGGACAGCCCATATTAAGATCGATTAGGACAGCACCCCGGCTTTCTACGATTTCAGCCGCCCGGGCCATGTATTCACTGTTGGAACCGAAAATTTGCACACTGACCGGGCCCTTTTCTCCTGAGCTGTCCAGCAGGCTGCAGGTTTTGGGGTTTCCATACAAAAGAGCCTGGTCGCTCACCATTTCGGTGCAGACCAGGCCGCAGCCGGCCTCCTTTGCAAGAAGGCGGTAGGCTTTATCGGTAATGCCGGCCATAGGCGCGGCAATCACCGGGTTTTCAAGCTGCACGGGGCCAATTTTCACCGCTGCAGATTCCTTTCGTAAATTAATCTCAGGCCGGTCAGGGTCAGGAAGGAGTCGACCCGCTCAATGGTTGAGCTTTCCTGCGCGATCAACCTGGCCATCCCGCCGGTCGCAATAACTTTAGTTTCTTCACCCAGTTCCTTTTTCATGCGCCTGACAATCTCATCAACCTGTCCCACAAATCCGTAAAAAATGCCTGCCTGCATGCTGCAGACGGTGTTTTTCCCGATTATCCCCGACGGCTTAACCACCTCTACCCGGGGAAGTTTGGCCGCCCGGGCAAATAGCGCCTCCGTTGAAATGCTGATGCCCGGCGCAATGGCCCCGCCCAGGTATTCCCCCCTCTCGCTGATAGCGCAAAAGGTCGTGGCTGTCCCGAAGTCAACAATGATCAGAGGTCCCCCGTAGAGTTCGAAGCCGGCCACGGCATTAACAATGCGGTCGGCGCCGACTTCCCTGGGGTTCTCATACCTGATCGAAAGCCCTGTTTTGATCCCGGGGCCGACCACCATCGGGCTAAGGTCGAAGTACTTCTGGCACATGTTGTCCAGCGTAAAAGTCAGCGGCGGCACCACTGTAGATATAACCACCGCCTTGATCGATTTCATTTCAATGCCGGAGGTGGCAAACAGATCTCTCAGGATAATCCCGTATTCGTCAGAAGTGCGGTTGCGACTTGTGGAAAGCCGCCAGTGCGCCACCAGTCCCTTGCTTCGGTACACACCCAAAACGATATTGGTATTGCCGATATCAAAAACCAGGACCATTGCCGTCCCCACTTTCCGTCTTCGTTCGAAATCTCCATCTTCCTTCGAAACAATTTTAACAGAGGCCTGCCTCCAGCGCAAGAAAAATAATGGGGTCCGGCGGGGTCATGTCAGCGGCGCGGCTTCTTTTGGGAATAATATCGGATCAGGATTTCTGCAATCTCTTTCCGGGTGAATTCCTCGGGGGGTGTCAGGCCGGCTGAAAGCATCTCCCGGACCCTGGTGCCGCTTAAGATGACCTGACTGTCCCTGTCATGGGGGCAGGTTTTCCCACTGGCCATGCTGTCGCAAACCCTGCAATAAAAGGTGTGCTCGAAAAAGAGAGGCGTAATCCCCAGTTCCTCCGGCGCAAACTCCTCAAAGATCAACTGGGCGTCATAGGTGCCGTAGTAATTTCCCACGCCGGCGTGGTCTCTCCCGACGATAAAGTGGGTGGCCCCGTAATTTTTCCGGACAATGGCATGAAAGATCGCCTCCCTGGGGCCTGCGTAGCGCATGGCTGCCGGGAAAGCCGACATAAAGGTCCTGTCCGCCGGATAGTAGTGGGACAGCAGGGTGTTGTAGCACTCTACCCGGACTTCCGCCGGGATGTCATCAGCCTTGGTTTCCCCGACCAGCGGGTTGACAAAGAGCCCGTCGCAAATTTCCAGGGCGCACTTCTGGAGGTACTCGTGAGCCCTGTGAATGGGGTTGCGGGTTTGGAAGGCGACTATCCGCTTCCAGCCCC
Source organism: Pelotomaculum sp. UBA5255 (assembly GCA_002408725.1). Lineage (GTDB taxonomy): Bacteria > Bacillota > Desulfotomaculia > Desulfotomaculales > Pelotomaculaceae > DTU098. The sequence goes on from DHTR01000100.1 coordinate 7,123, forward strand.
TTTCCCGGAAGATGCGCCTTGTTTCGGCCGGATCGAGAAACATTTGGGGAAATTGCCGCGCCTTTCTCCTGCTGATCAGGCTGATTTCTCCACCTACCAGGTACCGGCCCCGCCGCATAACCCGGTCTACCCCCGGGTGAGCCTCGTCCGTAGTCCTGTAAACTTTTTCGGCTTCCCGTTCCCTGGAATACTCGAAAATCTCCTCGACCCGGATCAGCCCCAGCAATTCTTTCTCCTCGCTGTAGAGCGCAGCCTCGCGCCCCGGCGCCAGCCGGCCGGCCTCCCGCGGGCCGACACCCAGGACGACGGGGATACTCCAGACCGTGTTGTCTGACAGCCGCATCCGGCTGACAACGCTTTCGTAATCCTCTTTTTTCATAAAGCCCCGGAGCGGGCTGAAGGCGCCGTTTGCAATCAGCTCCAGATCCGAGATTTCCCATTGATCCAGGACCAGGCCGGGCAGGGACCCCGCCCTTGCCAACGCTTCTTCCCGGTCCTGACCGGTCAGCATTTGATTAATCAGTGTTCCTCCGTGCGGTTGGAGACTCAAAACAATTTCACCCCAGTTATCAAAATTTGATCTATTTAGGCCCTGTTTAAGCCCCAGCGCTGCCGGATGGAGCATTCAACCCGGCCAAAAACAAATTTGTCGATAATCAGGCCGATGATAATAATGATTACCATGACGCCCACAACCTGGTTCATATCGTGCAGGTCCCTGCCAAGTGTAAGGATGTAGCCCAAACCATCCTTAGGAGACAACAATTCCCCGGCCATCAAGGCCCTCCAGGCAAAGGACCAGCCCTGTTTCATGCCTGTGATGATGGTGGGGAGGGCTGCGGGAATGACCACCGAGGTATATGCCTTAAACCCCTTTGCGCCCATGGTCCTGGCAACCCTCATGTAAATCGGGGGCACGTTCTTGATGCCTCCAAGGGTAGCCATGCTGATGGAAAAAACCGAGCCGATGGCCACCACAAAAATAATGGAATCTTCACCAATGCCGAACCAGAGAATGGCCAGGGGCAACCAGCAAATGCTTGGCAGGGTCTGAAGACCCAGGAGAAGCGGACTGAGCGTCTCATCCAGGAATCGGCAGGCTACAATTAAGAGTCCCAGCGAAAGCCCTGCAGCCAGTGAAATACTATAGCCCAGGAGAACCCTTTTCATGCTTGCGGCAGTGGCAATAATAAAACTATGATCCTGAAAGCCCTCCACCGCGTTATGAAAGACACCCAGGGGTGAGGGGAAGAGATAATCGGGCCACAGGCCGGTCCTAAATACTCCCTCCCACATTGCTATCAGGACTAAGTAGAAAAGTACTTTTTTTAAGAGTCCAGCCACTGTCATACTCCGACCTGGCAACCTTTTCCACCTCCTCCTTCAGTTCCTTCATGATCTGGTTCACAATCCTGACCAAACCGGCATGCTCGGTTTCCCTGGGTCTGGCAAGATAAACCCTGTACTCCTTCTTGACCCTGCCCGGGTTGGCCGCCATCACGATTACCCTATCCGTAAGCAGGACGGCCTCTTCGACATTATGGGTGACAAAAATGATAGTTTTTTTTGTAGCGCACCAAATCTGCTGGAGTTCAGTATGAAGGATGCTCCGGGTCTGGCTGTCCAGGGCTGCAAAGGGTTCATCCATCAGCAAAATATCGGAATCCATGGCCAGCGCCCTGGACAGGGCCACCCGCTGGCGCATACCACCTGATAATTCATGGATGAAGTGAGAGGCAAAGCGGGTCAGATGGACCATTTTGAGATAATGCATGGCCTTTTCCCGCCTTTCTTTTTTGGGGACTCCGGCAATCTTCATCCCGTATTCTACATTATCGACAACCTTTAGCCAGGGAAACAGGGCCGGTTCCTGGAACATCACAATCCGGTCCGGCCCGGCCCCCATAATTTCCCGCCCTTCTTTGTAAACTTTACCGCTGCTGGCCTGCTCCAAACCGGCAATAATGTTTAGAACGGTCGTCTTACCACAGCCGGACGGGCCTACCAGCGAGACAAACTCCCCTCTGGCGACGGTCAAATTGACGTTTTCCAGGGCCTTTGTATTTCCGCTAGGCGTGCTAAAAATTTTTCCCGCACCTTTGAGTTTTAACATCTGCCACTCCCCTTTGCGTAAGGCCTTTCTTTTTTACATAGCTTCCGGCAGTGGGCCGGTACTACTGCAACGTCTGCAGGCCTTTTTCCTGGAGCACCTGGTTTAAAACACCAAAATTAACCAGATTGCTGATCTCGGGCTGCTCCTTGAGATAACCGTACTTAACAGAAAGTTCTACAAAATCTTCAATAGATGCAGCCTCCGGGTCGTAGGTGATCACAAGCCGCTCAAAGGAGCTGTTCAGAACATCTTCCGGCAGTTTTTTCCGGGTCAGCTTCTCAATCCGGCCGTTAATAGCCGCTTTCCCGCCCTCTTTGTCGGCGTTGATGCGGTTTGTCAGTTCAACATGGGCTTCCAGCCATTTCTTAACCAGATCAGGCTGCTCACGGAGGAATTTGCTGCCGGCAATGACAAGAGCGGTGGTGTACTTGCCGTCCCGCCAAACCTCACCGGCATCCAGAACAATTTGGGCCCCGGCTTGCTTGACTATTGTGGAACCCCACGGTTCAGGAACAAGAGCGGCATCGACTTCTCCCTTGGCCATCAACGTCAGAATATCCGGGTTCGCCACCGGAAGAACATTCACAGTCCCGCCCTTGGAACTATCGCTCAGGTTGGCCTGGGCCAGCAGGTGCCTCAAGGAAATATCCTGGGTGTTGCCCAACTGCGGGATGGCCACCCTTTTGCCGTCAAGGTCTCGGACGCTCTGAATGTTTAAACCTTTCCGGGCCACCAGTACGGCTCCCGCGTCGGACGCCCCGGCAATA
>DHTR01000100.1:10185-10494 GCA_002408725.1 Pelotomaculum sp. UBA5255
GGACGCCCCGGCAATAATACACAATTCTCCCCTGGATTTGACAAAGCCGTTGATGGCCGGAACCGGACCAATATAGCCCAGGTCAATCTCCCCGGCCAACAGGGCCTCTATCTCCGAGGGGCCCGCATTGAATGTATGTTCCTCAATTGCCACCCCATCCCCCAGCGCCTTTTGAAACGTTCCGTCGCTGAGTCCGACCAGGACCTGGGCGTGGGTCATGTTTGGAAAATACCCGACTTTGATGACCTTGCCTGCCGCATCTTCCGCCTTTTTGTCTGTGCATCCAGTCAGCATCCCAATCATGGCTGT
>DHTR01000100.1:10747-11174 GCA_002408725.1 Pelotomaculum sp. UBA5255
CATCTCCCCGTTTTACTTTTTATTGCTGATGTCAATAAATATCAGGATCAATATCAATGATAATCACAATGACATTTTTAATTCGATTCGGCACTCTTAAATCATAGACTTTTGAAACTAAAGATTAGATTGGACCAGGTTGCATATATATGGTGGCAGTTCCGTTAAATAATAACATAAGTAAAATTTACTAATTAGATTGCAATATACTTCACCCCTTTAGCAGGTAGTACCGTTACATACTACGTACACTGCATTTAAAGTGTACCTTAACTAGATCTGGGAATAATAGTTAACAAAAGAGATAAACACCGGACATCTTGCCCGGTGTTTATCTTAGCAGTTGATAATTTATGGATAATACTATGTCCTAATGGTAAAATAAGCCCGTCTCGCTCACTTTGTAGCGAAGGATCTGGGAAAGATT
>DHTR01000100.1:11328-20552 GCA_002408725.1 Pelotomaculum sp. UBA5255
TAGCGAAGGATCTGGGAAAGATTCTTCGCTACCGCTCAGAATGACAGGGTTGGGTAAATATACAGCATATTGTTTGCATTTAAAACAAATGCTACATCTCGACGTTAAAGGAACTTTAACGCGGCCCCGACCGGTCGGCTTTTATTCGTTAGCGGCTGTCGTTCAGGCCGTAGGCATTGAGTCTCCTGCCGACTGCCCTGGCTAGAGCCGCGGCAGCAGCAGCCTTGACCAGGTCCAGGACCACAAAGGGGGTAAACCCGATAGCCAACAGCTGTCCCACCGAGATGGTTTTGCCCAGGTAAAAGGTCAGAATAACGTAAAGGTAGGGAAGCCCAATCAGGTAGTACACGGCAACCCCTGCCGCCATCGCCAGAAAATAAGCGGCAAAGCCACCCTGCTTCCGGTTTTTGAGCAGCAGCCCGATTACCAGAGCACACCCCGCAAAACCGGGCAGAAAGCCAAAGGTGGGTTGAAGCACATAGGCCGGCCCGCCAAAGGGGGGCGCAGCAAAGACGGGAACACCCGCCAGCCCCAGTAAGATATAAACTACGATGCTCATTGCACCCAGCCGGGCCCCCAGAAGGCCTCCGGCCAGCATGGCCATAAAGGGCATCAGGCTAAAGGGGACTATGCCCCCACCATAACGCACGAGCATGGCCGCCACGACATTCAAGGCGGCAAATACGGCAACCAGAGTAATATCACGGGCGGAAAACTTGTTCATCTCACACAACTCCTTTCGGTACCGGGTACTTAAGTTATTAAGTTATAACTCAGACAACCATGCCGCGGGAGCGGCACCATCAGAAGGATGAAAAGTATATTTTTTTGCGTAAACCAATATTATGGAGGCGGTTTACAATGAGGGCAGAAAAAGGCCTACGTCAGGCGAAGGGAAACCTCTCCTGAAACAAGCCTCTGCAGGCTCCCATCTGGGAGGCGCAAAAGCAGCGCGCCGTCGCTGTCGACAGTCTCGGCCCAGCCGTCCCAGGATTTGTCCAGCGTGTGAATTCGCACCGGACAGTTCAGAGATACGGACATTTGTTTCCAGGTGGCCAGGACCGACTCGAAACCCTGCTCCATCCAGACCCCGTACCAGCGTTCAAATGACTCCAGAGAAGCTTGCAAAAGCCTAACCCTGGGTACGGCTCTGCCCGATTCCAGCTTCAGCGAGGTGGCTTTGTCCTGCAGCTCTTCGGGAAAATCTCCGTGATCCTGGTTGGCGTTGATGCCCATGCCGATCACCAGGTGGCCAATCCGGTCCACCTCCGCGCTCAGCTCGGCCAGGATACCGCAAATCTTCCTGCCGCGCACCAGGAGGTCGTTGGGCCATTTGATGCCCGCCTCGACCCCGGTTTCCGACCGGATTGCAGAAGCCAGGGACACCGCCGCAAGCATGGTAAGCTGGGAGGCCCGGGAGGGGTTTACAGGGGGATACAGCAACAGGGAAAAACAGATGCCTTTATACCGGGGGGTGTGCCACTGCCTCCCCAGACGCCCCTTACCGCCTGTCTGCTCCTCAGCCACCACCAGTAGGCCTTCCTTCGCGCCTTTGCTCGCCCGTTCCTTGGCCACTTCGTTAGTGGAGGCGGTCTCAGCGCTATAATCAATTTCCCGGCCCATTACGCGGGTTGATAGCCCGTCCCGGATTTCCGCCGGCAAAAGCCGGTCCGGAATGCCGGTCAGCCTGTAGCCGGTCCGGGGGCGGGCGTCAATAACATACCCCTCTTCCCTCAGGGTCTGGATGTGCTTCCACACGGCAGTCCGGGTTACATTAAGGCTTTTGCAAATATCTTCTCCGGAAAGGTATTCGGGCCTGTTGTGTTTCAGCAGCCTTAGAATAGCCTCTTTCAGGTCAGGCTCACCTCATTCATATTGAATATTAAGCAGAGCAATGGAACTGTTCCGCAGCCACTCTGGTCCGCTTCAGGCAACTTTTCAACAAAGCCCTGTTCCCATTGTACTCCAATTAAAAAGCATTAGTCAACTTAAAATTATAATATGGTTGACATCTCGCGATACTACCGCTCCTACCTAAATACGTTTTGTCTCCTTCAGGTCCAGGCTGATATCTAGGGACCTCACCGAGTGCGTAAGCGCTCCCACCGAAATCAGGTCGACCCCCGCAGCTGCTACGCGCCGGATGCTTTCCTCCCCGATCCCGCCGGAAGCCTCCACCAGTGCGCGGCCGGCCACCAGGTCTACGGCCTCCCGCATAGCCTGCGGGTCCATATTATCCAGCATGATGATGTCGGCCCCGGCTTTCAGAGCTTCTCTGACCCCTGCCAGTTCCTCCACCTCCACCTCGATCCTGGCGGTATGGGGACTTCCCAACCTCGCCGCAAGGACAGCCTTTTTGATCCCCCCGGCCATCTTGATATGGTTATCCTTGATCAACACGGCATCGTACAGGCCGAAGCGGTGGTTGTGACCACCCCCCACCCTGACCGCGTATTTTTCGATCATTCGCAGGCCCGGGGTGGTCTTGCGGGTGTCGACAATCCGGGCTTTTTCCCCTGAAACCATTTCAACCAGCCGGGCCGTCCTGGTGGCGATGCCGGACAGGTGCTGCAGGAAGTTAAGCGCAAGCCGCTCGCCTGTCAAAACAGCCCGGGCTTTGCCGGTAATCTCAGCCAGGACCAGGCCCCGTTCCACACGGTCACCGTCCCGGGCTATAGCTCGGAATTCGACGGAAGGGTCGAGACGCCGGAAAACCATTTCCGCCAGGGGCAGACCGGCTACCACACCGGCTTCTTTGGCCAGAATATAGCCGGTTGAGACGGTGCCCGCCGGAACGGTGCTGTTGGTGGTTAGGTCACCGGCGCCGAGATCCTCACAAAGGCAACGGTCGATCAATTTCTGTAGTTCGAGTTCGTTCAGATCCACACGTTTCTCTCCTTTAAAGGTTGTACTTATGTTTCAAAAACTGTACTGTAAATTCTTCCAGCGAAATTTTAAGTGGGTCGAAACCGTCAACAAGGGCTTGGGCGTATTCCCGATCAAAGATGTAAATGCCTTCACCTACATCCTGCGAGATCCCTTTCCGGACATTAAGGTAGCGGGCAAAGCCCTCCACCAGGTTCTCTTCTACCCAGCCTTCCCAGGTATAAGGGACATCCTCCCTAAACTTTTCCATCAATTTTTCGTCTTTCTTGAGCTTGCCCGCCAAATATTTAAAAGAGATGTCACCCGTAAAAGTGCGGAAAAAGGGATGGCTCATTTCGTGGAACGGTGTAGCCCAAATTTTTTCCGGCGTGGCATTCCACTGGATGGTCGTCAGAGAGTCCTTGTCCCGGTAAAAGCCGGAGACCCCGTAAATCCGCATATTGAGCAGCAGTTCGATTGCCTCTGGTTTTTCCTTTAACGTAATCCCGGTTTCCTTTTCCATGAAACCGATGATTTCAAAGTCCTTATCCACCAGGGCGGTTGTCATCTGCGCCTTTCGCTCCAAATACGGCCGGATCTGCTGGTAGTGGGGCAGTGCATAATTGGAACCGTACCAGGCATAAAAATCGACAAGGGTATTTCTGTTTTTCCCGAAAAAGCGGTCGTCCCGGATAAACGCAATCACCTCGTCCAGGCTGGCCGCCTGCTTTCCATTCTGAATCAACTGCTCGGACATGGGCTGGTGGTGGTAGTCGGCCATAATCTCACGAAGCTGCGCGCGGCGGCGCTCGTCCCAGCTGTTGTAGGTACTGTACAGCCAGCTGTAGTGCGCGGCGTAATCTTCATCGGCTGCTGCCAGATCGCGCAGGGCGCTCCACAATTTGGGGTCTTTGACGTTAGCCCGGTATATTTCTTCCGAAGACTCAAACAGGAAGATACAAAAATCCTCCGGTTTTATAACCAGGGATCTTTCCGCTTTTTGAACCGTATGCCAGAGTGAACAGCCGGCCACAAAAAACAGGACCAGCACAAAATAACAGAGATAAGATCCCGCTGACTTAAATCTTCTTGTTTTCAACCCAATTCACCCGCTCTCCGGCGCAAGCTCCGTTTTACCCCCAGGACCCCGTCAAGGTTGGATCCACAGCATATGTTTTAATCTGCCCAGAGAATAAAAAACCTTGCTTGCATCCCGGCTAAATGTGGGTGCGAATTCATTCGCACAAATTCACCTGGTTCCGCGCAATTCGGCCGCTAAAGCGGTATCCAATAACTTAGGTACCGGGTACCCAAGTTATTGAGTTATGTAAATATTTCCGACGCCAGTATACTGCTGGTATTCATCTATTGTCAATGTTAGGCGTTGTGAAGTTATGAAAGCTTAGCCGGCCTAGATTAAGCCCGAGCTTAAGGAGCCCAACGGCAGGCCGGCTCATCGACCGTAGTAAAATAGGAAAGTTCACTTTTCCCCGGGGGGTTCTTGTAGTTTTGTCCAGCAAGCCGGCCGGATTGCTGGATGAGCTGGATAAAAGTGGATCTTGTTATTTGACAGGCATTCCATTATATTAAAGATAGTTACAATCACTTTCTTATTATTTCATTAATGGCAGCAATGCCATTTTTTTCTTTTCACACGTTTTTAGCTACCGGTTGAGGGATTGAGATACTGCGCAACCTCCAGGAGATCCAGGATATTGACCACATTATCCCCGTTCACGTCAGCCTTCCTGGATGCAGGATCAACTACAGGACCAAGCCTGGAGGATATCCATAGAGGATCCAGAATATCGACCTGATCGTCGCCGTTGAGATCACCTAACTTGACGGTGGTAAAGCTAAAGGTATAGGTATTTTCAAAGTAATTACAACTTGCATCCTTCACAGCGCTTTTGGGGATTGTAACGGTATAGCAAGTACCGTAAGCCAGATCGACAGGAGGGACGATCTTAAGTTTGTCAGCACTGATCTTGGAGGTTATACCGTTTACGGGTACTTGTCCGGCTTTTAATGAAATATTGCGAAAGTTAGGTCCTGTTTCTACATATTCCTTAAATGTAATAATAATCTCTTTATTTACTGCAATAGCTGCACTATCTTTTATCGGGTCCGTACTCAACACCGACGGTGGAGTTGTATCCACATAACCTCAACCACCCTCGGCTATACCTCCTGTCAACCCAGTAATGATTGCCAGACAAAAGAAGAAGGAAAAACCGGCTAACCAAATTCTACGCGATGCATGAAAGATCATCTCACTACCTCCATTCAACACTTTTCATAAAAGTATTAGTTTTTTACGGGGCAAATTCCTTTATTTTCTGCCGCTATGTTAAAAAAACATATAGCTCTGCAATTACGACAGAGAAAAAAACACACCAATTGAAACCGGCATCTCAGAATAACGGCGCTGCTTTCTTCGCAGCGCCGTTACATCAAAGACAACATAATCTTTTGCTTTTGCTTATTTGTTCAAATACCGTGAAACCATGGCGCAGGCTTCCGAGCGCGTAGCGCTGTTTTGGGGCCTGAACGTATTGTCGGGATAACCGCTGACCAGCCCCTCCTGGACCGCGTCAAAAACAGAGCCTCTGGCCCAGAGAGCGATCTCCCGGTCATCTGCAAATTCTGTTTTTGGGTCGGCGTCCGCTTGTGCCGCCGCCTCCCGATGCATTCCCCGCACTAGGATCACTGCTAACTGCTCCCTGGTAATCTTCTCGTTGGGGAGAAATTCGCGGGTTTCCGTGCCTGTCACCAGGCCGGCGCCGGCCGCAGCCTCAACATACCCGTAGTACCAGTCGCCTGGCTTGACGTCTACAAAAGTAGGCTCCGGGGGCTTCACCTCTCCAAGGCCTGCGGCCTTGACGATGAGTTTTGTAAACTCAGCCCTGGTGATGCTGTTTTCCGGGCTAAAGATGCCGCCGGGATACCCCTTGATCATGTCTTTTTGGCAGAGTTCCTGAATTAAAGCAGCTGCCCAGTGGGAAGACGGCAGGTCGGAAAACGTGCAACCGCCCCCATCATCAGACTTATCCGCGCCGGGCGCCGGCGGTACAGGGGACGGGACGGATGCTGCTTTCGTGGTAAAACTCCAGCTTATAGCACGGTTTTTCTCGCTCCCGCTTTTAAGCCCTACCGTACCGGCCGGGATATAGACGGTGTAGGTAGTTCCGTTCTTGAAATTATTATGGGTCAGGATCAGGTTTTTACCGTTTATGGCTGCCTTTACGCCTTCAACTTTTTTGCCGGCGCTGTCATTAATGTACACCTTGTCCAGTTCCAGTGCCCTTATTTCCTTTTCAAAGGACAGCTGCACCACGGCGGCAGGATCCACATCTTTCATGTCCCTGGCGGGCTCGTATGCTGCAACTGCGAAACTTGTTGCTGAGGAAGAACCTCCTCCTCCACCACCGCCACTTCACGGTGAGCCGCAGTCGTTGTTATCTCCTCCGCTGTCTCCGCTTCCATTGCTGGACTTTGTTTCAAAGATCCAACCGGCGCCCTCGTTCAGGAGGTCGGTTTCGCCTTTAACGGCGCCGCCGGGAATGCTGACCCTGTAAACTGTGCCGGCTTTTAGTACGGGGTGGCTTATTTCCAGGACCCGCCCGGACAGCTTCGCACTCACGCCGGTCAATTCCTTACCGTCATTATCGATCTTGACTCCAGTTAAATCGTGAGCTGTTACATCCATATTAAAGGTCGCGCTGATTTGCGCGTCCGTTGCTACGCCGACAGCGTTGGCAGCCGGCTTGTAAATTTCTATTTCCGGCCTGCCTGTTGCGCCGGTGGATACCTTGAAGGCCGCCTCCGCGCCGGTAACGTTTGCCGTAGCATAAACCATGTAGTCCCCGGGTTCCAGAGTTTCTGCCGGAATGGTCCAGGCAAAGGCTCCCTTCGCGTCGGTAGTCGGCTGTTTAAAGGCAACCGGCTTGCTGCCCAGGTATAGGGCCAGGCCTATGGCCACATCCGGCACAGGGTTTTGAACTTCGTTGTTCTCCAATAATGCGCCTGAAACCTCAACGGCCCGGGCCGGGCTATAAATCAACCTGTCGGTCTGGATCGTTAAAATGTAGCCCTCAGGCGTCGTTTCTTCCTTCAGAGTGAAGCTTGTCTCAGCGCGCGCCACGTTTGCTGTCGCGGCAATCGTATAAGTGCCCGGCTCCAGGGCGCTTGTGGAAAACTGCCACAGATACTGGCCGGCGTACCCCGTAATGGTCTGCCCGAAAGCCACTGCCGCGCCGTCTTTCAGCAAAACCAGCCCTATGGAAACATCACTTACAGGAGTTTCAGCGCCTTCCAGCAGGGCGCCCGTTACACTGACGGTTTCACTCCTGTCATAGGACTGCTTGTCAGTGTCAACCGTTAAGGTAAAACCACCGTTTGCCGCCATCAGGTTATCATTTGCATTACCGGCCAGCCCTGCGACAATCAGAGCCGCTATAAACAGCAGGAGAAAACCAATTCTTTTAACATCCATTCGAGCTCTAATCACCTTCCTTTCAAGATGCTGAAGATAAGAATGGCGCTGTGTATGAAACAGCGCCATTCCACCGGTGAATCTACTCGTTTGTTGTGTACTTAATCAGACGGGAGAACATGGCGCAGGCCTCGGCCCTGGTTGCGTTATTCTTCGGGGCAAAGCTGTGGTCCGGATAACCGTCCACGATTCCTTCCCTGAATTCAATAACGATATAGCCCCTGGCCCAGGAAGCGATGTTCTGGTCATCGGTAAAGGTTGTCTTTTCGTTCGCCAGGGAAGCAGCTTCGCTTTCCTTGCCCATGGCACGGGCAATCAACGCTGCAATTTCCTCCCGGGTAATTTTCTGGTTCGGACGGAATTCACCCGTCTCGTAACCCTTCACCAGACCGGCATCAACCGCCGCCTCAACGTAACCGTAATACCAATCACCCGGCTTGACATCTTTGAATTTAGGATTGTCAGGATCGGCTTCCTTGATTCCTTCGACCTTGACCAGGATCTTGGTCATCTCCGCCCTTGTGATGTTGGCATCCGGCTTGAAGTTGCCGTCGGGATACCCGTTGATGTGATTTTTCAGGCAGAGTTCCTCGATCATGCTGGATGCCCAGTGCGAATCGGTGACATCATCAAAGGTGCATTCTTCTACTTCCTTCATGGCGGTGGTGAACTCCCAACTGAGCGCTGTGTTCACTTCACTGGAGTTCTTCACGCCCACTGTTTTTTGAGGAATTACGACCTTGTAGGTGACACCGCCTACAAACTCATCATGGGCAATGGTCAAAACTTTGCCGCTGATGCTCGCCTTGACGCCGCTTACATTTTTGCCCTTGCTGTCCTCAATGTAAATGTTGCCAAGGTTAACAGCTTTGAGATCCAAATTAAAGGTGGCCCTTACATTGGCATCGGTTTCAACATCCTTGGCGCCTTTAGCGGGTTCATATTTATCAATGCCAAGGTAGACGCTGTCGCCGCCGGCAACCCCGCCGCCGCCGCCTCTGGATCTGGTTGCAAAGCTCCAGCTAGCTTCGTCATTCAGGAGGCCGGTCTCGCCTTCCACGCTGCCCGCTGGAATGGTAACTTTGTAGGTTGTTCTGTAACTGAAGGCAGGATGGCTCAGCTTCAAGACCCGGCCGTCCAATGTAACACTCACGCCGGTCAGGGCCGTGCCGTCCTTTTCGATTTTGACTCCTTCTAAATCAACTGCAGTTACATCCATGTTGAAGGTCGCGCTAACCTCTGCACCAATCTGGATATTCCTGGCATCACGCGCCGGCTTGTAAGTTTCTACTTCCGGTTTGCCTGTTGCTTCAGTGGCTACTTTAAAGCTCGCTTCAGCTCTTGCAGCATTCACCGTTGCGTAGAGCCTGTAATCTCCCAGCTCCAGGGTCTCTGCCGGAATGGTCCAGGCAAAAGCTCCGTTCGCGTCCGTGGTCGGCTGGCTAAAGGCAACCGGCTCGCTGCCCAGGTACAGGGCCAGGCCAACGGCCACATGAGGCACAGGGCTTTGAGCTTCGTTGTTCTCCAGTAATGTGCCCGAAACCTCAACGGCCTGGGTCAGCTGATAGATCGCCTTGTCGGTCTGAACCGTTAAGATATAGGGGCCCACCGGTGTATCGTCGTCTTTAGTGGTGAACTTCCAGCTGAATTCGTCGTTGCCAACCCCGTCCGTGCTTTCAACCGCGCCTGCCGGCACTGTCACGGTGTATTCAGTGAGATAGGCAAATTCGGGGTGACCTACGGTCAGCACAAGACCGTCCAAAGTCGCCGCCACGCCTTCCATTGCTACGCCTTCAACTTCGATTTTAACGCCGCTTAAGTCTACTGCGGTAACGTCTCTATCAAAGGTGGCTTTTACTTGGGC
>DHTR01000100.1:20717-20875 GCA_002408725.1 Pelotomaculum sp. UBA5255
AAGGTGGCTTTTACTTGGGCGTCAAGCTCCACGCCGGTGGCGCCGTCTGCAGGCTCATAAGTGGCTGCCGGCTTATCGCCTTCGCCGCCGGTAGAGTCTTTTGTGGTGAAGCTCCAGCTGAATTCGTCGTTGTCAATTCCGGCTTCGGTCTGCACTGC
>DHTR01000083.1:0-9792 GCA_002408725.1 Pelotomaculum sp. UBA5255
CCAGACAGGATTAGCGGGACCCGTTAAACAATCATACCCCGGCCATAAGGCCGGGACATTTTCATATTATCCAAAGATCCAACAGGAAGGATGACCCATGGACATACACTGGTACCCGGGGCATATGGCCAAGACCAAGCGGCTGATTAAAGAAGATTTGAAGCTGGTAGACGTGGTGATTGAGGTTTTGGATGCCAGGATTCCGGCCAGCAGCCGCAACCCTGAAATCAATGAAATTGGCGGACAAAAACCACGCCTGGTTGTTTTAAATAAGTCCGATCTGGCAGCCCCGGAAAAGACCCGGCGCTGGCTAGAAATTTTTCGGGTGGCGGGCTTTTCAGCCGCCGCTGTGGACGCCCTGGAAGGCAGGGGTATGCGGGAGATACCAGCCCTGGTTCAGGAACTGGCGGCCTCCAGAATGGCTGCGCTGGCCTCCTCTGGAAGGCGGGGCAGGGCTCCGCGCTGCATGGTCCTGGGTATACCAAACGTGGGCAAGTCTCTTTTCATCAACAAGTTGGTGGGGCGCAGTTCGGCGAGGACCGGCGACAAGCCCGGTGTGACACGTGGCCGTCAATGGATCCGGGTGGCGGGCAGCATCGACCTGATGGACACTCCCGGTATTCTCTGGCCCAAGCTGGAGGACAAGGAGGCAGCATTTCACCTGGCTGCTACCGGAGCCATTAAGGAGGAAGTCTACGATTTTTACGCCGTGGCCGGAAAGCTTGCCCATTGGCTTGCCGAGAATTATCCAGGAGCTTTGAGGGAGCGTTACAAACTAGACACGCTGCCTGTAGATCAGGATGAGCTGCTTGAAGCAATCGGAGCCAAAAGAGGCTATTATGTTTCAGGTGGAATGGTCGATACCTTAAACTCCGCCCGCATCGTTTTGAAGGAATTCAGGGAGGGTAAACTGGGTCGCTATACCCTGGATGAGCCCGGACAATAGAGGTGTTATAGATAACATCTAGGGGTGAACCAGATCTGAATGAATTCGCACCTGCATTTTAAAGCGGGCTTTTTTCTTAATCGGAAGCGATATTTTTCCCCGGAAGAGCAGGGGTTGGAGCTTACCACTTCGAATATACATATTATTAACATTGGAGGGTTTTTCTTGGTTCCGTCTAATCTTTCCATTGCGGAAATCAAAAAGCTGGTCAGTGGCCCCCGCGAGAACTGGGAAGCGTACCTTCCCGCACTGGCCGATGATCCCAGGGCCGGTGTCCGTGAGATTTACCGCCGGTTGAGGCGGGCTGAAAGTGCTCTGGATGCCGAAAGGAAACGCCTCGCCAGGATGTTCCTCTACGAAGAAGACCTTTGGGCTAAAGGGCACGACCTTGTAGCCGGGGTAGACGAGGCGGGGCGGGGTCCGCTGGCCGGTCCGGTGGTCGCGGCTGCCGTTATTTTGCCGGGACAGACCGAAATCCTGAATTTAAACGATTCGAAGAAGTTGACCGCTGCAAAGCGTGAAGAACTGGCTCTCCTGATCAAGAAAGCTGCTCTGATCTGGTCTACCGGCATGTCAACAGTGGAGGAGATCTATCAACAAAATATTCACCAGGCCAGTCTGGCAGCCATGCGCAGGGCGGTTCTGGGTCTGCAAAAGAAACCCTCACACGTTCTTGTGGACGGCTTTAAAATCACCGGGCTGGATTTGCCCCAGACACCCCTGGTAGGCGGGGACGGGCTTAGCGCCTCCATTGCCGCAGCCTCAATCCTGGCCAAGGTGACCAGGGACAACCTGATGGACTCCTACGACCAGCTTTATCCGGAATATGGATTCAGCCGCCATAAAGGCTATGCAACACCGGAGCATCTACACGCCCTGACCCGTTTCGGGCCATGCCCCATTCACAGGGTGGGATTCCAACCTGTGCGAGAAATGGTCAAAATTGTTTAACTAGGTTCCCCGGGTGGCGTGGGCGTTAAACAGGAGAAATCGGATGACCATTCACAGAAAGAGGTTGGGCCGGCAGGGAGAAGATGCTGCGGCGAGCTACCTTGAAAAAAATGGCTACTCCTTGTTGTGCAGGAACTATAGCTGCCGCCTCGGTGAGATCGATATCGTGGCCATGGACCGGGATGTTCTGGTTTTTGTGGAAGTGCGATCGCGAAGCAGCGAGGAATATGGCCTTGCCCAGGAAAGCGTGAGGGGGCGCAAGAAGCACAAACTCCGCCAACTCGCCTGGCAATATCTCAAGGCAGAAGGCAAAACAGATAGCAGCTGCCGTTTTGATGTCATTGCGCTCTTATTTAACAGAGAAGGTCGGGTCAAAAGACTGGAGCATATTGAGGACGCCTTCTAACTTTTACATTTATTCTTCCGTTATAAATAGGCCAGTTTCACCCGTTACATTGAAATCTCTTCCATACCTCAGCCCGTAGTTTTATCCTAACAAAAATGCTATCTTTTATCCGCACTCAATACATTTCAATCGCCCCGTGGTTCATACACCACCAATGATCTAACTCTAACGACCCTATACCACAGATTAGAAACCCAGTCCAAAAACCTCATTTGAATGTTGAATCCTAACCCACACAACTCCAGGGAATGACAGCAACAGGTTAAGCACATAGCTTAGCCGGATTATTCTGCAAGGGGCGGCAAGCGCCGCGAAACACCTCATGGCTCCCGGCTAAAGAGCCGGTATGGGAGCTTGCCGCCTTCTGCCCGACGGCTGTGCGTCCGGACTTAAGAACGACAACTGGCTTGCGGACCGTGACTCTCCCGGCCGCTTCCAGGAACCGCCGGCCATTTTTAGTGGACATTGTTACACTAATCTAACGATGCTTTGCCACTAACTCCTCCCCTCGGGGGGAGATGCATCATTGAAAATGCATTAAAACCAAAATCTTTACTATCAGGTCGGCAGTTGACAAGACGGTGAACATAATTCTTGAGGCAGATTTTCACCTTACCAACGGCCTGATATAATATAGATACAACTGATTAGACTATTAAGTGAATTATTTAAAATGAGGGAACAGTGATGACTTGTAATACCAATAGTTTGCTGAATAAACCGCTTAAAGAGGTAACTATTTACACCGACGGAGCCTGCTCAGGGAACCCCGGTCCCGGCGGTTATGGGGTGGTGCTGTTATACCAGGGGCATCGCAAGGAACTCTCCGCCGGCTTTAGGGAAACCACTAATAACCGCATGGAAATCCTGGCGGTTATTAGTGGATTAGAAAGTCTGAAGGAAAAATGCAAGGTGACACTTTATACTGATTCCCAATATGTGGTGAATGCCATTGAAAAGAACTGGGCCAAAAAATGGCGGGCCAACGGGTGGATGCGCAATAAAAAAGAACCTGCTCTTAATGCAGACCTTTGGGCCAGGTTGCTGAAACTTTGCGAAGTCCATGAGTTAAAGTTTGTCTGGGTCAGGGGCCACGCGGGCAATCGGGAAAATGAACGCTGTGACCGGTTGGCGGTGGATGCCGTCAAACAGTCCAACCTGCCGCTGGATATCCGCACACAGCCAGTTTAGATGCTTGTAAAACATGCTTGCCTCCCTCTAACGTCGTAACTTAGGCTAACTAAAGTCTAAACTTTCAGGATATTATTTTTGTCACGGCAGGATTTAGCGGTCGGATGGTAGAAAATTGTTTTTTAAACTATCCTTATTTCCTGGAGGCGCCATGATTGCCATTGTGAAAAGCACCGTCCTGCAAGGGCTGGACGGTCAGATTGTGGAAGTGGAAGTGGATGTGTCGAAAGGTTTGCCCTCTTTCGATATTGTTGGGCTACCTGACACCTCGGTCCGAGAATCCAAGGACAGGGTCCGCTCCGCAATTAAAAACTCCGGGTTTGAGTTTCCGGTCAAGAGGATTACGGTTAACCTTGCACCTGCCGACCTCAAAAAGGAAGGGCCTATCTACGATCTAGCCATCGCCATTGGAATTTTAGCCGCCACCGGACAGCTGCCGCAGGAACGATGCGGCCTTTTTGTTTACCTGGGAGAGCTTTCCCTGAACGGTTCCTTAAGATCCGTGGCAGGGGTCCTGCCCAATGTCCTGGCAGTCAAGGAATCGTCCTTAAGTGAAGTAATCGTCCCTGTGGAAAATGCAAAAGAAGCGGCCCTGGTTGAGGGAGTCAACGCGTTTGCCGCCGCTAGCCTTGCGGAGTTGGCTAGTTTTTTATGCGGTGAAAGCGAAATCCCTCCTTACAGGCTGGACATCAGGGAGTTGATGGAATTATCTTGCGTAGAAATATCCGATTTTTCAGATATAAAAGGCCAGCAGGCGGCAAAACGGGCCCTGGAAGTCGCGGCTGCCGGTGGACACAATTTAATTATGCTGGGAAGCCCCGGCTCCGGTAAAACACTGTTGGCTCGGAGCTTGCCGGGCATCCTGCCGGACATGACCTTTCAGGAATCCATCGAAGTGACCAAGATCCACAGCCTGGCGGGGTTGCTGCCAAACAGTCAGCCGCTGGTGACAAGGCGCCCCTTCCGTTGCCCCCACCACACGGCTTCTGCGGTGAGCATTATCGGTGGAGGGAGGATCCCGAAGCCAGGAGAAGTGTCCCTCGCCCATAACGGTGTACTTTTCCTGGATGAGATGCCGGAGTTTAATAAGGACACCCTGGAGGCGCTCCGGCAGCCACTGGAAGACGGCGTCGTGACTATCTCCCGGATCAACGCCTCTCTAACCTATCCTGCCAGGCTGATGCTGGTCGGAGCGCTGAACCCCTGCCCCTGTGGCTACTTTGGGGATCAGACCCGCGAGTGCTCCTGTACACCTTACCAGGTCCAGCGCTATATCGCCCGCCTCTCCGGCCCGCTGCTGGACCGGATCGATATTCATGTAGAGGTTCCCCGGCTGCCATATGAAGATCTCTCGGACCAGACAAGGGGGGAGAGTTCAGGAGAAATTAAAAAAAGGGTCGAGGGCGCCCGGGCAATCCAGCGCCGAAGATTCCTTATGAACAATGACAAGGAGACGCTAAAGGACCCTGTGAAGCTACACTGCAATGCTTGTATGGGTCCGCGGGAGGTCCGCAAGTATTGTAAACTCAGCAAGGAAGCCAGGACCCTTTTAAAAGAAGCCTTTGGGCGCCTGGGTCTGAGCGCCCGCTCGCATGACCGCGTCTTAAAGGTGTCCAGGACTATCGCCGACCTGGCCGATGCGGACCTGATTGAAGAAGCGCATCTTGCTGAGGCGCTGCAGTACAGGTCCGTGGAAAAAAGGCTTTAAAACCTAATATTCTAAAGGAGTAATGAGCGAAAATGACAGCTGAACTTTGCGACTTCGTTAACCCCTTAAAAAACGCCATCACAGAATTTGTTTTGACGAGTCCCAGGAACTTTTGTGAACTATATAAAGGACCCTATTTCGACGAGCCCCTGGTTGGGTTTACCCGGGGCGATGATCCCATTTTCGCCACGGTCAAAGAGCAGGTGGGACCTCTGTCCTGGACCCCGTGCGAAGCACTGGAACACTCATTACAGCGTAGCAACCTTCATAATAATCTTAAGCCTGAAGACGTTAGCGTTGTCTCCTGGGTTTTGCCCATTCATTCCTTTGTCAGGGATAAAAATCGAATGGAAAAGACGGAGCCTTCTACCGAGTGGTCTAATACCCGGAATTACGGGGAAGAGTTCAATAATTACGTGAAAACATTTGTGGTAGGCTGGCTCGAAGCCAGGGGCTGCCTGGCGGTTGCTCCTTCTCTGCTTCCCGGATTCAGGGTCATTAAAGATCCGGCACGAGGGAACTTTAGCTCAACTTGGTCGGAGCGACATATCGCCTTCGCCTGCGGCCTGGGCACCTTCAGTTTCAACGACGGCTTAATTACCCCCAGGGGGATTGCCCACCGACTGGGAAGCGTGGTTGTAAACACAAGGCTGCCGCGGGCGGACCGCCCTTACAGCGGTCATCTGGACTACTGTCTTTCAAGCAAAGGCTGCACCGCCTGCATCAGGCGGTGCCCTATTAAAGCTCTCACAAGCGCGGGCCATGACAAGGAACTTTGTAACGAATTAAATTACAGCGGGAAAGAGGCCCTTCGACGGAGAGAACGGCTGGGCTTTGAACAAACGGGCTGCGGACTTTGCCAGGTGGGAGTGCCCTGTGAAGACCGCATTCCTGGCAAAAAGTACTGACATAATGGGGAAGTAGGGGAAGTCCCTTGCTTCATTTTTTTCATTAGTGGTAAAATGTAGCTATAAACGGTAAGTAGCTGGAAATAGATATTCCACCCAGGGTGTGAGGCATTTGACTAGTAAATAAGAAAGAAGGGAACAGGAGGAAGGAACCGTCCCCTGCTTCCCATTTAAGAATGCTTGTCCAAGCTGTTAGTGTATAGGGGGCTAAAAAATGTTTTGCGAAAAGGATTGTGAGCACTCCTTTATCAACAACATGCCCATTGGTTTTGCCTGCTATGAAATAGTATTAGATAGTGAAGGCAATCCTGTTGATTACATCTTTATCGAGGTTAACAGGGTTTTTGAAAAGCTGATCGGCCTTGGGAAAGGAGACATTATTGGCAAAAAGTTTACAGAAGTGCAATCAGAAATAACCTGTTCCGATTTCGATTGGCTGGAGAAGTTGGGACAAGTGGCCCTAATGGGCGGAAAGATTCAATTCGAACAACTCTTCAAGACCGCTGGCAGGTGGTATGAAGTTACTGCCTATAGTAATAATTACGGCAATCTTGCCATTATAGTATACGATATAACCCGATACAAACGGGCGGATAAGTTAATGGCAGAAAGAGAAGGGCGTTATCGTACTTCAATAGAGAATCAATTGGAGGAGTTGTGCAAGAAGACCAAGGAAGAGTTTAAAGAGAGCAGGGAGTATATCCTTGCCATTTTGAAGGCTGTGCCGGATATTATTATCAAATGCAGTCGTGAAGGTGTATACCTGGATATTATTACTTTATCCGAGGATAAGCTGTATCAAACGGTCCAGGATTTAAGAGGTAAGAAGCTATCGGAAGTATTGCCTGAAGACGTTGCCGGCAGTGTTATGGATACGATCAAAAAGGCTTTCGTTAGAAACGAACTTCAAGTAGTAGAGTATAGCTTGGATGTACCTGCCGGCAGGTGCTGGTTCGAAGCAAGGGTCGTGCCTATCGGAGATGAGGAAGCTATTGCTTTAATCAGAGACATGACGGAAAGAAAGCTAGCTGAAAAAGTCTTGCAGGAATCCAAACAGCGCCTATCTGACATGATCAATTTCCTGCCCAATGCAACAATCGCCATCGATTTGGAAGGAAAGGTAATAGCTTGGAATAAGGCCGTAGAAAAAATGACAGGTGTAAAAGCCGAAGACATCCTTGGTAAATGTGACTATGCTTATGCTCTGCCATTCTACGGTAAAGCCAGGCCAATTCTGGCGGATTTAATTTTAGAAGAGCATGAAAATATTGAAAAGCTATTTAGCTTTATCGAAAGAGACGGTGAAATACTCTATTCAGAAGGATTTATGCCTTTATTATACGGAGGAAAGGGGGCATACCTTCGGGGCAAGGCTTCTACCCTGCTTGACACCAATGACAATATAGTTGGAGCCATCGAGTCTTTCCATGATATTACCGGACAAAAGCTGGCCGAAAACGCGCTAAGGGAGAGCGAAGCCCGTTTACGTCAGTTTATTCAAAATTTCCAGGGTATCGCTTACCAGGTAATTTATCCAACTTGGAAGCCCACGTTTTTCTACGGAAAGGTAGAGGAGTTTACCGGCTACATGGCGGATGACTTCATCAGTGGTAGAATATCCTGGGAGCAGCTTGTAAATCCTGGTGATCTGTCCCTGGTCATCGGTGAAAGGGAAAAACTGGTAAACATGCCGGAATACGTGGGAGATATCGAATACCGCATTACTCATAAAGATGGTTCAGTGCGTTGGTTAAGGGATATCGGACATTGGATTAATAGGGGGTCAGAGGTTTTTAGGGTCATCCAGGGAGTGATCTATGACAATACGCAGCGCAAGCAGGCCGAGATAAAACTTCAGGAAAGCGAGGCGCGCTGGCAGTTTGCCCTGGAAGGATCCGGTGACGGAGTATGGGACTGGAATGCACAAACCAACGTAGTATTTTATTCTCCTCAATGGAAGGCCATGCTGGGCTATGCGGACCATGAAATTGGAAACACCGTTGATGAGTGGCACAGTCGTGTCCACCCGGAAGACAAGAAATGCTGCCATGAAAACCTGCAAAGGCATTTCAGGGGTGAGGTAAAGGTATATCAAAACGAGCACCGGGTTTTTTGCAAGGATGGTACATATAAATGGATCCTGGATCGCGGGAAAGTAATTGAGTGGGCTGCCGACGGAAAACCTTTGCGTGTCATTGGAACCCATTCAGACATAACCGAACGAAAGTGCTACGAGGAACAGCTGAAATATATGAGCCTGCACGACCAGTTGACCGGCCTTTACAACCGTGTTTTTTTTGAAGAAGAGATGCGTCGTTTAAACAGCAGCAGGGAATATCCCATCACTATTGTTTCTGTCGATATCGATGACTTAAAGCTGTTTAACGACACCCAGGGGCACAACAGGGGCGACAAACTGCTGAAAGCCTGCGCGGCAGTATTAAAACAATCCCTACGTAAATCCGATATCTTGGCCAGGATCGGAGGCGACGAGTTTGTCGCCATTTTACCCCGGACAGACGCAAAGACCGGAGAAGAAATTGTTGATCGCATGCTTTCGCATGCCACTCTGTACAGCAGCAAACATGCCGGGTTGCCCTTGAGCATTTCCATCGGCACAGCCACGGCTGAAACCGGGGAGGTAGCACTTGAGGAAGTTTATAAAAGATCAGACGACATAATGTACAGCAAAAAATTTCAGCGAAGCGCCGGCACCAGAAGACAGATCGTTGACACCCTCCTGGTTGCTTTAGCAGGGAGGGACTATATTGACAAAGACCGTGTTCAGAGGCTTTCAGCGCTTTGCCTCGCTTTAGGAGTGCAGCTTGGTTTTTCTTCCCGGCAGCTTGATGACCTTGCCCTTCTAGCACAGGTGCATAACCTGGGCAAGGTGGGCATCCCCGATTCTATTTTATTTAAAAAGGGTCCTTTGTCGGAAGAGGAATGGGAGATCATGCGTCAACATCCGGAAAAGGGTTGCCGTATAGCTATCTCTTCAGCGGATCTGTCGGGGGTGATAAACCTAATCTTAAAACATCACGAAAGGTGGGACGGCAGTGGTTATCCTCTGAGACTTAAGGGCGAGGAGATACCGGTGGAATGCCGGGTGCTGGCAATTGCCGACGCCTATGACGCCATGATCAACGACCGGCCTTACCGCAAGGCCAGGAGTAAAGAAGAGGCTATAAATGAACTGAAAAGATATTCCGGCACGCAATTTGACCCGGAACTAGTGGATATTTTCCTGTCGCTGTTAGATTAGAGTTTAACTGCTCAGCTAAGTAGCTAGATAGCGAGGCCGGAAGATATTTTCTAAGCCTTATCCCCGATTAAATCGTTTTACCATCAGTTAGATTGCGTATTGTATTTTATTTTTATAAGTTACGGATTTCTTCTTTTTCAAGTACCGGAACCAGGTCAATTTTTACCGATTCGGTCTTGTCAAAAAAGGCGTTAAGAATGCTTTTTAATACTTCTAGAACATGCATTATTAATTCACCTCCAATTATTATTATAAGATATTGTTTGAGATGAATCATTGATGAATTACTGGATCCTTTGCCAGCATGAATATCAAGCCGAACTATGTTATATAGCACTATCCTTACTATAAATATGAAAATATCTGAATATGTTTAATAACTGGGGTTAAATATAAGATTTAAAATAATAGTGGATTTAA
>DHTR01000083.1:9988-14651 GCA_002408725.1 Pelotomaculum sp. UBA5255
TTTAAATGAAAAGGGATGCAATGCGTTCTTACAAAAAATAAAAATGCATGGCTGGTGTCAAACAGCCATGCTAAGAAGGAATTTTTAACGTCACCAAGCAGTTCTAGCCTGTTGCCGTCAATTTATATTGTAATGGTTTACATAATAGTAATCAATCGGTAAATTCTACAATTATCGACATCATTTGGGACGCACTCAATATGAAAACCCGGCTTTTGCCCGGGTTAAAAAGCTAAACTCTTCGGTTATCCCTTATAGCATGGGTGATGGTCTGAAGAAAAGTACCGGAGTGGTTCTTGTCCGACGTTAAATTACCGCCTTCCCCCGGTCCTTGTTCCTTAGTACCGACTGCCTGGATCTTATTAACTGCGTCCGTGCGCTTGCAGTCGGTGATGTCGAGCACTACCCCGATAATTCCAGCCAGAACCCCGTCGGTATTGGTGTATGTGGCCTTGTTGAAGACAACATCATGGATAACCCCATCTGTATATGAAACGGTACCCTCGTAAACCTGGACGCCCTGCTCTCGGAGCAGCCTGGAGTCCATTTCCTGGTACACGTCTGCCAGGTTTTCAGGAGCGATATCGTAAGCGTTCTTACCGATAATTTTTTCTTTGGGAAGGCCGACGAAGACCTCGTAAGCCGTGTTACATCCCTGGTAGATTCCCCGGGTATCTTTGTAAAATATGGGGTTTGGGATGCTATCGATAAGCCTCTGTAGAAAATTGTATTGCTCCTGCAGGGCCTCCTCCGCCTTTTTCCGCACCAGGATTTCGTGCTGAAGTTTTTTATTGGCGGCGATAATTTCGTTGGTCCGCTCTTTCACCATCTCCTCCAGGTTGTCTCGGTGCTGCTGCAGTTCATTCTTCATCCGTTCTTGTTCGGTAATATCTGTAACGAATGCGTAATAATACATAACATCGCCTTCAGTGTTGCAGACCTGATGCTCCAGTAATTCGATTGGGATTCGCGTGCCGTCCTTGCGCACGTATTCCTTTTGAAAGCGTTCGGGCTCGCCCGTGTAGCGGATTCTAGCCAGGATCTTGGCCTGGTGCTCGCGCCACTCTTTGGGCGTCAAGTCCATATCCCAAGTTATGGTCCGTAGTTCTTCCTTTGTATAGCCCGTCAGTTCACAGTAAGCCCGGTTGCAGGTCATGATGTAGCCGCCGGGGTAGACGGCAGCAAAGGGCTGTGAGGAGCGCTCAATTACGTCGGCCAGAAACATAACACGTTCGTGCATTTTCCAAAATGCTTCATCCGCCCGTCTTCGCCTTCCATGCGAGGCTTTAAGAAGGGCATTCTCCTGGCGCAATACATCTAATTCTTTGACCAGTTGTTCTTTTGACTTGTCGAGGCCAGGCATACTTATGCCACCTCCCGTGCTGATTATAGGTTTATGCTTTATGTTCAGGGCTGATATAAGTCTTCTTTAAAGACTATCACATTCTGAACAAGGTTGTTATGCTTATTTTAATAAAAATTATAAAAACTTACAACCAAAAGAGTCTGCCAATGAATCAAAATAGAGTAGAGATGCTTTCAATAGTCAAACAAAATATTTACAATTAATTGTATAATGGGGACAAGCTGACATCTGTCGGGAGGGAAAAGTGAAATAATGTCGAAAATTGCATGATAAACTTTTGTAAAGTGCCCCCTAAGAGCGGTCCGCTTTGCCGTATAAAGAGGTAAGGGAACGGACGGACCCTCGCCACTTTTAACGGGAAAGAGGTGAGCACCTGCAAGAGAAGGGGTGTATTAGCTTGTTTCCTGTGCAGGATATCGAGAATACAGTAAAAAAAATCAAGCAGGGTGATCCGCTGGCCCGGGAGGATTTCCTGGAAAGCTGCAAACCTTTTATTTTTAAGGCAGCCTGCAAATTTTGCAGGCGTATTTTGGACTGGGGCAGGGACGATGAATTAGCCATAGCCCTGATTGCCTTTAATGAGGCCATCGATCGTTTTCGGGAAGGCAGCGGAGTTCCCTTTCTTGCCTTTGCTAGGCTCGTCATGAGCAGCCGGCTTACCGACTACTATCGGCGTGAGAACAGGGTCGCCGCTGCCGGTGTCTCGCTGCAGGCGGACAGCTCGAACAGCCTGGAGTATGCCAAGTCCTGGGAAGCTTACCTGGAAGAAGAGGCTTTCAGGGAAAGGGAAGAAGAAATAAAGGAGTTTGAGGAATTGCTGAGCAGGTATGGGGTAACTTTTGAGGATCTGGTCCAGTGTTCGCCCCGCCACCGTGATACCCGCCAGTCCCTTCTACTTGCAGCGTGGGAACTGGCGGAGAGGAACCACCTATTTAAAGAACTAAGCGCTAAAAAAAAGCTCCCATTAATAAAGTTGGAGAAAGTAACCGGACTAAGCCGCAAAACCCTGGAAAGAGGAAGAAAATACATCATCGCCATGGCAGTGTTGATGAACAGGCGGGAAGAGTATTTGTACCTGAGCTCTTATTTGGAATTGCCGACCCCGGCTAAAAAGGGGGTGCCTGGAAAGAATGAAAACACGCGCTATGATTGTCAAGATTAAAAGCAATTCGTGGATTGTGCTTACACCGGAGGGGGAATACCGGGAAGTACCTCTGAGAGAAGGTTTTCGGGCCAGGGTTGGCCAGGAAATTCAAATTCCACAAAAGAAAAACCTACCCTATCTGAGATACCTGATGGTCGCCGCCTCCCTGCTGGTCGTGGTTCTAGCGGGTCAGTTCTTTCCCGTGGCACCGCCGCCTGCTGCAGCATATCTGACCATTGACATTAATCCAAGTGTTGAGCTGGCAGTAACAAACAGTGCAAAAGTGGTTTCCGCCAGGGGAATCAATGGTGATGGGGATCGGATTTTGGCGGAGGTCGAGGTCAAGGGGGTTGACTTGCGTGATGCGGTTGCCCGGATCGTGACCCAGGCCGTCGCTGATCGGTTCCTCTGTGAAGAAGAGGATAATATCATCCTGGCGACGCTTACCGTGGAAGAAAACCAGGAGCCCCTGGTCGACCTGGGCGCTGTCTACGAGGCCATTGAGAATCCTGTAAAATCAGGCGGCGTCAACGCTGAAATTATTATCGAGCCGGTGGAGCCTCAGATGCGTGAGGCTGCTGCAAAAACCGGCCTCTCCACAGGGAGGTTCCTGTTACTTCAGAAGTCGAGTAAAAAAGGCGTACAGTTCAACGCAGTTGAACTTAGCGCTGTAAGCCTCGGAAATCTTGAAAAGACAAAGAAAATTAACATTATCGAACTTATGATGGATGATCAGGATGCAAGTACAGATGGAAAACCAGCCGGGCCCGGAGAAGATAAAAAAACTAAGAATAAACAGAGGGGTATTTACCACGAGGGCCGGATGAAGGACCATGATGTTGTGAAAACTCCGGAAGGAAAAGCAGCCGAAGCCGGAGCGCAGCGCTACACCGACAGTGACAAAAAAGATCACCCAGGCAAGAACGCTGTAAAAGACAAAGAAAAGCCAAAGGAAGCGCCGGGCAAACCCAATAATAAAAACAAAGGCAAGTCCAGCGACAGTAACAGCAAGAAGGAAAGGCAAGAGCTTGAATCGCCGGGAGATGACAGCTTGAGACAGCGCCCCTGGGATGACAGTTAGGGATTGTACCACACTTGTAAGCAACAGTCTAAAGTAAATATAGCTATACGTAAAAAGCCGCCTGCCAGGATAGGGTTCCGGAAGGCGGTCTTTTGTAAACTGGGTGCCGATAGATAAAATTTAAAAACCATAGTTGTGGCGTGTCGTGCAGGTTGAAATCAGCCTGAAACGAGTGAATTCGAGCTTGCAGGGGCCGCATCAGCGAAGTTAAGTGTGGGTTAGGAGAAAATAGCGATGATTTGCAGAAATACCGCCGTCACTGCGGCCGCCATCACCGGCCCGCAGGGCGTTCCGCGCAGGAGCAGGATGCCCAGCACGCTTCCAACCGTCATCCCAAAAATAATTTCCGGGGTCAAGTTCATCAGGTTGAGCCCGTCACTGTTGAGCCTGGTTGCCAACGCCCCCGCTACCAGGGCATAGATGCCCTTGAATGAAGCCAGGGAGCGCAGGTCTTTTGGGGTCAGTTTCTCCGTGGCAATCGGGGTCAGGATATGCAACATCAAAAGGACCAAACCAATTTCCAGGCCTCGCTCCTCCAGAACCGGCAGGATAATGTGGTCCAGCCTGAAATAACGGACACTCAACAGAATACAGGCAGAGGTTACTAACAGGTTGGACCGCCCGAAAATACCGAGAAACAAAAGTATGATCAAGATCAGCTCGGGTGAAGAAAAGCCCCAGATGTCGCCACTCAAAGCCGAATCATCTCCATCATGTTCACACCTGCTACTTGCTATTTTATGATAGATTATGCCTGGAGGACCACAATATTACATTGGCGAGCCCTACTTTTCAATTTCCGGTTCAGGCAATATTTATGAATGCAGAAGGTTTTTTTATGGAAATGGTAAAATACTTACTGTCAAAAA
Source organism: Pelotomaculum sp. UBA5255 (assembly GCA_002408725.1). Taxonomy (GTDB): domain Bacteria; phylum Bacillota; class Desulfotomaculia; order Desulfotomaculales; family Pelotomaculaceae; genus DTU098. The sequence goes on from DHTR01000083.1 coordinate 14,449, forward strand.
ATATTGGAGGGATTTAATATGGCCCGGGATTTACAAATTGGTCTAGAAGGCATAGCCCAGGTGGCAGTTAGCGAGTCAAACACAGCCATTGCCCACGGGAGCGGGTCGGTAAGTGTTTTTGCTACACCGGCCCTGGTGGGGCTGATGGAAAAGGCCGCCCTGTCCTCTGTGGAGCCGCTCCTCGATCCGGGATATACGACCGT
>DHTR01000083.1:14860-16432 GCA_002408725.1 Pelotomaculum sp. UBA5255
GGGACCAGGGTAGACGTCAAGCACCTGGCTGCGACCCCGGTAGGTATGAATGTGGTAGCCACGTCCCGCCTGGTGGAAGTGGATGGCAAGCGCCTTGTTTTTGAGGTGGAAGCGCGGGACAATGTGGACCTGGTTGGTACGGGTATCCATGAGCGCTTTATTGTCAAAATGGAAAGCTTCATCCGGCGGGTTCAGGACAAATTGCCAAAAAATTGAGTCAAAAGAACTCTGCTTCTGTTATAATTATAAAAGGAAAGAACTTTCGCCGAAGGTGTGCTTCCAATGTCAATTAAACTGTTTGTCAAAACAGAGACAATAAAAGGAGTCAACAAGGATATTGTTCGAGTGACCTGGGGTGCTGTGAACAATGCTGGGCGGATCTTTTATTCTCAAACAGAATTGATGAGCGTCGAGGATTTCAAGAAATTGAAGGAGCTTTTTGCTACCGTCGGGCTGGATGACGAAAAGCGTCTGGATACCGGTCGCCCCTTTTTTTAAATTTAGTAAAAGGCGGATGGGGGGATAAAACTCGTGCGCCTACTGTATCTCACCGATACGCATATTCAGTCCGCTAAGCCGGATAACCGCAGGGACGATTTCCTGAAGGCCATTGCGAATAAGCTTTCAGAGATCGCGAAACTCTGCAGCTTGCTGGGTGTTGACTTTGTTATTCACGGGGGGGATCTCTTTGATTGCCCCAATCCCGACCGGAGGTCCCTGGATCTGCTGCGCGAGTTTTTAAAACAACTTGCCCGCCCGGTTTACTGCATTGCGGGAAATCACGACCTGGTCGACCAGCGGCTGGACAGCCTTGACGTCACCGCCCTGGGACACCTGGCCCGGCAGAAGTGCGTCCGCCTCCTTCAGCCTGGAGAAATGATTTATCTCGCCAACAGCAGCTGTGTCCTCCAGCTGAGCGGCCAGCACTATTACTGCGGCATTGACCGGCAGTACAACGGAGAGGACTACATGGTGAAGAAAAAGCGCTGCGATCTGGCCATTCATGTCGTCCATGGCATGCTTTTACCCAGAGCCTTTTCCGAAAAAGTGCCGACCACGCTGATCTCCAGCGTGGTCGGCACCGAGGCCGATTTCACCCTGGGCGCCCACGCCCACCTGGGCTATCATGAGATCACGGCCGGCAAGTACTTCCTCAACCCGGGCGCGCTGGCGCGAGTGACAAACTTGAAAAAGGAGCGGGTAAGGACACCCCAGGTGCTTTACCTGGATTTTACCTCCGTGAGTTTTAGTTATAGATTCATCCCCCTAGGGGCCGCGCGCCCGGGCACCGAGGTCATGGCAGAAAAGCCTGGGGCAGATGTAGGTTAAATAGGCTTAGCAGAAGATATCTCCAAATTGGAGGATTTATTTTCCCCTTTCGTCAAAGACAGCCTGACACCAGAACACCAGTGCTGTTTTTTGAACCTGTACGTAAACCGCAAAAGGGTTTTTTTCTTTTTTAGGGAACTAAACAGTCATTAGGTTTATTAAATAGACATCCATGCTTTATTTTTATGATAGAAGGTGAAGTCCCTTGACTTTGCGCTTTATTATCGGCAGGGCCGGCTCGGG
>DHTR01000083.1:16630-16880 GCA_002408725.1 Pelotomaculum sp. UBA5255
AAGACCCGCGTCTGCCTTGACGCGGTGCGGGAAGAACTGCGAAAGAGCCCGGAAGGACACCCGCTGATCCTGTTGGCGCCCGAGCAGGCCACCTTTCAGACGGAATTCGAACTGGCCGCCACGCCGGACCTGTCTGGTTTCATCAGGGTCCAGGTTTTAAGCTTCCGACGCCTGGCCTACAGGGTGCTGCAGGAGGTAGGGGGCGCCACCCGAGCGCATATCGGTGAGTTGGGCAAGCGCATGGTGTTGC
>DHTR01000083.1:17079-17528 GCA_002408725.1 Pelotomaculum sp. UBA5255
GCGCCTGCTGGAGCGCCACCGTGCTGAACTAAAAGTGTTCCGCCGCTCCGCCGGGCTGCCGGGTTTTGCCGACACCCTGGCCCGTGCCCTGGGGGAGATGAAAACCTACTGCGTCGAACCGGGGGACCTGGCTCATGCTTCATCCACCCTCCGGGGCGCCGGGGCGGGACTTTTGGCAGACAAGCTGGAAGACCTGGGCCTGTTGTATGACAGCCTGGAGGAGGCCCTTGAAGGCCGTTTCACCGACCCGGATGATTACCTGAACCTGCTGGCCGACCGCCTGAAGCACTCGTCTGCGGTCCGCGGTGCGGAGGTGTGGGTGGATGGCTTTACCGGTTTTACGCCCCAGGAATTCCGGGTGCTGGCCGAACTGGCCCGGGTCGCCTACCGGGTCAACATCAGCCTCTGCTCCGATTTGGCTGCGTTGGGCGGTCACTGCGATGAAACCA
>DHTR01000083.1:17735-19649 GCA_002408725.1 Pelotomaculum sp. UBA5255
CCTGTTTTACCCGATCCGGGAAACGTACGACGTCCTGTGCGAAATGGCCGCCCGGGAGCATCTTCCGTTGGACCACCACCAAGTGCTTGACAGCGGTCCCCCGTGCCGCTATCACAGCCCGGCCATTGCCCATCTTGAGCAGCATTTCTTCACCTTCCCGGCCCCGACCCTTGTCAATCCCGGGGAAGGGGTAACGCTAGCCGCAGCGGCCGGACCGAGGGCCGAGGTGGAGGGCGTGGCCCGGGAGATTACGGCCCTGTGCCGGGACAAGGGCTACCGCTACCGGGAGATCATCATTCTTTTACGGGATTTGAATGCTTACACCGATCTCCTTACGGTGGTCTTCGCCGACCACAACATCCCCGTTTTTCTTGACCACAAACGCCAGGCCATGCACCACCCCCTGGTGGAGCTGATTCGCTCGGCGCTGGAGGTACTTTCCAGGGAATGGGCCTTCGACCCGGTCTTTCATTACCTCAAGACCGATCTCACACCCCTTTCCAGGGAGGAGGTGGACCTGCTGGAGAACTATGTGCTGGCCCACGGGATCCGGGGGAGCCGCTGGACGGACGATAAGCCCTGGACCTACCGCAGGCGGCTGACCCTGGAGGAAGACAGGGAAGCCACCGAAGTAGAGATCGAGGAACTGGAAAGGATCAACAGCCTGCGCCGGCAAGCTGCCGCGGCCCTGGTCGGCTTCTGCCGGGAGGCCGACCAGGCCGCAAGCGTGCGGGAGTTGACGGCAGCCCTGTTTAAATTATTGGATAGGTTGCAGGTGGCTGAGCGCCTGGAGAGCTGGAGAATACGGGCGGAAGAGGAGGGACGCCTGGAGGCTGCCCGGGAACAGGCCCAGGTTTGGAACGGGGTCATCAACCTGCTGGATCAGGTGGTCGAGGCGCTGGGTGAAGAGGCGCTGCCGCCTGAAGAATACGCAGCCGTCCTGGACGCCGGGTTGGAAAGCATGAGACTGGGTTTGATCCCGCCCGGCCTAGACCAGGTTGTGGTAGGGACCCTGGAGCGCTCCCGGGTCCCGGAGGCGAGGGCCGCCTTTGTCCTGGGCGTCAGCGACGGTGTGCTGCCCGCGCGGGTTTCCGTACAGGGCATCCTTTCCGAGGGTGAGCGGGAAAGGCTGGAGGCAGTAGGCTTGAAGCTGGCCCCCGGGTCCCGGCGCAAGACCTTTGAAGAGCAGTACCTTGTTTACATAGCAATGACCCGGTCTTCGGAAAAGCTCTACTTAAGTTATCCTCTGGCGGACAGTGAGGGCAAGGCGGTAATGCCGTCCGGGGTGGTGGCGCGGGTGAAGGAGCTTTTGCCCGGTGTGGAGGAGTTGGTCTGGCCGGTGGAGCCCAACGCTGCGCTGGCGGACGACCTGACCTTTGTGAGCCACCCCGGTCGCGCCCTCTCCTACCTGGCCGCTCAGCTGCGGGAGGTCCGGGCCGGCCGCCCGGTGAACCCGCTGTGGTTTGACGTCTACTCCTGGCTTGCCCGGGGCGGGCGCCGGGCAGAGTGTGCCCGCGTACTTTCCGGGCTCTTTTTCAGCAACCGGGAGGGCCGGCTGCCCTCCGGTGTGGGCCGGGCCCTGTACGGGCGCGCCCTGAAAACCAGTGTGTCCGGCGTGGAGAAGTTCCGCTCCTGTCCCTTTGCCTTCTTTCTGTCACACGGTTTGAGGCTGCAGCAGAGGGCTGTCTTCAAACTGGGCGCTCCCGACCTGGGTCAGTTTTTCCACGCTGCTCTCAAGCTCTTCGGCGACCGGATCCGCGAGGAGGGGCTGGACTGGGGCGAACTGGGCCGGGAGCAGTGCCGTGCAATGGCCGGAGAGGCGGTGGATCTGCTGGCCCCGAGGCTGCAGAGCGAAATCCTGTTGAGCTCCGCCCGGCGCCGCTACCTCACCGGCAAGCTCAAACGGATCGTGCA
>DHTR01000093.1 GCA_002408725.1 Pelotomaculum sp. UBA5255
TTCAGTGGATTTTGATGAATATATCTAAAAAGGGCCTTTCGGCCCCCGCTCAATCGAAAAAGTATACATTTACTTTCCTGACGCCCCAGCTTATTGCTTCACTGTGCGATTCAAAAAAGAGGTCAATCCGGTTTCCTTTAATGGCGCCTCCCCGGTCCCTGGCCGTGGCGTAGCCATAACCTTCCACGTACATCTTGGTGCCCATGGGAATGTTGGAAGTGTCGACAGCAACCACCCCGTAATGTGGATATACACCCGAGGCGGTATTGTACCCCGAATGGGTGTAGCCGGATGCCACCATCTCCCTCACCTCGGAATACCTGATGTCTTCACCGCCCCGGGAGACCACCATCCCGCTTCCGACCATGATTATTTTATCTGTAGGCGGTGAGACAACCTCCTGGGAGGCCAGTTGGCGGCTAATCTCCCTGTCGTTTTTGTAAACAATCTGCCAGGTCTGTCGCTCTGCCCCCTCCTGTCCCTCCTGTGCGACGCGGGTGGAGCCCTGAGGCAGGTTCACGGTGTAATTTTTCTGGGTTTCATAATCAATGGGAATCTCGCAGACCTCGGTTACGGTACGGACCCTGTCCACGCAAATTTTCATGTCCGGAGTTACGGGCGCTTCCTGGACCGGCGATACTTCATCCTCCGCTCCCAGGCTGATCATGTACTCAGTGAGAACATCCTTTACTGTCGCCCCCCTGGTTCTGGCTGCAATTTCATTTCCATCGACAGTGATGCTCAGGTCCACAGCCCGGTTTACGGTTACAATCATCCAGTCATTCAGCGGTGTGTCCGGGGAAGGGGTCACTTCATCTTTTTCCAGCAGGGCAACCCCCTGCTTTTCAAGAACGCCCCCGACCGTAGCGGAAAAAGCCTGCACGATCGTTTCCTTTCCGTCGACCACCAGCACAACGGTCTTTTTCGCCCAGGCGTAACCGCAAATGAAAAACAATACCGCCATAGAAAAAGCAGCCGCCCTCAGGAACAAAACGCCCCGCCGCCGGGGTTCTTTTAAATCCTTGTGGTTGTTTAGTCTTACCCAATCCAACAGCCTGCTCCAACTCATTGAATGCCCCCTTTATATACAGGTCCGGTGCTTAAAGTGAATCCCAAACAGAGTACGAAAAAATTTAACAAAAAGATAACTCGCCTGGTTGTTGTGCCGATAATTACCTAACACATTTCTATTTTACTACAAGTTGGCGGTAGTGGATAGGGTTTATTTTTGTCGATATTTTCCAGTTTAATGTGTGGAGCTGGTTCTATTACCTCAAGCGCATCCGACCGTACTATCCAGTAGGACCCGGGCGCACTTAACGCGCCCGGGTCCTACTGGATTTTTAGGCCCTAACGGCCCTTGTTACATTCCAGAACGTTGATTGGAGGCTTTTCAACCAGCTCAATCCCTTTTTCCTTAAACCAATCCCTTAAATATTCCGCGTACCTTTCGTTCTGAAACTGATACCATTTTAACCGGGCACATTCATTCTCCAACTCCATCAGAGCCATTCGGAATTTGATATCTGCAGTAAGTGCCTTTTCCAGCAAATCCTTAAGCCCGGGATCGTCCGTTAGATCAATAAATTCCCTTTTAACTCTATGAGCTAACTCCTTTTCCAGTTTGGGCAGTTTCATGTAGTTTTCAGACTTATCAAGCCTCTCAACTTTTTCCTTGTGCTCCGGGAAATCCATGGGACAATAAAACTTGACATCGCCCGTCCGAAGGTCAAGGTAGTATTCAGAGTACTGGCTGCTGTTTTCAAAAGCATTGACAATCCATGCTATAAAAACCGGTACCTGGCGCACCGGCACCCCCCCTTCTTTGATGATACCGGGCAAGGCATTTTTCCAAAAGCTTTCGATTTTACCGTATGGTTAGTATTCAATCCCTTTCTGGGCGGCAATACCCCGGGTAAATGGGTGTTTCACTTCACACATTTCTGTAACTAAGTCCGCCCGCTCGATAATCTCGGGCGGCGCATTGCGGCCGGTCAATACCAGGTGAAGGTTTTCCGGCTTTTGGCCCAGCAGGTCTAATACGTTTTCCAGTCCAAGTAATCCATAGTGAATCGCGTAAAGAACCTCATCCAGTATAATCAAGTCATATCGGCCCGAAGAAACTTCTATTCTGGCAGCCTCCAGGGCCTGCTGGGCGGCATGGCGGTGCTCATCTAAGGATCTGTCGTCCGCTCCCTTGATAAAACCTTCGCCCATCTGCCTTATTTCAAAGTTCGGCCCCAATTTTTTAGCCGCCTTCAGCTCGCCGTACTTCCATCCTCCCTTGATGAACTGAAGAATCAATACTTTCATCCCCTGCCCCCAGGCTCTCAGGGCCATCCCCAGGGCGGCGGTGGTTTTGCCCTTGCCGTTCCCCGTATTGACCAGAATCAGCCCTTTTCTTTTGGTGTCGCTCATAGCATTATCTCCCCCTTCTAAAAATCAGATCAAATCACTACATGTTCTCTTCTCTAGCGAAAGGGATTTTTCAAGGATCTGTTTTCTCTTATTCTCTATTTATATTATTCAAGCAATTCGGAACAATTTCCTGCCGTTCTCCGTGCATGCTTGTGCTAAATCTTCTGTTTTTATACCTCTCACCCGGGCAATCTCTTCTGCGGTGAAAGCGACGTGGGCCGATTCGTTGCGCCTCCCCCGGTACGGCGCCGGGGAGAGGTAGGGGGCGTCGGTTTCAATCAGCAGGCGGTCCAGTGGCACGCGGGAAGCCACTTCCTTGAGCCTGTGGGCATTGGGGTAGGTTACGGGGCCCGCGATGGAAAGGTAAAGTCCCATAGCCAGGCACTCCCCGGCCATTTCCCAACTCCCGGAATAGCAGTGCAGTACGCCGCCGGAGGGGCCTGGCCGGTTCTCCCTTAAAATTCTCAGGAGATCTCCGTGGGCATCCCGGTCGTGGAGGATGAAAGGGATGTCCAGTTCCCGGGCCAGGGCAAGCTGCTCCTGAAAAATGATTTGTTGCACCGGGCGTGGGGAAAGGTCCCGGTAATAGTCCAGCCCTATTTCACCCAGCGCCACCACGCGGGGATGCGCGGCCATTTCTTTCAACTTTTCCAGGTAACCGGGCCCGACTCCCTCTGCCTCGTGCGGATGAATGCCGACGGCTGCGTAAATCAGATCATATTCTTCCGCCAGCCTGACCGACCGGCGGGATGATTCCAAATCAAAGCCCACATTGACAATATGAACGACCCCGGCAGACCGGGCCCGGGAAATCATCTCGTCCCGGTCAGCATCATATTCTTCACCGTCGAGGTGGGCGTGAGTATCAAACAGGAACATTGATCACCCGTCCTTTGATCTAAAATGTTGATCTTTCAAAAATACTCCGAAAGCCGATCACCGTTTTTTCCATATATAAACAACCTCAGGCCACCTCGTTACCTGGCGGCTGGATCGATCCTCGGAAACAGCGCCGGACCCCGCTTGACAATGGTTCCTGCGGGCAGCTTGCCCCAGGTCAAGGATTCCCAGGTCTGAATCCCGGATTGTCCCTCAATTCCTAATTGGGCATAGACCCTGGCCGGGAGCAGGGGCATAAAGGGAGCGGTCATAATGGTGATAAACCGCAGGCACTCGGCCAGGTTGTACATCACCGTGGACAGCCGCTCTTTTTGGGCCGGATCTTTGGCCAGCCCCCAGGGAGCCGTCTCGTCTACGTACTTGTTGGCGCGCCCCACCAGGCGCCAGATGGCGGAAAGGGCGCTGGACAGATCCATCCTGTTCATCCATTCCTCTACGTCCCCCGGAGTCCGCTCGGCAAGGTCAATGAGTTCCCGGTCCGGGCCGGCGGAGGCGCCGGGAGTCTGGACCGTCCCCTGGAAATATTTTTCCATCATCGCAATGGAGCGGCTGACCAGGTTCCCCAGGTCATTGGCAAGGTCCTTGTTAATCCGGTCTACCAGGGCGTCCTCGCTGTAATGACTGTCTGAGCCGAAGGGCAGTTCCCTGAGCAAGTAATAGCGAATAGCGTCCGCACTATACTTATCAATTAAAACCAGGGGATCTATAACATTTCCCTTTGATTTTGACATTTTACCGCTATCCAGTAAGATCCAGCCGTGACTCACCACCTGCCTGGGCAACTCCAGCCCGGCAGCCATCAAAAGCACCGGCCAGATAATGCTGTGGAAGCGCACGATGTCCTTTGCCATCAGGTGTACATCTGCCGGCCAGTATTTCTGGAAGAGACTGTCGTCTTCCGTCCCGTAGCCCAGGGCGGAGATATAATTGACCAGGGCATCCACCCAAACGTAAATAACGTGCTTGGGTTCAAAGGGAACGGGAATACCCCAGTGAAAGGTGGTCCTTGTTACACAGAGGTCCTCCAGACCGCTTTTAATGAAACTTATCATTTCATTGCGCCGCGAAACGGGCTGAATGAACTCCGGGTGCTCTTCAATGTGTTTGAGCAAGCGGTCGGCGTACTTGGACATCTTAAAAAAATAACTCTCTTCCTGGAGAAGTTCAACCGGCCTCCCGCAGTCGGGGCAGTTTCCTTCCTCCAGCCTGCTTTCCGCCCAGAAAGCCTCACAGGGCGAGCAGTACCAGCCCTCATAGCTGTCCTTGTAGATGTCCCCCTGGTCATAGAGTTTCTGGAAAAACCTTGTAACAACTTTGTGATGACGCGGCTCGGTGGTACGAATAAAATCATCGTATTGTACCTCCAGCTGCCCCCATAGATGCTTGAAGCCGGCAACAATTTTATCCACGTATTCCTGAGGCTGCTCCCCCCTGGCCCCGGCAGCCCGCTCAATTTTTTGACCGTGCTCGTCCGAGCCGGTTAAGAACCAGGTGTCGAATCCTTTCAATCTTTTAAAACGGGCTATAGCGTCCGCCGCTACGGACGTATAAGCATGCCCGATATGCAGGTTGCCGCTGGGGTAGTAAATCGGCGTTGTGATGTAAAACGTTCCCTTGCTCAACGGTGTTTATCCTCCCTTGTTAATAAAAGCTGGCATTTACCATAAAAATACCCCGCCCGTATAACTAGAGGGGCGGGGTATTTAGTTCCGCGGTACCACCCTTTTTTACCGTCTTTTTGCAAAGCCGGCCTCAGCGGGCACAGGGGAGTTCCCCTAATACCCGCAGTCCTGTAACGGAGAACCCGGCACGGCTTACGTTTCATTTCAGCCGCGCAGCTCCAGGGCCATCTTCGGCCGGCAATCCCCGGCGGGCTTCCACCTGACCCCGCTCTCTGTCCGGGTATCTAAGCACAGCCTACTCTTCCCCTTCACAGCTTTTAATTCTTTAATTACCAATAACTTGATTCTAACGAACCGCACCGAACTTGTCAAGTTTTCGCCAAAAAGGTAAAGAAAAGCAGATTTCTAGATAAATATATATTGACTTTTACTGGAATCGTTGGTACCATTTAGTTGTGATTTTATAAATTTTGTCGTATTTTGTTAGGAGGGAGAGCTTGTGAAGTCAACCGGTATTGTTAGAAAGGTGGACGAGCTAGGCAGGGTGGTCATACCTATTGAGCTACGGCGTACCCTGGGAATCGACGAAAAAGATCCTTTAGAGATTTATGTCGATTCCGAAAAAATCATTTTAAAGAAGTATGAGCCGGCCTGTGTCTTTTGCGGTAATGCTTCTGAAGTCCAACATTATCGAGGCAAACTGGTCTGCCGCGAGTGCGCTCTGGCCATGTTTGAAAACGCCAAAGCAATGTAGTTGGCCCAAGGGGGGGGACATTAAGTCTCTCCTTTTTCTTTTGCCTCTTTATCCCTTACCACTGCGTGATAAACCTCTCGCCTGGAGAGACCGCGCAGGCGGGCCGCCTGACGGATGGCCTCCTTCCGCGCTACGCCCCCGGCCTCCAGCAAGGCGACATGGGCGGCGGGGCACAGGGAGAGCGCGGGCTCTTTTCCCTCCGCGAGATCTTCCACACCCGCTGCTTGTGCCTCCGTGGCGCCTGCCACCACAAGTGTAAATTCACCACGAGGCTCTTTGTCCTGAAAATGCTTCAGGATATCTTGTAAAGAGCCCCTGATCATTTCCTCGTACTTTTTGGTCAGTTCCCTAGCCACCGCTGCCGGGCGGGCGCCGAGAATTTCCTGGAGGTCTGCCAGCGTCCCCCGCAGGCGGTGGGGTGACTCATAAAAGATCAATGTTTTCTTCTGGCTACGGAGTTCCACCAGTTTCTGCCGCCTTGCTTTTTTGGCCGCAGGCAAAAAACCCGCAAAAACAAAGGCGTCGGTCGGCAGGCCAGAGACCACCAGAGCCGTGATTCCGGCACTGGGACCGGGCACCGGCACAACCCTTAACCCCTTTTCCAGGGCTCCCGCCACGAGCTCGGCGCCGGGGTCGGAAACACCCGGAAGGCCCGCGTCAGAAACCAGGGCCACGCTTTTACCGGATTCCAGCAGCTCCAGGAGGGTTTCCCCTTTTTTGACCTGGTTGAACTTATGGTAGCTGGTGAGCCGGGTATGAATATCGTAATGGCTGAGCAGCTTTCGCGTGTGGCGGGTATCTTCAGCCGCTATCAGGTCTACCTCACGCAGCACCCGGAGGGCCCGGAGGGTAATATCCTCCAGGTTACCGATGGGTGTTGCACAGAGGTACAGAATCCCTTTCGTTTCCTCATCCATCCATGCTCACCTCCCGGACAACTAAACCTCTAAAATGTCTTTAACCCGTGAAGCTTAACAACAAACTACTATTCTGAGAATAAATCCCAGAATAGGCCGCACTGATAGAACGCCGGTATGAATTCATTCACAGCTTCAAGCCGGGCTGACGCGCCGCTTGCTCCGGACTAAGCGCCGCCTTCCCGCGTGGCGTTGGGTTCCATCTCTTTCCTTAAAAAAGCCATACAGAAAAGGCACTCTCCCGCCCGTCTGCGGCCGAAGTACAGGTTGCAGATATGGTATTCCTGGTCATACAGGTCCAGCAGGTTAATAAACCCCCTGTACATGACATCGGCTTCACCGGGACTTTTTACGCCGGAGCAGCCCTCGCGGTAAACAGCGGCCAGCTCTCTCCTGAGCCGGGTGTTTTCCTCCTCCATCTCCAGTACTTCATTTTTCAATTCCTGCACTTCTGCCATCAGCGCATGCAGTTTAATTTCCAGGTCTTTCGCCCGCTTCAAAAGGGATGGCACTAAATTCTCTCCTCATTTGACTGTTTGGGACACTCTTTTTTATGGCCCCGGTAGTTTTTGGACTGGCCTTCTTTCATGGTAATTTCCTCGGATTGGTATTCTTTGATGGTTTTGCTTTCTTTTAGTTCCACATTAAGGCACTTTTTAAAAATATTGACGCTGGACACCTTACCCTCCCCGTCAGGGGTAATGACCCAACTACCCAGGCCGGGTAGACTTTCCCGGGCATGTTCGTAGGACTCGTTTTCATATTTGAGACAACACATCAACCTACCGCAGATGCCGGAAATCTTGGTGGGATTGAGGGAGAGATTCTGCTCTTTGGCCATCCGGATGGAAACCGAAGCGAAATCCGAAAGCCACGTGGCGCAGCAGAGTTCCCGGCCGCAACAGCCCAGTCCCCCGACCATCTTCGCTTCGTCCCGGACGCCGATTTGTCTCAGCTCAATCCTGGTCCTGAACACCGAGGCCAGATCCTTAACCAGTTCCCGAAAGTCGATCCGGCCGTCTGCGGTGAAGTAAAATATGATTTTATTGGCGTCAAAGGTCTGCTCTACGCCAACCAGTTTCATGGGCAGTTTATGATCCGAGATTTTTTCCAGGCAGACCTGATAAGCCTTGCTTTCTTTTTCCCGGTTTAGGGCAAGCTGCCGGCAATCCTGGTTGTCGGCCTTGCGAATGACCTTTTTCAGGGGAGCCACGATCTCCTCCTCATCAACTGTCATGGGGCCAAACACTACCTGCCCGAACTCGACCCCCCTAGCGGTCTCAACAATGACTCCATCTCCCGGCGCGAGCAGGTGCTCACCGGGATCAAAATAATAAATCTTGCCCGCCTTCTTAAAACGCACCCCCACAACGGTCAATTCCACTGTACTAATACCTCCCTCCCCTGCCGGCGGGTGAACCGGAAGAGAAATTATCCGAAAAAGTAGATTTTTTCCTGAATAACTATAATTTATCTGTTTGCTGACTCTAGCCCGCACTCCCACCGAAACGGAAATTAACTTACAATACTGTTTTGAAAATAGCAGACCCTGTCTTTCTACTCTTAGATGTGCTTTTAAGCCGGCGCAAGCAATCTCGCCAGCTTTAAAAACAGGGCTTCAAGTGCCAGCCTGGTATTGGCGTTGGTCTCTATTTTGTTTTTTGCAGTCTCAACTGCTTCTATTATTTCCACAAGGCGGCCGGTCTCATAGCCCTCTGCTTCCCTTTGAACATCGGCCGCCAGGTCGGGGTTATAAAGAAACCTAACTTCTTCCGATTCCCGATAGACCAGCAAATCCCGATACCAGCAGATCAGCACTTCCAGCATAAAATACGCCTTGTCCTTGCTTTCGGATATTTTTTCAGCCAGCTCAAGCGCTTCCAGGGGGCCGGTCCGGCCCAGGGAAATCGCCAAACGTACGGCCTCACCGCGGGCCTCCCCGAGTGAGCCGGAGACGTAAGCCAGTGCCTTGCCCATGCTGCCGCCCGACAGCCAGGCCGGCAACTGCGCCTCTTCTTCTTTCAATCCGTGCAGGTTAACCAGGCCGCCCAACAGCTCGGGAGTCGGGATGCTCTGGAAAGTGCAGCGCTGGCAACGGGACAGGATCGTGGGCAGCAAAGCCTGGGGCCGGGCGGAAAGTAAAATAAAGAGGGTATCCCCCGGTGGCTCCTCCAGGGTCTTCAGCAGACAGTTGGCAGCCTCAGCGGTCATCGCCTCCGCCTTACGGACCAGGAAAATTTTGCGGCCGCCCTGGTAGGAACGATAGGGAGCCCTGCGTAAAATACCCCTGATTTGTTCGATTTTGATGGAACTCCCATCGGGCTGCAGAAAACAAAGGTCGGGGTGATTCTGGTGCTCCACCTGTCGGCACTCCCTGCACACACCGCAGGCATCCCCGCCGGCGGGCCGGGCACAGAGCAGCGCCCGGACAAAGGCCAGAGCGGTGGTTTCCTTGCCCACTCCCTCCGGGCCGGCAAAGAGGTAGGCATGAGCCACCCGGCCGGAGGATACGGTGTTTAAGAGAGTCCTGATAACCGGCTTATGGCCTATTATTTCCCGTAGATAGCGCATCCAAAACCCCCTCCACAGCCTTGATTAGATCGCAATGCACCCGGGCAATGGAACGATTGGCGTCGATGACCCTATAGCGTCGCGGGTCCCGGGCCGCCAGGGCCAGATAGCCCGCCCGAACCCTACGGTGGAATTCCCGGTCCTCCCGCTCAATCCGGTCAGCGCTCCGCCCGGAACGGGAGATCCTGTCCACCCCGTAATCACAGCAAAAATCCAGGAGCAGGACCTGGTCCGGGACCAGCCCTGCCGTAGCCACCCGGTTGATTTGTTCCAGCAGCGACAAATCCAGTCCCCGCCCAAAACCCTGGTAGGCAAGGCTGGAATCTAAAAAGCGGTCGCAGAGCACAACCGTTCCTTTCTTTAGAGCCGGCAAAATAATCTGTTCCACGTGCTGCGCCCTCGCAGCGGCATAAAGAAGGGCCTCCGCCCGGGGAACCAGTTCACCGTGCTGCGGATTTAACAGGAGTTCCCGCACCAACTCTCCCACCCTGGTTCCGCCAGGCTCCCTGGTATACAACACCGGGCAGCCCAGGGCGGTGAGCTTTTCGCCCAAAAGCTTCAACTGAGTAGTCTTGCCGGAGCCGTCGATACCTTCAAATACAATAAACTTCCCCTTCATGAAGCATCCTTTCGCCTTGTCCGCGCGGGTTCCTTTATTGAAAAGCGCTATTCCACACAAACATTCTATTGTCTATTCTACCACAACTTTAAGGGTTTTTAATGCCGGATCGGAAGGCCCCTGGTAGGGGATACCCAGATCCCTTATAGTTGTAAGGTACTCAATAATTTCCGGCGTAATTTCTTCACCGGGGTATAGGGCAGGAATTCCCGGCGGGTAAACCGCTACTGTCTCCGCGCAAATCCTGCCCCCTGCTTCAGCAAGGGCAACCCGCTCTGCCCTGGAAAACCAGGCATCCCGGGGCCTCATGACCTTGTTGTAAGCCCGTGGCGCTTCAGGTAAGATCGCCCCGGGCAGGCTTTTCTCCCTTGCGGCAAGGTCCTCCAGCGCACAGGCCAGCATCAGGCAGTCCTTCCGGGTGGCGCCGATAGTCACAAAAGCCACAAGATGCGAAGAGTCGGCCATTTCGACGTAAACCCTGTAGCGTTCCGCCAGCAAATCCCGGACCTGGTAGCCCGTGAGGCCCAGCCCGCGCACAGAGATGACCAATTTGGTCAAGTCCAGACCGTAATTACCGTCCGGCAGGTCCTCCTGGGCCAATAGTCGCAAACCGTGGATTCGGGACAGCCGCCCCCGCAGTTCCTCCGCCAACCCCAGCGCCCGCTCCAGAAGGACTCGCCCCCGCAGGGCCAGTTGCTGCCGAGCCAGGTCCAGGGAAGCCATCAGGATGTAAGAGGGGCTGGTGGTTTCCAGCAGGCGCAGCGCGGCGGCAACCCCCTCACCGTTGATCAGCCTGCCCTTTAAATGCAGCAGCGAGGTCTGGGTCAGAGACCCCCCCAGCTTGTGGGTGCTCTGGACACAAGCTGCCGCACCTTTGGATATGGCGTCTTCCGGCAGGTCGGGATGAAAGCGCAGGTGGGCCCCGTGAGCTTCGTCCACAAG
>DHTR01000016.1:0-14402 GCA_002408725.1 Pelotomaculum sp. UBA5255
GAACGGAGACTGCGGGGTTGTTCCGAGGTAGCTCAATGATGGAGCAACCGGCTGTTAACCGGTAGGTTGTAGGTTCGAATCCTACTCGGGGAGCCAAAATTTATAAAAAAGAACTAGGCCGGAGTGCCGGTTCTTTTTTTTTGGATTACCGCGAAGTCTTAAGGGCAAAAATAGTAAAAAGTATTGTAATTATATAAAATTCATTTATAATATAGTTAAGGTCAGTCAAGGTCAGAAATATTTTTTTAATATTTTCTTTGAAAGTTCTTTTTTGGGGGAAGGGGGTGGTTCCGGGAATGTCTAATATTTCCGATATGATCGAGAGTTACCTAAAAAAGCTCCTTTCAGAAAGTCAGAAAGATTCCGTTGAGATCCGGCGCAGCGAGCTTGCGGTCCGCTTCAGCTGCGTTCCTTCCCAGATTAATTATGTTTTAACAACCCGCTTTTCTACGGGACACGGGTATGTCGTGGAAAGCAGAAGGGGCGGGGGCGGATACATCCGGATCGTCAGGATTCCCCTGGACCAGCGGAACGGATTAATCCTGGACATCAGCGATTTAATTGGAGATTCAATCCCCCAGCACGAGGCCGAAGGGCTGATTAAGCGCCTGCTGGAGGAAAAACTAATTACCCTTCGGGAGGCGCGGATCATGTTTGCAGCTGTAAGTGGTGATACTTTATACCAGGGCCTACCCTCCCGGGAAGCGCTAAGAGCCTTGATTTTGAAAGCTATGGTTACGGCAGTATTAAGAGACTGATGCTGCAAGCCGGGGCAATAGGGTACCCATGCCGGCTAAAGGAGGAATAAGGGATGTTATGCGATCATTGCGGACAGCGGCAGGCAACAGTGCACCTAACTGAAATTACCAACGGACATAAAACTGAATCTCATCTTTGCCAGGTTTGTGCCAGTGAAATCCAAGCCCAGGGGTTTGGGTTTGCCCCGCAGCTAAATCTTCATCATTTTATGGCGGGACTTTTGAATCACGAACTGGGCGGGGCCAATTACGGTCAACAGCAGGCCGACGGTGAAAAATGTGCGAGGTGCGGTATGGCCGAGGGGCAAATTATGAAACAGGGGCTTTTGGGCTGCGGTGACTGCTACCCTTATTTTGAAGAAAAAATGCAGCCACTGTTGCGGAGGATCCACGGCAATACCCGTCATACCGGCAAGGTTCCCGGTCGGACCGGGGGCCGCGCCCGGACGGTGAAAGAAATTGAAAATCTAAAAAACCGGCTCAGGGAAGCCGTGGGGCGCGAAGAATTTGAGCGGGCCGCTCAGTTTCGTGACGCCATCCGGCAGTTGGAAAAGACTCTGGAAGAGGGGGGTGAGGCCTGATGCCAATTAAAGAAATCGTCAATCATCCCCACAGCCATTGGATGGATGCCGAAGGGGAGGAATCGGACATCGTCATCAGCAGCCGGGTTAGGGTGGCTCGAAATCTTGCAGGGATACCTTTTCCGCACCTTTTAAAAAAGGAAAAGTCAAATGAGGTTATCCACGCCCTCCGTCTGGCCATTCAAAACGAGGAGGCAGCTGAGCTTCTCGGCAACCTTGAACTGTGCGCGTTAAGCGAATTAACACCATTGGAAAGACAGATACTAGTGGATAAACACCTGATCAGTCCGGAATTTCTGAACAACTATGAAGCCAAGGCGGTCGTGCTGCGGGACGACGAAGTGGTCAGCATTATGGTCAATGAAGAGGATCACCTGCGAATCCAGTGTCTCTTACCGGGCCTGTGCCTGAAGGAAGCCTGGAATATCATTGACAAAATTGACGATGGCCTGGAAAAAACCCTTGATTATGCATTTTCCGAAAAGTTGGGCTACCTTACTTCCTGCCCGACCAACGTTGGAACCGGAATGCGTGCGTCTGTAATGCTTCACCTGCCCGGGTTGAAACTGACCAAGCAACTCTACGGGGTCCTGAACGCGATCGGCAAACTGGGGCTGACCGTACGCGGGCTTTACGGGGAAGGTTCCGAGGCCCTCGGAGATTTGTATCAAATCTCCAACCAGATTACCCTGGGCCAGTCGGAGGAGGATATCACCAACAACCTTATTTCCAGTACCCTACAGATCCTGAACCAGGAAAAGGCGGCGCGACAGGCCCTGTACCAGAACAGGCAGGAGATAATCGAGGATCGCGTCCACCGCGCCTACGGTACCCTTAAATATGCGCGGATCCTAACCCTGGAAGAGACCATGCGCCTTATTTCGGACCTGAGGCTTGGCGTGGCCTTAAACATCATTTCAGGAATCGGGATCAGGCTGTTGAACGAGTTAATGGTCAAAATCAGGCCTGCTTTTTTGAAAAAAATCTCCGGGCAGGAAATGACGCCACCTCAAAGGCAGGTTTACAGAGCCGGGTTGATCCGCAAAGAACTGGAAGCCGTCCCTCAGTAAAAGCGCGTTTAGTAGGGTAAAAGGGCCTGTCTTACAACAATATGGGGAGATGCAACCTTTTTCAACAGCCAAATGTTTTTAAAGGTTGGTCCTTAACTACACGGAGGTAGATTTGGATGTTTGGAAAATTCACCGAACGAGCTCAAAAAGCTCTTTTGTTAGCCAAAGAAGAAGCTAAAAAGACAGCTTATCCTTATATTGGAACAGAGCACCTGCTGATCGGCCTGATTTTGGAAGGGCAGGGGATTGCGGCAAGGGTTCTGGCTGCGGTTGGTATGGACGCCGACAAGGTAAGGGCAGCCGCCACGCAAATGGTGGGGCCCACTAACGAGCAGCCTGCGGAGGAACCGTCCCTGACCTCCAGGGCGAAGAAAGTACTAGAGCTGTCCGTGGATGAGGCGCGTAAGTTGAGCCACAATTACGTTGGCCCGGAGCACCTGTTGCTCGGCCTGATCCGGGAAGGTGAAGGGGTTGCGGCCCAAATCCTGAGCGCCTACGGCGCGGATTACCGCAAGGTGCGGGCCACTGTCACCCATTTGCAGGGCAGCCAGACGCCCCAGGCGGAGGGGGGACCGGTCCCGGGTAGCGGTAAGACCAGCGAAACCCCAACCCTGGACCAATACGGCCGGGATCTGACCGTCATGGCCGGGGAGGATAAACTGGACCCCGTGGTCGGCCGGGATAAGGAGATCGAACGGGTTCTCCAGGTTTTAAGCAGGCGCACCAAGAACAACCCGGTTCTAATCGGAGACCCCGGTGTGGGCAAGACCGCCATCGCCGAGGGGTTGGCCCAGCGGATCACCCAGGGCAACGTACCCGAAATTTTAGCTGATAAGCGGGTTATCACCCTGGATATGGGTACACTGGTGGCCGGCACCAAGTACCGGGGTGAATTTGAGGAGCGACTCAAAAAAATCATTGAAGAGATCCGGCAGTCCCCAAATATTATTATGTTTATTGATGAATTGCACACTCTCGTCGGCGCGGGCGCTGCTGAGGGCGCCATCGACGCGGCCAATATTTTAAAGCCGGCCCTGGCCAGGGGAGAACTGCAGTGCATTGGGGCTACCACTTTAGATGAGTACCGCAAGTATATTGAAAAGGATGCTGCCCTGGAGCGGCGTTTTCAGCCGATTACCGTGGCTGAGCCTACGGTTGAGGAAACAGTCGAGATTTTGAGAGGACTCCGGGACAAGTACGAGGCGCACCACCGCGTGCGGATTAGCGATGAAGCCTTGGAGGCGGCAGCCAAGCTCTCCAGTCGCTACATCACGGACCGGTTCCTGCCTGACAAAGCCATTGACCTGGTTGACGAGGCCGGCTCCAGGGTGAGGCTGCAGGCCCTTACCCCGCCCCCGGATTTAAAAGAAAAAGAGAAGGATCTGGAGCGACTGCAAAAAGAAAAAGAAGCTGCAGTAAACGGCCAGGAATTTGAAAAGGCTGCAGAACTTCGGGATCAGGAGCAAAAAATGCGGGCCGAGCTGGAAAGCCGGAGGGATACCTGGAAGCAGCAGAAGCGCGGGGAAGAACTGGTGGTAGACGAGGACGACATTGCCCACATCACCGCCAGTTGGACCGGCATTCCCGTGAAAAAATTGGCGGAGGAAGAATCGGAAAGGCTCTTAAAAATGGAAGAAATCCTGCACCGGCGGGTGGTGGGGCAGGATGAGGCCATCCAGGCCGTGTCCAGGGCGGTACGGCGGGCCCGAGCCGGCCTGAAAGACCCGAAGCGCCCCGTCGGCTCCTTTATCTTCCTGGGACCCACGGGCGTGGGCAAGACCGAGTTGGCCAAAACCCTGGCCGATGTCCTCTTTGGGAGCGAGGATGCAATGGTCCGGTTGGATATGTCCGAATACATGGAGAAGTTTTCTGTCTCCCGCCTGGTAGGAGCCCCTCCAGGCTACGTGGGTTACGATGAGGGCGGGCAGCTGACCGAGGCCGTACGGCGGAGACCATACACCGTGATCCTGCTGGATGAAATTGAAAAAGCCCACCCCGATGTTTTCAATATTCTCCTCCAGGTGCTGGAGGACGGCAGGTTGACCGATGCCAAAGGCCGGCTGGTGGACTTTAGAAATTCCGTTGTGATCATGACTTCAAACGTTGGCGTACAGACCATTAAAAGGGAAATGACGCTTGGTTTCCGCACCGGCGATGTCCGGGAAGCGGGATACGAGAGCATGAAGACCAAGGTGACCGAAGAACTTAGGCGGACCTTCCGCCCCGAATTTCTCAACAGGATTGACGAGACCATTGTCTTCCATGCACTCAACCCGGAACATATCCGAGAAATTACAAGCCTGATGCTGAAAGAAGTTGCAGATCGGATGGCGGAAAACGAAGTGGAAATCGAAGTGACCGAACCCGTCAAAGACCTGCTGGCCAGAGAGGGTTTCGATGAAAACTACGGCGCGAGGCCGTTGCGGCGGGCTATCCTGCGTTTAGTCGAAGACCGCCTTTCCGAGGAGCTTTTAAGGGGAACCTTTGCGCGGGGAGACCGCGTGCTGCTTGATGTGCAGGATTCGAAAATAACTTTTAAAAGGATTTCCTGAGATATTACGGGTAAAACTACAAAAAAGGGGTATAAATAAGGATGACAGTTTTATCCTTAAATCTCATCAAATAAGGAGCTAAAACAATCATGAAAAGATCCCCCAACCTTTCTCTTCTGCTCATTGTTGGTGTCATTACCCTGGGCATGGCGGTTTATGTGTATATCGTAGGGCAGTTTACAAAGGGGCCGTTTTTGCCTTCCCCTGTCGGCCAGATCCAACAACAGGACCGGACACCTGCAACGGAACAGCCCCCGGCGCAGTCCCAGACGTCCATGCAGGTTCCGGCGCCGGCACTGATATCTACGAATACAGCACAACTCGGGGGAGGGGAAGAGGTTAAAACCTGGATTGGGATCTACACCGGGAGAATCGACAACAATTTTATTGAAATTAAAGTGGGTGATGAAGCCAGGACCTTCCTTGCCCCGGTGGAATTAATCGGGGGCGCGCTGAATAAAGACGACCCCGTCCTCTTTGACTTCTACAAAAACAGCAGCGGACAGCTTGTGTTTGTGAGCTTTAAAAAGATGGCCCCGGCCGCCGGCAAGTCCTAACGCTATATTTCAGATCGGGCCAGTAACAATTAACCCGGCTGCTCTTGCGAGCAAGCCGGGTTAATTTGCAAAGTCAAGATCCAGGAATAAATAATTCTTTAGTCAGTGCAGGCCCCTTGTAGGAAGACGTCCCAAATGTTATAATTTAGGAATACTAAACTAAACTTGGGGAATTTTGTCAATGCGTGTAAAGACACATTACTGCTGCCAGGAATGCGGCCATCAGTCAACCCGTTGGCTTGGGCGATGCCCCGGCTGCGGGGTCTGGAACAGCCTCGTGGAAGAGATTAATCAGCCCCCTGGGACATTTGCGCCTGCGGGTACGGTTGGTGAACCGCCGCGTCCCGTTACCGAGGTGCCTGCCCTGGCCGAAGACCGCTTTCCAACAGAAATCGCCGAATTGGACCGGGTTTTGGGGGGCGGTATCGTCCCAGGGTCCTTGATTTTAGTGGGGGGAGATCCGGGTATCGGCAAGTCGACCCTGATGCTTCAGGCTGCTCACCTGCTCAGCCGCAGGCTGCAGGTGCTTTATGTTTCCGGGGAAGAATCGGCCCGTCAGATTCGGATCCGGGCTGACCGGCTGGGAGCGCTGTCGCGCGGCCTGTTGCTGCTTTGTGAAACCGACATTGACGCGGTGGAAGGCCATCTGCGGCAGCTGACTCCCCCGGTGGTCATTATCGATTCCATCCAAACGATGTTTAAAGCCGGCATTCCCTCTGCCCCCGGCAGCGTGGGGCAGGTGCGGGAGTGTGCGGCTCAGTTGATGCGTCTGGCCAAGACCACGGGAATATCCATTTTCCTGGTCGGGCACGTCACCAAAGAGGGTACTCTGGCCGGACCCCGGGTTCTGGAGCATATGGTGGACACGGTGCTCTACATGGAGGGAGACAGGCACCAGTTCTTTCGGATCCTCCGGGGAATGAAGAATAGGTTTGGTTCTACCCATGAAATCGGTATTTTTGAAATGAGCGGGAAAGGCCTGGTCGAAGTGGCCAACCCCTCCGCCCTTTTTTTAATTCAACGCGCCCAGACCGATGTGCCCGGGTCAGCCGTCGTGGCCGGCCTGGAGGGGACCAGGCCGCTCCTGGTTGAAATACAGGCCCTGGTATCACCAACGGGCTACGGTGTACCTCGCCGGATGACCGCCGGCGTAGACTACAACAGGGTTGCCCTGATTGCTGCTGTATTGGAAAAGCGGGTAGGCCTGAACCTGGGCAGTCAGGATCTTTACGTGAATGCCGTCGGAGGTGTAAAGCTCGATGAGCCGGCGGTGGATCTGGCCATCGCCTGTGCGCTGGCCTCCAGTTTTAGAGATGTGCCGGTCGACCCGGCCCTTGTCTGCGCGGGAGAAATCGGCCTTACCGGCGAGCTCCGACCGGTAACAGGAGTGGAAAAAAGAATCAAAGAAGCTTTCAAAATGGGCTTCAGCCGCTTTTTAACGGCCGCGCAAAGCGCCATCCCCGACCAGGAACAACCGGGGATCATCACAGCGGACACACTGGCCGGGGCCCTGGAGTTGGCTTTAAAGGTTTGAGGTGTGACAATAAATTGAGAGAAGATAAAGCCGAAAAAACGTTGTTACAAGTCCTGCGTACGGTTGCGCCGGGAACTCCGCTCCGAGAAGGGCTGGAGAATATTCTGAAGGCTAAGAACGGCGGGCTCATTATTATTGGGGACACGCCTGAAGTGATGGAAATCACCGAGGGCGGTTTTGTGATTAACGCCGAATTTGCGCCATCTAGTCTTTACGAGTTGGCAAAAATGGACGGGGCGATCATTCTCAGCAAGGACACCAAAAAGATCCTGGCTGCCAATACCCAGATGGTCCCGGGCCAGAACATCCCTTCCAGTGAAACCGGCATCCGCCACCGTACGGCCGAGCGGGTTGCCAGGCAAACGGGCAACCTGGCCATTGCCATTTCCCAGAGACGCGGTGTAATTACCATTTACAAGGGTACTTTGAAGTATGTGCTTAAAGACCTGGGTGTCATTTTGACCAAAGCCAACCAGGCTATTCAGACCCTGGAGAAATACCGTTCGGTTCTGGATAAGGTGCTTGTTGTGCTGAGCATTCTGGAGTTTGAGGAAGCGGCCACCCTCTACGATGTGACCAAAGTCATCCAGCGGGTGGAAATGGTTTTGCGGGTGGTCAAGGAGATTGAGCGCTACATCAGCGAGCTCGGGGTGGAGGGACGGCTGATTACCATGCAGCTGGAGGAACTCCTTGCCAATGTTGAAGAAGAAGGCCTGCTGGTGATCCAGGACTACGCCACTACCCTTGGGGAGAAGTCGCCGGCTACGATCCTCGAGGTGATTGGAAGCTGGCCCGCCGAGGATTTCCTGGATCTATCCCTGATTGCCCGGGCGCTGGGCTTTCCCGGCAGCGCCAGCATCCTGGATCAGCATGTTCACCCGCGGGGATACCGTATCCTGGAAAAGATCCCCAGGCTGCCCCTGCCGGTTATTGATAACCTCGTCAATACCTTTGGCTCCCTTTATAAGATTCTGTTAGCGTCAATCGCGGAGCTGGACGAGGTGGAAGGTATCGGCGAGGTCCGGGCCCGCTCCATCAAGTATGGACTCAACCGCTACCGCGAGCAATTGCTGCAGGAAAGGCACGGGTAGAAATGAGCAAACAAAAAACAGGTAATAGGCAATTTTGCCAGAGTTTACAAGGGTTACAAAAAGAAAAAGTTTCACAAAAGATCATTGACACTAGCTTTACGCTATGCTAAAATTATAGTTTATTTGACAGGGCCGACCCTTTGTGCTATACTTTATACGTGGTAATTATTCAAAGGAGGGTACGGCATTGTTTAAAATAGGAGATAAAGTGGTGTACCCGATGCACGGAGCGGGCGTTATCGAAGCCATCGAGGAAAAGGAAGTCCTTGGGGAAAGGCGGCAGTATTATATATTGCGTCTTCCCGTGGGTGATATGAAAGTTATGATCCCCATTAGTAATGGCGCAGGTGTTGGCCTGAGAGAAGTAATCGACTCCGAAGGCGTGAATCGGGTTTTTTGTATTCTGCGTCAGCAGTCCTCTGAGATGTCTCCAAACTGGAACCGCAGGTATCGTGCCAACCTGGAAAAAATCAAAAGCGGTAATGTCTACGAGGTTGCTGAAGTGGTGCGCAACTTAATGAAGCGGGATCGGGAAAAGGGTCTTTCCTCGGGAGAAAGAAAAATGCTGGAAAACGCAAGGCAGATCCTTATTAGCGAACTGGTTCTGGCCACCGAATTAGAGGAAGAAAAGGCGCAGTCAATGCTGGACGGGGCTTTCGCTTAAGAGCGTCAGGAAAACCTGACGTTTTTATTTTTTCACCTCCCAAAAACCGCTATATTTTTCTTGATGTTAACTTTATAAAACAAATATAATAGAGTTACATTATTTTGTGAAAAATATAATGGACTAATAAATATTGAAAGGAGGTGAAAATATGGTTAAGAAAATAGTCTATTTAGTTCTGCTGGTTGCATTTACCGGTCTTGGGGCAGCTCTCGGCCTTTATTTAGTTAACAGCGGCCTGATTGCATTTGTGGTCAACCTGCCCTATCAATTCAAGCTAGGCTTAATCGGCCTTTTAACCCTGGTCGGCCTTGTGACAGGGATTTTGCTGGCTTCGCCGATCATGACGGGATCCGTGCGACTTACTGTTTTTATAGAGCAGTATCTTCAAAAAACACCGACCCAGGACCTGGTTATGGGTTCTGTCGGATTGATTGTCGGACTTATAATAGCTAATTTAATGGGTTCTATTCTTTCTTTTTTAGGTCCCATCGGGAAAATCCTGTGGGTTTTACTGACCCTGCTTCTGGCCTATCTCGGAATGAGCATCGGCATCAAGAAGAGGGAAGATTTGCTGGTGCTTTTTGCGAGTTTCCCCAAGTTTGGCAAGGATCGCGTGCCAAAGCTCGACGCTCGTGGCACCCAATATAAAATCCTGGATACCAGCGTGATCATTGACGGCCGGATTGCCGACCTGTGCGAGAGTGGTTTCCTCGAGGGAATTATGCTTATCCCTGCTTTTATCCTGGATGAATTGCGTCATATTGCCGATTCCCCCGACCTGCTAAAAAGAAACCGGGGTCGGCGCGGTCTGGATATCCTCAACCAGATGCGCAAAGACATGGAGATCAAAGTTCAGATCTACGACAACAACCGCGGGCTGGAAGGTATTGCAGAGGTGGACGCTAAACTGGTCAAGCTTGCTCAGAAGTTAGGCGGGAAAATCATCACCAACGACTTTAACTTGAACAAGGTAGCCGAGCTGCACGGCGTTAAGGTCTTGAATATCAATGAATTAGCCAACGCAGTTAAGCCGGTGGTTCTGCCCGGCGAGGAAATGGTTGTTCAATTGGTCAAGGACGGGAAAGAAATCGGTCAGGGGGTGGCCTATCTGGACGACGGCACCATGATCGTGGTGGATAATGGAAAGCGCTATATGAACCAGACGATCCCCGTGCTGGTGACCAGTGTCCTCCAGACCGCCGCCGGGAGAATGATCTTTGCCAAGCCCAAGCATGAACGTCGTGGTGAGGCTGGACAGGCCTACCTGGGCGAGGTGAATATTATTGGTTAAGGTTGCGGCTGTCGTTCCGGAGTGTCAAAGGAGTGTCAAGGGGACGGGGTTGTTGACACAAAAGTGGGATACGGCTGTGGGTGCAGGTTGTCAAGAGAACCGTCCCCCTGTCACCCCCCAGACCGCCGCCGGGAGAATGATTTTTGCCAAGCTCAAGTGTGAGCGGCGCGGCGAGGCTGGACAGGACTTTCTGGGCTTTGAGGTGAATATTATTGGTTAAGGTCGCGGCTGTCGTTCCTGCTGCCGGTTCCGGCAGCAGGATGGGAATGCAGGTCCCAAAACAATTTCTCCTCCTGGCCGGCATTCCTTTGCTGGGGCATGCGCTGAAAGCGCTGGAGGCCAGCCGACTGGTTCAAAGCATCGTCCTTGTGGCCGGTCCGGGGGAGGAAGAATACTGCCGGAATGCCGTTGTTGAAAGACTGGGGATCAGGAAAACAGCAGCAATAGTGACGGGGGGAAGAGAACGCCAGGATTCCGTTTACAGCGGTATCTTGGCGCTTTCGCCGGAAACAGACCTGGTCGTGATTCACGACGGAGCCCGCCCCCTGCTGAGCCCCGAAGGGCTTCTGGCGGTTGTAGAAGCAGCCGCCCACTATGGCGCCGCGACACTGGCGGTACCGGTCAAGGACACTGTCAAAATGGCCGCTGAGGACGGCTTTGTATCTAAAACCCTGCCGAGGGGGCGCCTCTGGCTGACCCAGACCCCCCAGGCCTTTCGCCGTGACGTAATCCTCCAGGCGCACCGGGCGGCACGCCAGGCAAATTACCTTGGCACCGATGATGCCGGGCTTGTGGAGCGGCTGGGGCTCCCGGTAAAGATCGTGCCGGGGTCTTACCGCAACATCAAAGTTACCACGCCGGAGGATTTGATTATTGCCTCGGCCCTGATCGAGGCCGGGCAGGTGGGAGGCGGCCAGTTGTGAGAGTGGGACTTGGCTATGACGTGCACAGGCTGGTTGAAGGGAGGGCCCTTGTCCTGGGCGGTGTAAACATCCCTTATCAAAAAGGGCTTTTAGGGCATTCCGACGCAGATGTGCTGACGCACGCTATCATGGACTCTCTCCTGGGCGCTGCTGGAGCGGGAGACATCGGGCGGCACTTTCCGGACAGCGATCCGTGCTATAAAGGAATCAGCAGCCTTGTCCTGCTCTCCCGGGTGCGGGAGATCCTGGCCCAAAAAGGTTTTGAGGTCGGGAATATCGACGCTGTTATCCTGGCC
The DNA here is from genome assembly GCA_002408725.1 of Pelotomaculum sp. UBA5255. Lineage (GTDB taxonomy): Bacteria > Bacillota > Desulfotomaculia > Desulfotomaculales > Pelotomaculaceae > DTU098. Next base: position 11,321 of record DHTR01000016.1, read on the forward strand.
CAGGCGCCCAGGCTGGCGCCCTTCCTGGAAGAGATGAAAACCAGGGTGGCTGAAGCGCTGCGTATAGGCCCTGCACAGGTCAATGTAAAGGCCACGACCACCGAGGGGCTCGGTTTTACGGGAGCGGGCGAAGGAATTGCCGCCTACGCGACATCCTTGATCCTAGCAGGGGTGTCAGGGGGACGGGGTTGTTGACAACAAATCCTAACAGGACGTGGGAAGCGCTGTGGATGCGGGGTATCAAGAGAACCGTTCCCTTGTCAGTCATCAACCCCAACCGGCGCAGGGTGCTCCGCTCTCCTGAAAGTTGGTTCCCTTGTCACACCTTTTTCATCAACCCCCTTGTCACCCTCCCCGATGGTTGTCATCCTGAGCGCTAGCAAAGGATCCGGGAAAGATTCTTCGCTAACGCTCAGAATGACAATTTGTTGTTACAGTTACTCAGATTTATACTACACTGTTCGGTTTTGAAAGAACCTGAAGTGTGAATTCATGAGGATCTTATTATTGTGTCGGCCCTGCCCGGTGCCGAGGGTGTCAACAACCCCGTCCCCTTGACACCTTGCGGGGTGTGTCGGCGGGTAAAAAGGTTTGCTGCATGATCTGTGAAGTGTTATAATAATCTACATAAATAGTGGAAATCTGCGCCATTCGTGCCGTTCTCCGGTGCGGCCGCGCGGTTGCCCGTCCCGGAACGGTCCGGGAATGGGATTAAGGAGGAGCTGTATTTGCTGCCGGTTCGAGTAAGGTTTGCACCGAGTCCGACGGGGCCCTTTCATATTGGCGGGGCCCGTTCGGCGTTGTTTAACTGGCTTTTTGCGCGTCGCTACGGGGGTACCTTTATTGTACGGATTGAAGATACCGACCTGGAGCGCTCCTCCCGGGAGTCGGAGGAAAACATCCTGGCCGCCCTGCGCTGGCTCGGGTTGGACTGGGATGAGGGCGTTGAGGTGGGGGGGCCGTGTGGACCTTACCGCCAGACGGAAAGACTGGATCTCTACCAGCGTTACACCGAACAGCTTCTGCGCCAAAAGGATGCCTACCGTTGCTATTGTACCGAGGAAGAGCTGGCTGCGGAAAGGGAGGCGCTTCTAGCCAAGGGCGAGTTGACCACCGGGTACCTTGGACGGTGCCGTGACCTATCTCCGGAAGACTGTGCCCGCCTGGAGGCCGAAGGAAGGAAGCCGGCAATTCGCTTCCGTGTTCCAAATAATGATGTCATTGTCGTCAAGGATCTCGTCCGGGGAGAGGTTAACTTCGAATGCAGCGGCATCGGCGATTTTATTATTGTCAAGTCCGACGGTATTCCAACTTATAATTATGCGGTAGTCGTCGATGACCATACCATGTCCATCAGCCATGTGATCAGAGCCGAGGAGCATCTGTCCAACACCCCGCGCCAGATTCTTTTGTTCAATGCCCTGGGTTGGAAACCTCCTCAGTTCGCCCATGTTTCCCTGATCCTGGGCAAGGACCGCAGCAAGATGAGCAAGCGCCATGGTGCTACGGCTATCGAGCAGTACCAGGAAAAGGGCTACCTGCCCGGGGCTCTGGTGAACTTCCTGGCCCTTCTGGGCTGGTCCCCGGGAGGGGAAGAAGAAGTCTTTTCCCTGGAACAACTAAAGCAGCAGTTTTCCCTGGATAGAGTGGCCAAAAGCCCCGCCGTGTTCGATCTGGACAAGCTGAACTGGTTGAACGGACACTACATCCGGCAGGCTCCCATCGAGTATGTCACAGATCTGGCCATACCCTTTTTGGAAAAAGCGGGTTATCTTACGACACCCTTGACGCCGGAGCGTTATGAATGGCTGAAAGCGGTGGTTACTTTGGCTCGCGAGTACCTGGGCTGCCTGGAGGATATTACCGATCACGTGGGGATTTACTTTAACGACAGGGTGGAGATTCAAGAAGCGGAAGCCCGGGAAGTCCTGGCAGAAAGCCAGGTTCCGGCGGTACTTACAGCCCTGCGGGGGATGGTTGAGGCTTGCCCCGAGTTAACCGGGGTTGAGGCAAAAGCCATGCTGAAGAAGGTTGGCAAGGAAGTCGGCGTCAAGGGGAAACAAATTTTTATACCCGTCCGTGCTGCCCTTACCGGAAGCACCCACGGCCCCGATCTGAACCAGGTCATGGCGATCCTGGGAAGGGATAAGGTGGCCCGTCGCCTGGCTGATGCGCTAGCTAATAATATTTGATCGCCCTGGCGGATCCGGCCTGCAGGAAAGTTTGATGACGGGAGGAGGCTCACTAAAGAGCATGGAGATTTATAATACCCTGACCAGGCGGAAGGAGACGTTCCAACCGCGTGAACCCGGCAAGGTTTATATGTATGTCTGCGGCCCCACCACCTACAACTATATCCACCTGGGCAATGCCCGGCCGCTGGTCTTTTTTGACACTGTCCGGCGGTATTTGGCCTACAGGGGCTATGATGTCCTCTATATCCAGAACTTTACCGATGTGGACGACAAGATTATCAACCGGGCCCGGGAAGCAGGGGAAGATCCTCTGAGCCTGGCCCGTAAATATATTGAAGAATATTTTAAAGACGCCGACAGCTTGAACGTGCGCCGTGCCGACAAGCATCCCAAAGTCTCCGGGCATATGACCGAGATCGTTCGGATGGTGGAAGAGTTGGTTCGTAACGGCTCTGCCTATGAAGTGGAAGGGGATGTCTATTTTGAGGTGCGCAAGTTTCCCGGTTACGGCAAACTCTCCGGGCGCAGCCTGGAGGACATGCAGGCCGGGGCGCGGGTGGAAGTAGATACCCGCAAGCGCGACCCCATGGACTTCGCCCTCTGGAAAGCCGCCAAGCCGGGCGAGCCGTCCTGGGACAGCCCCTGGGGGCCTGGCCGGCCGGGCTGGCACATTGAGTGCTCGGTCATGTCGCTCAAATACCTGGGTTCCAACTTCGACATCCACGGCGGGGGATACGACTTGATCTTTCCCCATCACGAAAACGAAATTGCCCAGAGCGAGGCGGCCAATGGGAAGACCTTCGTCCGCTACTGGATGCATAACGGTTTTATCACTGTGAAAGAAGAGAAAATGTCCAAGTCTTTGGGCAACTTCTTCACCGTGCGCG
>DHTR01000016.1:14687-22521 GCA_002408725.1 Pelotomaculum sp. UBA5255
GGGGTTTGGAAAGGATCAGGACCAGCATCCGGCTTTTGGCGGAAGCCCTGGCCAGGGAAGAGGGAGGAAGCCCCGGGGAAAACCCCGACTCAGAGCAGACGGTCGAGTCATTAAAGATCGCCCTCGATCAAATCAAGGCTTCCTTTGAGGCCGCTATGGACGACGACTTCAACACTGCGCTGGCCATCAGCATTATTTTTGATCTGGCCCGGGAGGTCAACGGCTTTGTCCAGCGGTTGGGCGCGAAAAGATCCGGTCCGGAAAAGGAAGTCCTGCAAAAAGCTATGGGTTTATTCCACAGCTTTAACGAAGTCACCGGTATTTTTACAGTTGACCCTGCCACCGGCAGGATCCTTTTGGAAAATGAAGCCGGAGAAGGCTCCGGCTTGACTGAAGGGTTGGTCAGCCTGATCATTGAGATCCGGCAGGAGGCCCGCAAGAAGAAAGATTGGGCTGCTGCCGACCGAATCCGGGACGGCCTCAAAGAGCTCGGCATTGCCCTGGAGGATACCCCACAGGGAGTACGCTGGAAAAGGCAGGGATAATTATTGCCTTTCATGAAGGATCAAAGTAAAATTGAGCGACCGGGCGCGCTGCCCGCGCTGGTCTTGGCCTACCTGGGGGACGCAGTTTATGAATTGCTGGTACGGGCACACCTGGTCAGTACCGGGATAACCCGGGTCGACCGACTGCACGCTGAGACCGTCAAGTACGTCCACGCCGCGGCCCAGGCTAAAACACTGAGGGCACTGGAAGGAAGCCTCAGTGAGGAGGAGTCGGCAGTGGTCCGTCGTGGACGCAACGCCAAGTCTCCCCACACTCCCCGCAGCGCGGGGGTCATCGAATACCGGCACAGCACCGCGCTGGAAAGCCTGGTCGGCTACCTCTACCTTAAAGGAGACGCCGCCCGCCTGAACCACATTCTGGCCGCAGCCCTGGAAGCGGCAGAAGAACAGGAACAGTCGTAGCCGTGTGCGACGTGTATTTTAGCCAATAACTTAATAACTTAGACATCCATGCCGCTGGATGGAGCGGCATCAGCAGAGGATGAAAATCGGCGATATGGGTTCGATTTCAATCGAACACGGCGCGTTAGCGCCGAAATTGTTTGGGGCCAATGGAACATTTATGCGAATAAAATTCGCACCCGCATTTTTATAGGTAGCACAGAAGGTTATTTTCAGGATAGACCACCATGCCGTTCACGCGACACCACGGATCATGAAAATTCAGTGGTAACTCTATGGTTTTAATCGTCCAAAGGCGCGTCAACACAGGATTTATCTATTTTAAAAGAATGTGTAGCGTTGTATTTTCAGGCCAGGTACCCGGCGCCAAAAAACGGTACCAAAAAAACGGGGGTGATTATATGGGCGCTAAAAAACTAAGCGTCACCCTTCTCAAATATACACCTGACCCCCAGGAGATCGTTGCCATGGGGGCTAAGTTATGCTATTCCGGCGCCGACATGGAGGAGCTCAAGCAGGGCGTTGAGGCACGAGATCAAGAACCCTTCCTGGAGCGCCTGATAGAGCTCGGCCATCTTTCCCCCATTGAGCACGCCGGCTTTACCTTCGGAATCGAGGGGGTTTCCCGCAGCCTGCTGGCCCAAATCACCCGGCATCGCCTTGCCAGCTTCAGCGTCAAGTCCCAGCGCTACGTGTCCGAGGCCGGCGCGGCAAAGGATGACGGTGTTTTCGGGTACGTTATCCCCCCCCGGATCGAGGCCCTGGGCCCCGGCGGGGTTGCGCTGTTTGAAGGCCAGATGAGACAAATCCAGGCGTGGTACGATGAATGGGTGGAAAAACTGAGCAATGACGGGGAGTCCACATATGAGGACGCCCGGTTTGTCCTGCCCAACGCGGCGGAAACCAAGTTGCTGGTAACCATGAACGCCCGGGAGTTGCTTCACTTTTTTACTGTGCGCTGCTGCAGCAGGGCCCAGTGGGAAATCCGGACCCTGGCCGGGGAAATGCTCCGTCTGGTCAAGGCTGTGGCCCCGGTTATTTTCAGGAACGCCGGGCCCGCCTGCCTGAGGGGCTCCTGCCCGGAAGGGAAAATGGGCTGCGGTAAAAGCAGTGAGATCAGAAAGAAGTATTTAAACCAGTAGCTTAAATATTTATTAAGCCGGCTTTACGGCAAAAAAACAAAAATAAAGGAATATGGTGTAATTTGTTTAATGCCCTTTTTTAAGAGGGCGTTTTATTATTTGAGGGAGACTTAGTGGATGTACCAGTTATTAGATCCAAAGGGCATCGTGGCTATCCGGGAAATCCCGCCCCGGGAACCTGTTTATGGATGTTTCCCGGACGGTATTGCCGGGCCGGTTATCGATGCCCTGGGCCGGATGGGCGTCAAGGCGCCCTATCTCCACCAGGCCGAAGCAATGAAGCACGTTCTGGCGGGCCGTCATCTGATCATCACAACCGGTACAGCAAGCGGTAAATCCCTGGTTTACATGATCCCGGCCTTTTCCCGGGTGGCCGAAGAGCCCGGTACGCGCGTCCTGTACCTTACGCCGACCAAGGCGCTGGGACAAAACCAGCGCCACAGCATGCAGGAGCTGGCCGGGAAAATCCACTGGCCGGGCCGGGCGCCTGTAATCGCGGTCTGCGACGGCGACACGCCGCGCGGGCAAAGGCAGGCTTTGCTGAGTACGGCCAATTTCATCCTGACCACACCGGACTTTTTGCACCTTGCTGTGCTCCCGAAACACAGGTGCTATCCTGACCTGTTTAGAAACTTGAAGTACATAATTATAGATGAAGCACATTATTATGCAGGGGTGCTGGGCAATCATTTCTGCCATGTGCTCCGCCGGCTGAGGCGGATCTGCCGCCTGCACGGCGCCGAACCGGTTTTTATCCTTTGCTCGGCAACAATCGCCAACCCGTTGAATTTTGCCGGGAACCTTACCGGGCTCCCACACGAACTGGTCTGCAGCGAGACATCCCCAACCGGTTTTAGGACCATGGTGTTTTACGTGCCGCCGCTCAAGGCCGGGACGCGCCGGCGGAACGCCGTCATTGAGGCCGCCCGGATGGTTGCCTCCTTTACCATGCAAAAGCAACGGGTGATCATGTTCGGTCGGTCCAGAAATGCCGTGGAGCTAGCTTACCGCAAGGTGCTCAGTCAACTGCCGAAAAGACTGCATCCCAGGGTGGCGCCGTACAAGGGGACCTATACGCCGGAAACCCGCAGGAGCGTAGAAGCCCGGCTTTTGTCCGGGGAGTTGTCCAGCGTCCTAACAACCAATGCCCTTGAACTCGGTATCGATATCGGCGCCATGTCGGTGTGTGTGCTTTCCTTCCCCGGGTCCATCGCCTCCACCTGGCAGCAGGCCGGGCGTGTCGGACGCTCCGGCCAGGATTCCCTGATCGTGCTGATTGCCTCGGAGGACCCGCTGGAAATGTACCTGGTCAACCATCCGGACTATTTTTTTGGGCAGCCCTGTGAAAATGCCGTGGTCAATCCCCGGCAGCTGTCCTTTATCTGTGATCACCTGGCGCCGGCAGCGGCGGAGAGCCCCCTGGTAAAAGAAGATACCGTGTTTTGGGGCAAGCCGTACTTTTATACTGCCGTAAAGCTTTTACGGGACGGTGGGGCGGTAAAGCTGAAGGAAACAGAAGGCGCAAAAATATATCTGCCGGCCGGCGCTCTCTCCTTCTTCGGGCTGAGAGGGGAAAGCAAGAAATTCAGTATTCAGGAACCCCGGGGAAGGATCATTGAGCAGGCGGAATACTACGACATTCTGGTGTCCGCCTACCCCGGCGCAATCCTTTTATCCAGGGGTGGAAAATACCTGGTCAAAGAAATCGATTACGAGGCAAAAGCAGTCAAGCTAACCGGCTTGCCGGAGGAAATAAAAGATTTCTCTACTATGGCCGATATCCGTACCACTGTTGAAGAGATCACGCTGGAAGTGGAAAAAAAGGTGGAGCAGGTCGCCTGCGGGCTGGGCGAGGTCCGGATCAACCGCTCTTTGAGCGGCTACCGCCTGCGCGGCCCCGATGGAAAAAACGACTACCGGACGGTCGGGCAGGTGGTGAAACCCTTTGAAATGAACACAGTGGGGTTTTGGATCGATTTTCAGCAGGATTTCTTTAGCCGTCTTGACGGCGCCCGCCGCTTCGGCTCAATCCATGCGGTCGAACACCTGTTGCGTGTAGTTGTGCCGTGGCAGGTTATGTGCGACCGGAGCGATATCACCACGCACTTTTATGTTGACGACGTCAAGGCAAGGCTTTATATTTGCGATAACTACTCCGGCGGCGTCGGCATTGCCGAGTCCCTGCCGGATTTAATGGCCGAAATATTGAAAAGCTGTTTTGATCTCGTCAGCCGCTGTTCCTGCAAGGATGGCTGTCCTTCCTGTCTCCATATTCCAAAGTGTGAGCAAGCCAATGAAAAACTAGATAAGGAAGGCGCTTTTCTGCTCCTGGCCGGGGCCCTGAACAAGAAAAGGGACGGGCGGCCAGCCCGGCCCGTCAAGAAACCACAGCCGGCTCAAACTACGGGCCGCGAGGGGATTAAACGGGAAGCGCGCCGCGCAGAGCGCGGGATCAAGCAAATTGAAGTCATTACGGCCGCTGCTAAAAAAGCCCGCGAACTGGCAGGGCGGAAAGGCAGCGGGCCGGAGGAGTTTCGCAGGCTCTCCAACCGTGAAAAACAAATCTCGCTGTTAATCTTCCTTTTATCCGACGAGACCGCCTTTGTCGGCCTGGCATCCATTGCTGCCGGGGCTGCCCATTTGGGCGTCGAATTCAATTATCTTCAAATGATCTTAAATAGCCTGGTGGCGCGAAGTGTGGTTCAGCGCAGTCGGGAAGGATTTTCCGTCTGGCCCAACATTGAGGAATACTTGAGGCAGGCATATTAATCATGAAACCGTAATGTTATAATAAATAAAAAAAAGTTGTCCTTACGGGCAATAATATAACAATTAGTCAAAATCTAAATGGAGGAGGGATTCACCTGGACGATGTCATTGCCGGGCGCAACCCGGTGAGGGAGGCCCTGCGGTCGGGCCGTCCGATCAATAAGATTCTGATAGCGGAGGGTGGGCAGCCCGGTTCCCTCCGGGAAATATTCAGCATGGCTCGGGAAGGAAACATTCCTGTTCAAAAGGCGGAGCGCCGGCGTCTCAATAAGTTTGTTCCCGAAACTGCCCACCAGGGTGTGGTGGCCCTGGCGGCAGCCCGGGAGTACGTGGAAGTTGAGGATATCCTGGCAAGCGTGAAGCCGGGAGAAGCGCCGCTTTTAATCCTTTTGGATGAAATTAACGATCCCCACAACCTGGGAGCGATTCTCCGGACCGTTGACGCCTCGGGAGTGCATGGGGTGATCATTCCCCGGCGCCGCTCAGCCCCGCTCACACAGGTTGTGGCCAAGTCTTCTGCCGGGGCTGTCGAGTACGTCCCAGTGGCCAGGGTCGCCAACCTGGCCATGACAATGGAGGATTTGAAGAAGAAGGGCCTTTGGATTGCGGGGGCCGACGCCGCCGGGGAAGAGTTGTACTGGGATGCCCGCCTGGACGGACCGCTGGCGCTGGTCATCGGTGGCGAGGATAAAGGCCTGGGCAGGCTGGTAAAAGAGCGGTGCGATCTCCTGGTACGATTCCCTCTGCACGGCCGGGTCAACTCCCTGAACGCCTCCGTTGCAGCCGCCCTGTTTGCCTACGAGGTATTGCGGCAGAGGAGAAAGGCATTTGCATGACGGAGACGCTTATCGTTGATGGCTACAATATTATTTTCGCCTGGCCTGAATTTGAGAAAATTAAGGAGTCCGGTATGGATCACGCCAGGGCGAAGCTGGTTTCAGTCCTGGCCGATTACGCTGCCCTGGTTGGTCAAAAAATAATCCTGGTTTTTGACGCGCACCAGGTTAAAAACGCCGTCGAAAGAACCGAAACGGTAGACGGCATCGAAGTCATTTACACCCAGTTGGGAGAAACCGCCGACAGCTTGATTGAGCGCCTGGTTGGCGGCCTCCTGGACCAGGGGAAGGTGTACGTGGCCACCTCCGACCAGGCTGAGCAGGTCATTGTTTTTGGCCGGGGAGCGTACAGGCTGACGCCGGGCGAACTGCGCGCAGAGGTCAGACAGGCCAAAAAGGATAGCCAACGGTTTTGCAGGCAGAATAAACCGGCGGACGGCTACCTGGAAAACCGGCTTGTTCCCATGGTTCGCTCCAGGCTGGAAAAATGGCGTCGAGAAAAGTGACAGTATGTAGGAGAGGCTGTCCTAACTTTGCCTTGACGAGCCATCAAGCCTTCGTTATAATAAATATGAAACTTGACCGAAACTCGCCTTGACATACGCCTGGCCCCGCGGAAAAAAGTGCCGCCCGGGTGTAAGCCCGGATTCATTACACCGAGGGAGAGGTTTTTTGTTTTTCTCATGGGGAACTGAGTAAAGCGGGGGGATAATGTGATTTTTCCGGCCCAGAGGGAAGGTTTTGATAGTTACCAGGTGCTGGTGGACGAAGAGGTTGTAGAGTTTGCACGCGATGGAGACGATATCGCTCTTGAGTATCTAATTAATAAATATAAGAATTTTGTCCGGGCCAAGGCCCGCTCCTATTTTTTAATCGGGGCTGATCGTGAGGACATTATCCAGGAGGGTATGATTGGCCTTTACAAGGCTATCCGGGACTTCCGGCTAGACAAGCTATCATCGTTCCGGGCCTTTGCCGAGCTGTGCATCACCAGGCAGATCATCACCGCCATCAAAACAGCTACGCGGCAAAAGCATATCCCGCTGAATTCATATGTTTCTCTCAATAAGCCCATTTATGACGAAGATTCAGACCGCACCCTGCTGGATGTACTTTCAGGTTCGAAAATAACGGATCCCGAGGAGTTAGTTATCTCCAGGGAAGAATTCGATGACATCGAAGAAAAGATGGGCGAAATCTTGAGTTCATTGGAATGGAGGGTCCTCATGTCTTATCTGGAGGGCAAGTCCTACCAGGAAATCGCCGAAGACCTGAACCGCCACGTCAAGTCGATTGACAACGCCCTGCAGCGTGTGAAGCGCAAGCTGGAGCGCTATCTGGAGAAAAGAGAAGCTTAGTTTTGCCAGTTAACCGATGAGTAAAGGTCTTTATTCAAGCATAAGGGCCTTTTTAATTGGAGCAGGCATTAAATCCTGAGCCGGCAATGCTGTCATCCTGAGCGATAGCGAAGGATCTGGGAAAGATTCTTCGCTATCGCTCAGGATGACAACTCAGGTAATCATGCGGCATATTGTTTGCTTTTTATAACAAATGCTACATTTTGACGCAAAAAGGAACTTTGACGTAGCCCCGGGGGCCAATGCAGCATTTATGCGAATAAATTATCGCCTGTATCTTTAAAGGTAGCCCGGAACGTTATTTTCAGGATGGGTACCGGGTACCTGGGCGCTTGCGGCATAAGCAAATGTTCTGCATCTAAAAATGGCGGAGATGCCTTCTGCCTGCAGCTATATTTTCTAATACGAAAGCAGTTGACAGCTCCCCGGCTATCGCTTATAATAATGATTGTGTCAGCGCCGGCGTAGCTCAATTGGCAGAGCAGCTGACTTGTAATCAGCAGGTTGCGGGTTCGAGTCCCATCGCCGGCTCCAGTTGAGAAAGCAAAAAATGAGATATATGGAGGGGTTCCCGAGTGGTTAAAGGGAGCAGACTGTAAATCTGCCGGTGACACCTTCGCTGGTTCGAATCCAGCCCCCTCCACCAAAGTTATCAAAGGATGCCGGAAACAAGTATTTGACAGATGGCCTCCACTATGATATAATGAAATTTGTACCGTCGCGGGGTAGAGCAGCTGGTAGCTCGTCGGGCTCATAACCCG
>DHTR01000016.1:22717-42411 GCA_002408725.1 Pelotomaculum sp. UBA5255
AGCTCGTCGGGCTCATAACCCGAAGGTCGTGGGTTCAAATCCCTCCCCCGCAACCAAGAAGTCAAGCGTCTCAAGAGATTGAGACGCTTTTTGTTTTTGTCCGGCTTGCTGAAGTCGACTTTCTCTATGGGTTTTCTTCTTACGGTTTACTATTTTAATAGCCACTTTGGAAGGATATTGACCCTATCAGCACAAATTAACTATAGTGGGTGATGGGAAAAGGCCCCATGCTGATGGGGGGTAAATCATGAAAGAAAACGGCCGGCTGGAAAAGCTGGTGAAAGAGCGTACAAACCAATTAAACAGGGTGAACCGGCAACTGCAGCAGGAAATAATCTTCCGCAGTCGGGTGGAGGAGGCCCTGTCCAGGGAACTGGAAATCAACCTGATCATTGCTGAATTGTCCGGCAAGCTTCTGTCGCCGGCGCCGGTTGATGATATTTCCTTGCTTGTCCTGGAGCATGCGAAGAAGCTTACGGGCAGCAAGTACGGCTATGTCGGGTATATTGAACAACAAACGGGCTATTTCATTTGCTGCACATTGAGCCGGGATGTTTGGAAAGATTGCCAGATTGAAAATAAAAATGTCGTCTTTGAAAGATTTGGAGACCTTGGTGGCTGGGTCATTAAAAACCGCAAAGCCCTTCTTTCTAATTCCCCATCTAAAGATCCACGGTCGGCTGGAACGCCGCCGGGACACATCCCGATCGAGCGCGTATTACTGGTGCCGGCGCTTTTAGATGGAATACTGTTTGGGGTTGTGGCCCTGGCCAATTCGTCGCGCGATTATACCGAACAGGACCAGGCGCTGGTAGAGCGCCTGTGCTGGCTTTTTGCCATTGCCGTCCGGCGAATGCGGGACGAGGAGGCGCTGAGGATCTCGGAGGCCAACTACCGGGCCATCTTCGATGCGGCCAACGATGCCGTCCTGGTGCATGACATGGAGACCGGCCTGATCACCGATGTCAACCGGAAAGCATACGAGATGTACGGCTATACGCCGGAGGAGTTCCGGATCCTCGGTGAGGACGCCCGGCTCCAAAGTATATCATTGTATACCTCGGAAGATACGTTTTACTGGCTGAAGAAGGCGGCCGGGGGAGACTCCCAGCTCTTTGAGTGCAGGGCCAAAGACAAGAATGGTCGGGTTTTCTGGGTTGAAGTCAACATGAATCGGTCGGTGATCAGGGGCAAGGACTGCATCGTCGCGACCATCAGGGATATTACCAACCGCAGGCGGATTGAAAAAGAAATGGCCCGGTTGGACCGGCTGAACCTGGTGGGGGAAATGGCTGCCGGCATCGGCCATGAGATCCGGAATCCCATGACCACGGTGCGGGGGTTCTTGCAGCTGTTGTTGGACAAAGAGGGCTGCAGCTCCTATCTGGAATACTTTAACCTGATGATCGAGGAACTGGACAGGGCAAATGGGATCATCAGTGAGTATCTTTCCCTGGCTAAAAACAGGCCTGTGGATTTGCGATTGCAAAACCTCAATACCATTTTGAAGACCCTTTTCCCGCTCATCCAGGCCGATGCTACTGTCAAAAACAAGAGCGTTAAATTGGAAATGGGCGATGTGCCCGATCTGCTCCTTGACGATAAAGAAATGCGTCAGCTTATTTTAAACCTTGTTTGCAATGGGTTGGAATCTATGCACTGCGGCGGGGAGCTTATGATCAGAACGTTCGCCAATAAAGGGGAAGTCATCCTGTCGGTAAAGGATCGGGGCAGAGGAATCGATTCTACCAGCCTGGACAAGATCGGCACTCCTTTCTTCACAACCAAAGAGCAGGGAACAGGACTGGGCCTGGCCGTGTGCTTCAGCATCGCCGCCCGGCACAATGCTGCCATCCATTTTGATACCGGCCCCGGGGGGACCACCTTTTACGTTGTATTTAAGTGTGAAGAAGCTGCGGGAACATTGGATAGCGCCACCGGAGCGCAAACTCAAGTCCGCTTTATAAAGGAAAGACCATCTAAAAAAACAGCCGGAGGCCGGAAAACATGAAAATAAAATACCAGGAAAGGCTTCTTGACAAAAGCCGCCTAGATATGCTAATGTATATTTTGCAAGGTCTGAGGGTGCCCTTGATGGAGGCTGATTTTTTTTGTGAACCTGCCACTATAGCTCAGAAGGTAGAGCGCATCCTTGGTAAGGATGAGGTCACCGGTTCAATCCCGGTTAGTGGCTCCAATTTCAGAAGTCAGAAGTCAGAAGTCAGATTTAAAAAGGAAATCGCCAAAGACTGTTCCCATCTATCAATCCGACGTCAGACCTCCGACATCCGATAACAGATATGGCGGCGTAGCTCAGCTGGTTAGAGCGCACGGTTCATACCCGTGGTGTCCGGGGTTCGAGTCCCTGCGCCGCTACCACCTAACACACGAAATGCCGGCAATTATTTGTCGGCCTTTCTTATTATTTACTGCACGGAACAAGACATTGCCGTGAATTCACCAGGTATATAAGGAAATTAAAATAGTTAAACTAAAATAAGGTGTGTTGATCTCAAGGAATACCTAACTATTGACATCTAATTTCAATTGTGATAAATTTGATAAAGCAATTTGTAAAAAACGGGCTGTAAATTTTTTTTTTGGTTTTGGGGGAGGTGGCACAATGAGAGTGGGTGTTATATTAGCCTGTACCGAATGCAAGCGTCGGAACTATACGACTGAGAAAAACAAGAAAAACGACGCAAACAGGATTGAAATGAAGAAATATTGCAGGTTCTGCCAAACCCATACCTTGCACAAGGAAACCAGGTAACGGCCGGTCGTTCTTTCGCCTAAAACAGCCGCATCAGGGTCTCAGGCCCACCGGCATTTTATCCGTCAGATTATCATTAAAGTTAAGGACGTGGCGTTAATGGCTGTTACAAGAAAACAAGATAACAACAACTCGAAGAAAGAGCCGGGCAGAAAAGAGCCGGGCAGAAAGCAGTTGGGGAAAAGGGGACCAGAGCAAAAATCGGTGAAAAGAGAAGTGGCGTTAGGCAAAGAAAAGAAGGACACAGCTAGAAAAGATCCTGTCAGAAAAGATTTAGCGGTTAAAAAAGAGAGGGTCAACCGTGTAGAGCAAGCTAAGAAGTTTCTCCAGGGGGCGCTGAACGAGCTAAAAAAGGTTCATTGGCCCAATCGCCGGGAAATCATTATATATACTATAGTAGTGCTGGTCGCTGTGGTTGTGGTGGGACTGTTGATTTGGGTTTTTGACGTACTGCTCACTTCAATCCTCAAGCTTATCCTGCAAAGATAATTTCCTGAGGGGGTGAGGGACCTAACATCGCAAAAGGGTCCCTTGTATTTTATGGAAAAGTCCTGGTATGTAGTTCATACCTATTCCGGTTACGAAAATAAGGTCAAAGCCAACCTTGAAAAGCGGATCGAGTCGATGAATATGGAAGAGAAGATCTTCCGCATCCTCGTGCCGATGGAAGACGAGGTCGAGATCAAGGACGGCAAGAAAAAGATAACCAAGCGCAAGATCTTTCCAGGCTATGTTCTGGTGGAGATGTTCATGACGGACGATTCCTGGTACGTTGTTCGCAATACTCCCGGGGTAACGGGTTTTGTCGGCTCCGGGTCCAAGCCGATCCCCCTGGAAGACAGCGAGGCCAAGCGGATTATCAGACAGATGGGCGGGGGAGAAATCCGGGCACGCATTGATTTCTCGGAGGGTGAAAACGTCCGCGTGATTAACGGACCCTTTGAGAACTTTATCGGGCAAATTGAAGAGATCAACTTAGACAAGGGCAAAGTCCGGGTGATGATCTCCATGTTTGGGCGGGAAACTCCCATCGAGCTGGAATTCATTCAGGTTGAAAAGCTATCCTAATCATAAAAACCAGGCTGACCTACGACCATACGAAGGGAGGTGCGAAAATCAATGGCAAAAAGAGTATCAGCCATCATTAAACTGCAGGTTCCGGCAGGCAAGGCCACGCCGGCGCCCCCGGTAGGACCGGCCCTGGGCCAGCACGGGGTAAACATTATGGCTTTTGTAAAAGATTACAACGAGCGGACCGCCGCTCAGGCAGGCCTGATTATTCCGGTTGAGATTACCGTTTACGAGGACCGCTCCTTTACATTTATCACCAAGACCCCGCCCGCTACAGTGTTGCTCAAGAAAGCAGCCGGACTCGAAACAGCTTCCGGCGAGCCGAACAAGAAAAAGGTCGCGAAACTGGCCCGCTCAAAGGTGCGGGAGATTGCCGAGTTGAAAATGCCCGACTTAAATGCAGTCGACATTGAAGCTGCCATGCGGATGGTTGAAGGCACGGCCCGCAGCATGGGAATCGACATTATAGAGGGCTAAAAAGTGGGAGGAAAAATTTCCGTTAAACCACAAAGGAGGTTATAGCATGCCTAAACATGGTAAAAAGTACGAAGATGCGGTCAAGCAGATTGACTATAGTGTGCTCTACGAACCCGTTAACGCCTTTGAGCTGGTCAAGAAAATTGCTCCGGGCAAATTTGATGAAACAGTCGAGGTCGTCGTGCGACTGGGTGTAGACCCGCGTCACGCAGACCAACAGGTGCGTGGGGCCGTGGTATTGCCTCATGGCACCGGGAAAACCCGCACCGTGCTAGTGTTTGCCAAGGGCGACAAGGCAAGGGAAGCGGAAGCAGCAGGCGCCGACTTCGTCGGAGCCGAAGACATGGCGGCCAAGATCCAGCAGGAAGGCTGGCTGGGCTTTGATGTGGCCATCGCAACGCCGGACATGATGGGTACCGTCGGTAAGCTAGGGCGGATCCTGGGCCCCCGGGGCCTGATGCCCAATCCCAAAACCGGAACTGTTACCTTTGATCTAACCAGGGCCGTCCAGGAAGTGAAAGCGGGTAAGATCGAATACCGGGTTGATAAAGCCGGAAACGTCCACGCTCCCATCGGCAAGGTTTCGTTTACTACCGAAAAGCTGGTTGAAAACCTGCGAACCCTGTACGACGTGCTGGTCCGCGCGAGGCCTGCCGCAGTCAAGGGACAGTATCTAAAATCTATTTCGATTTCTTCCACAATGGGGCCCGGTGTAAGGGTAAATACCCAGAAAGTAACCGGTTAAGCCAAAACCATAAAATTGAAAACTCGTGCTGTAGACCCCTGGTGCTTTGCATAATGGCTTGAACGCCGCCAGCCGAGGCCTTAAAAACCTTTGCGTTCATAACGCGGGGCCTCTGCTCATGTCTACAGGGGCCCCTTTTAGTTTTTGTAAGGGTAACGGGCATGGGTATACCGGAAGATTATTTTATCAAGGGAGGTGTTTTAGGAAAAGTGCCTATCAGCAGATCTGAAAAGGAAGCCATTATCCAGGATCTAAAGCAAAGATTTGAAAATTCCAAGGTTGCTATTTTTGCCGATTACAAGGGGCTGAATGTAAGCCAGGCCACCAAGTTGCGCCGTCGCCTGAGGGAAGCCGACTGCGAGTTCAAGGTGGCGAAAAACACCCTGACCAACCTGGTGGTCAAACAACTCGACCTGGACGGGCTGAGCCAGTACCTGGAGGGTCCGGTCGGCATTGCCTTTGGCAATGATCCCGTGGCGCCGGCTAAAGTGCTCTCAGATTTTATCAAGGAAACAAAGAAGATGAAAATCAAGGTCGGGGTACTGGATGGTCAGATCATTGACGCCATGGGCGTTAAAAGTTTGGCCGATCTGCCCTCGCGGGAAGTTCTTCTGGCCAGAGTGCTGGGTGGAATGCAGGCTCCGCTCTACGGTTTTGCCAACGTCATGCAGGGCACGCTGCGCGGCTTCGTATACGCCCTGGAGGCTGTTCGCAAACAGCGCGCAGGTGAAGCGGAAGCTTAATCAACCCAATAACTCAGGTACCTGGTACCTAAGTTATTATGAAAAAGTAAGAAGGGTTACCATCACTACAAAAAATAGGGAGGTTTTATATAAAATGTCCAAAGTCCAAGAAATCCTTGAAGCTGTAAAGGGTATGACCGTTCTGGAGCTGTCCGAGCTGGTCAAAGCCTTTGAAGAAGAATTCGGCGTGAGCGCCGCCGCCCCCATGGCTATGGCCGCTGCCCCCGGCGCAGCTCCGGCCGCCGCTGCGCCCGAAGAAGAGAAGACCGAATTTGATGTTATCCTGACCGCGATTGGCGAAAAGAAGGTTAACGTAATCAAGGTTGTTCGCGAGATTACCGCCCTTGGCCTGAAAGAAGCAAAAGACCTGGTTGACGGCGCACCGAAGCCGGTCAAGGAAAAAATCTCCAAGGAAGAGGCCGAGGCCATCAAGACTAAGCTTACCGATGCGGGCGCATCCGTAGAGATTAAATAAGGAAAGAATAAACGAAGGCAGGGTGGGGTGACACCCTTTGGGGGCAGAGAAGGACTTAGCGCTCTGGCCGCCGAAGGGGTTGCCCCAGGGCCACGTCAAAGTCCCTTTTTGCGTCAAGATGTAGCATTTGTTTTAAAATGCAAACAATGTGCCTACCTATCCTGTCATCCTTCGCTATCGCTCAGGATGACAGGATTAACGCTCAGGATGACAACCTCCTTCCCGCCCCCTCAAGCGGCAGGTATAGATCTTACAAAAGAATTCAGATCCAGCCTGACGAAATCCTTCAAGATCATTAAGAATTTTCTTGACACTCCAATAATTATATGCTACCATTTAAGAATGTCATTGTGGGGCAATGTCTTTTTTCATTTTCATGGAATTATATGTATTTGCAGGTTGCTTTCAGGAAATAATATTTTAGATAGTCCCAAACTTTAACTAGAAGCGAGGTATTGTACATGAACAACAGCCTTGCTTTTTCCCTTGTATGAATCGAAGGCTTTTTTTCTGCTTAAAGCGTCGGTATTCGCTGTAATCTTTTATTTAATATAGGACAGGGGTGTGATGCGTTCGATGCCTTATGCCGAAAAGGTGGGCGCCAGGATTCGCCACAACTTTGGTAAGCTCAAGGAAGTTCTGGAATTACCCAACCTGATTGAAGTGCAGCGCAATTCTTACAACTGGTTTTTAAAAGAGGGCCTGCAGGAGGTCTTTCAGGATGTTTCTCCAATCCAGGATTTTACCGGAAACCTGGTCCTGGAGTTCCTTGACTATATCCTCGGTGACCCCAAGTACTCGGTGGAAGAGTGCAAAGAGAGGGATGTTACTTTTGCAGCGCCCTTGCGGGTAAAGGTGCGTCTAATCAACAAGGAGACGGGGGAAGTCAAGGAACAGGAAGTGTTCATGGGCGATTTTCCTCTGATGACTGAGAAAGGCACCTTTATTATTAACGGGGCGGAAAGGGTAATCGTCAGCCAGCTTGTTCGCTCCCCCGGTGTTTACTACGCCGACACCATCGACCCCAGCGGTAAAAGACTTTTTACGGCTACAATCATCCCCAATAGGGGAGCGTGGCTTGAATTTGAGACCGACGTTAACGACCATATTTTTGTTCGCATCGACCGTACCCGGAAGATTCCCGCCACCGTCCTGGTGCGCGCCCTGGGTCGGGGTTCCAACGCCATGATTAACGACCTATTCGACAATGATGTTTTTATCCAGGAAACGCTCTCCCGGGACAACACCGACACCGAGGAAGAGGCGCTAGTTGAGATCTACAAGCGCCTGAGGCCGGGGGAACCTCCTACCGTAGACAGCGCCCGGTCCCTGCTTTCGGCCCTCTTTTTCGATTCAAGGCGGTACGACATGGGCAATGTCGGGCGTTATAAAATTCAAAAAAAATTAAAGCACGGAGTCCTCTACCGCTATGGCGAGAACAGCGACGGGGAAACCGAGTATGATCCTTATTTAAAGAAAGAAGTTCCCAGGGAGCGGACTTTCATTCGGGAGCTGACCCGGGAGGACATCTTTGAAGCGGTCCGGTACCTGCTCGGGTTGATGGCCGGCGAGGGCAACGTGGATGACATCGATCACCTGGGCAACCGCAGGCTTCGTTCGGTGGGCGAGCTTTTGCAGAACCAGTTCCGGATCGGCCTTTCCAGAATGGAGCGGGTTGTCCGGGAAAGGATGACCATCCAGGACGTGGATGTGATCACGCCCCAGGTGTTGATCAATATCCGCCCCGTGGTGGCCGCAATCAAAGAGTTTTTCGGGTCCAGCCAGCTGTCCCAGTTTATGGACCAAACCAACCCGCTGGCCGAGTTGACGCACAAGCGGCGGCTTTCCGCCCTCGGGCCGGGGGGCCTGTCCCGCGAGCGGGCAGGCTTCGAGGTCCGGGACGTACACAGCTCCCACTACGGCCGGATGTGTCCAATTGAGACTCCTGAAGGTCCCAACATCGGGTTGATCGGTTCACTGAGCACCTACGCGCGGATCAATGCCTTCGGATTCATTGAAACGCCTTACCGTAGGGTAGACAAAGAAAACAAGCGTGTAACCGATGAAATCGTCTACCTTACCGCCGACGAGGAGGAAGGGAACGTCATCGCCCAGGCCAACGCGCCGCTGGACGATGACGGTCGCTTCACGGAGAGCCGGGTCAACGCCCGCTCCCCGGAAATTGTTGTGGTTCCCGCGGACAGGGTGGACTACATGGACGTTTCCCCCAAACAGGTGTTCAGCATCGCTACCGCGCTGATCCCCTTTTTGGAGCACGATGACGCCAACCGGGCCCTGATGGGGGCGAACATGCAGCGTCAGGCGGTGCCCCTGCTTAAAGTACAGGCCCCGCTGGTGGGCACCGGGGTTGAGTATAAAGCCGCCCGGGACTCCGGGGTCGTGGTAATCGCGAAAAATAAGGGTGTCGTAGAGCGGGTGACGGCCACCGATGTTGAGGTCAGGGCAGAGGGAGGGTCGCTGGACCGCTACAAGCTGTTAAAATTCACCCGCTCCAACCAGGGCACCTGCATCAACCAGAAACCCATCGTCAGAAAAGGCCAACAGGTGGAGAGCGGCCAAATTATTGCGGATGGGCCTTCCACCGACCAGGGAGAGCTGGCCCTGGGCCGCAACGTCCTGGTGGCGTTCATGCCCTGGGAGGGCTACAATTATGAGGATGCCATCCTGATCAGCGAAAAAGCAGTCAAGGATGACTATTTTACTTCCATTCATATAGAAGAATACGAGTGCGACGCCCGGGATACCAAGCTCGGGCCGGAAGAAATCACACGGGACATCCCCAACGTCGGGGAGGAAATCTTAAAAGACCTCGACGAGAGGGGCATCATCCGGACCGGAGCCGAAGTCAGGCCGGGCGACATCCTGGTTGGCAAGGTTACCCCCAAGGGCGAGACCGAGCTCACTGCCGAGGAGCGCCTCCTGCGGGCTATCTTTGGCGAAAAGGCACGGGAGGTGCGGGATACTTCCCTGCGGGTGCCCCACGGCGAGGCCGGAAAAATTGTGGACGTCAAAGTCTTCTCCCGGGACAATGGGGATGAGCTGCCGCCGGGTGTAAACCAGTTGGTGCGGGTCTACATTGCCCAGAAGCGGAAAATCTCCGAGGGCGATAAAATGGCCGGACGCCACGGGAACAAGGGCGTCGTTGCCAGGATCCTGCCCGAGGAAGATATGCCCTTCCTGCCAAACGGTACCCCCATTGAAATTGTGCTCAACCCCCTGGGTGTGCCCTCCCGGATGAACATTGGACAGGTTCTGGAAACCCATCTGGGGTGGGCGGCCAGGACCCTGGGCTTGCACGTGTCGACCCCGGTTTTCAACGGGGCGGTGGAGAGCGACATTCTAAACGCGCTGGGGCAGGCTAACCTTCCCAGGGACGGCAAGATGACCCTTTACGACGGGCGCACGGGTGAGCCCTTCGACAACCCGATCACAGTGGGCTACGTTTACATGCTTAAACTGGCTCACCTGGTGGACGATAAGATCCACGCCCGCTCTACCGGCCCGTACTCCCTGGTTACGCAGCAGCCTCTGGGCGGCAAAGCACAGTTTGGCGGCCAGCGCTTCGGGGAAATGGAGGTATGGGCACTGGAGGCCTACGGTGCAGCCTACACGCTCCAGGAAATCCTGACCGTCAAGTCGGATGACGTGGTTGGCCGGGTCAAGACCTACGAGGCCATCGTCAAGGGTGAAAACGTGCCTGAGCCCGGCGTTCCGGAGTCCTTTAAGGTGCTGATCAAGGAACTTCAGAGCCTGGGTCTGGACGTAAAAGTCTTTTCCGAGGCAGACGAGGAGATAGAGATTAAGGAAGTCGAAGAAGACATCAGCGAAACCGCCAAGGAGCTCGGTATCGACCTGCACGTAGAGGAGCGGCCCGGGGTCCCGAATGGTGAAGAAGATCCTGAAACCAATAAAGAGGATGAATTAAACGCTGATTTCTTGAAAGAAGAATTCAAGCTTGACGAAGAAGACAAATAGGTGACTTACGCTTTACTACCAAAAGGAGGGGTCCTTTTTGATAGACTTGAACCACTTTGACCGGATCCGGATTGGACTGGCTTCTCCAGAACAAATCTTCGCCTGGTCCAGCGGTGAGGTCAAAAAGCCGGAGACCATCAACTACCGCACCCTGAAACCGGAGCGGGACGGGCTCTTCTGTGAGCGTATTTTCGGACCCACCCGGGACTGGGAATGCCACTGCGGCAAATACAAGCGTGTCCGCTATAAAGGCGTCATTTGCGACCGGTGCGGCGTGGAGGTCACCCGTTCCAAGGTCCGCAGGGAGCGGCTCGGACACATCGAACTGGCGGCCCCGGTTTCCCATATCTGGTACTTTAAGGGCATCCCCAGCCGGATGGGGCTTTTGCTGGACATGTCCCCCCGGTCGCTGGAGAAAGTTTTATATTTTGTATCCTATATAGTAACGGAATCAGGCGAAACAGGACTCATTAAAAAGCAGCTCCTGACCGAGTCGGAATACCGGGAAAACCGGGATAAGTACGAAAACAAGTTTAAGGCCGGCATGGGCGCCGAGGCGGTTAAAAAGCTTTTGGAAGAGTTAGACCTGGATGAAATGGCCCGGGACCTCCGGCAAGAGTTGAAAGAAGTCAGCGGACAGCGCAAGATCCGGGCCATCCGCCGCCTGGAAGTAGTGGAGGCCTTCCGCAAGTCGGGTAACCGACCGGAGTGGATGATCATGAACATGGTCCCGGTTATCCCCCCCGAGCTTCGTCCGATGGTGCAGCTGGACGGTGGCCGCTTTGCCACGTCCGACTTAAACGACCTTTACCGCCGGGTGATTAACCGCAACAACCGTCTGAAAAGGCTTTTGGACCTGGGCGCTCCGGATATCATCGTCCGGAACGAAAAGAGGATGCTCCAGGAGGCCGTGGACGCCCTGATTGACAATGGCCGCCGCGGCCGCCCGGTGACGGGGCCCGGCAACCGCCCGCTAAAGTCGCTCTCCGACATGCTCAAGGGCAAGCAGGGGCGCTTTCGCCAGAACCTGCTGGGCAAGCGGGTGGACTACTCCGGCCGCTCCGTGATTGTGGTGGGACCGGATCTGCATATCCATCAGTGCGGGTTGCCCAAGGAAATGGCCCTGGAGCTGTTCAAGCCCTTCGTCATGAAGCGCCTGGTCAACGACGGTCACGCCCACAACATCAAAAGCGCCAAGCGCATGGTAGAGCGGGTGCGGCCCGAGGTCTGGGACGTCCTGGAAGAAGTTATCAGCGAGCACCCCGTCCTTTTAAACCGGGCCCCGACCTTGCACCGACTGGGCATCCAGGCCTTCGAGCCGGTGCTCGTGGAGGGCCGTGCCATCCAGATCCACCCCATGGTCTGCACCGCGTACAACGCCGACTTTGACGGGGACCAGATGGCGGTGCACGTTCCCCTTTCCGCCGAAGCCCAGGCCGAATCCAGGCTGTTGATGCTTTCGGCCAACAACATCTTAAATCCCAAGGACGGGCGCCCCGTGGCCGTTCCCACCCAGGACATGGTCCTGGGCAGCTACTACCTGACCATGGATAGGTCGGGGGACCATGGTGAGGGGAAAATTTTCAAAGATCCGGATGAGGCCGTGATGGCCTATCACAATAAATGCGTTTCCCTGCATGCCAGGATTAAGGTCCGTCTCCCCGAAGGGTTGACGGAAACCACGGTGGGCAGGGTCATCTTTAACGAAGTTATTCCCCAGGAACTGGGTTTTATCAACCAGGTAGCCGAGAAAAAAGTGTTGAGCAGGATTGTGGACGATTGCTACCGGAAGCTGGGCTTTTCTGAAACGACCCGGCTTTTGGACGGGGTCAAGAAACTGGGCTTCACCTACGCGACCCGGGCGGGGATTACCATTGGAATGCAGGACATTACCATTCCCCAGAAGAAACAAGAGATCCTTAAAGATGCCGAAATGTTGGTTGGCAAGGTGGAGCTTCAGTACCGCCGGGGTCTGATTACCGAAGACGAGCGCTACCACAAGGTTATCGGCATCTGGAACGATGCCACCAGAAAGGTAACTGACGCGCTGATCGAATCCCTGGACCACTTCAACCCGGTCTACATGATGGCTAACTCCGGCGCTCGCGGTAACATCCAGCAGATCCGCCAACTGGCGGGAATGCGGGGTCTGATGGCAGACCCGTCAGGCCGGATCATCGACCTGCCGATCAAAGCTAACTTCCGGGAGGGCCTGACGGTCCTGGAGTACTTCATCTCCACCCACGGCGCCCGCAAGGGTCTGGCCGACACCGCACTAAGGACGGCCGACTCCGGCTACCTGACGCGCCGGTTGGTGGATGTGGCCCAGGATGTGATCGTGCGGGAAATTGACTGCGGTGCGATCCAGGGAATTGAAGTCGGTGAAATCAAAGACGGCACCGAGGTCATTGAAAAGGTGGAAGACCGTTTTATCGGTCGCACGGCGCTGGAAGACATTAAGCATCCCAAAACAGGGGAAATCCTGGCCGTTGCCGGCGAGGAAATCCAGGAAGAACAAGCCGAAAAGATTATGGCGGCCGGCTTGAGTAAAGTGAAGATCCGCTCCGTCCTGACCTGCAAGACCCGACACGGGGTTTGTATCAAGTGCTACGGGCGCAACCTGGCCACGGGCCGGAAAGTGGACATCGGCGAAGCCGTGGGCATCATTGCCGCCCAGAGCATCGGCGAGCCGGGAACCCAGTTGACCATGCGTACCTTCCACACCGGTGGTGTGGCCGGGGACGATATCACCCAGGGCTTACCGCGGGTCGAGGAGCTTTTTGAGGCGCGGCGGCCCAAGGGCCAGGCCATTGTCGCCGAAGCCGACGGCATCATTGCTGTCCGCGAGGTCAAGGGGCGCAGGGAAATCGAGGTTGCGGCGGAGGACGGCGAGAAGACTGTTTACCAGGTGCCTTACGGCGCGCGCCTCAAGGTTCAGGACGGCGAGCACGTTTACGCCGGGGATGAACTGACCGAGGGCTCCGTGAATCCCCACGACTTGCTCAAGATCAAGGGGGTGCAGGGGGTGCAGGTCTACCTGCTCCAGGAAGTGCAGCGGGTTTACCGGCTCCAGGGCGTTGATATCAACGATAAACACATCGAAGTGATGATCCGCCAGATGCTCCGCAAGGTGAAGATTGATGAATCCGGCGATACCTACATGCTTCCGGGCGGGTTAATCGACATCTTCGAGTTTGAGGAAGAAAACAGCCGGGCGGTGGCGGCGGGCGGCGAGGCTGCCACCGCCAAACCGGTGCTGCTGGGGATTACCAAGGCTTCCTTGGCCACCGATTCCTTCCTCTCCGCGGCCTCCTTCCAGGAAACCACCCGGGTGCTGACCGAGGCGGCCATCAAGGGCAAAATGGACCCGCTCCTGGGCTTAAAAGAAAATGTAATTATTGGCAAGCTGGTTCCGGCCGGCACTGGAATGTCCCGCTACCGCAATATTTCCGTAGTAGCCGATGACACCGATTTGGAGCTGGAGGAACTGCCGGACAGCGATTTAGTTTACGGTGAAACAACAACCGTTTAGTAAGCTTTTGGCCCGGGCCGGGGGGCTGTAGAAAAACGCCCCCGGCTCGGGTTTCTATGATCAATAATAAAGGAAAAGGAAATATTGACAATGATCCGATTGAATGATAATATATTTGAGTGTCTGGATTTCAGGAGGTTTTCAAGCGGATATGGCTTATAAAAGGCTCATCTCTGCGCGTAAAAGGACCGTTGGCGCCAAGCAGACCCTGAAAGCCATTGAGCGCGGGCTGGCCAAAGTTGTCTATGTGGCTCAGACCGCCGACCGGCACGTCATTGAGCCGATCCTGCAAAATTGTCTACAGAAAGGGATCCCGGTCATCCGAGTGGATTCCATGCAGGCTCTGGGCAAGGCCTGTCGGATCGAGGTGGGCTGCGCAGCCGCTGCCATTACGGAGGACTAAAAAGTTTTTGCATTTTTGATTTTGGACTTAAGGGAAGGAGGTGTAATCGAGATATGCCAACCATCAGCCAGTTGATCCGCAAGGGACGGAAAAGTATTACCAAAACTTCAGCGGCTCCCGCCTTGAAAGAGTGTCCGCAAAAACGGGGCGTTTGCACCAGGGTTTACACGACCACACCTAAAAAGCCCAACTCTGCTCTACGCAAGGTGGCGCGGGTAAGGCTCACAAACGGTATTGAGGTATCCTCCTACATTCCCGGGATCGGGCATAACCTGCAGGAGCACTCGGTGGTTCTGGTTCGCGGCGGCCGGATCAAAGACCTGCCGGGGGTCCGGTATCACATCGTGCGCGGCGCCCTGGACTCTGCGGGTGTGCAGAACCGAAACCAGGCCCGCTCCAAATACGGTACCAAGCGAGCCAAGAAATAAGCATGTATACAACTATAACACCTGTGGTTGCGAATTCATTCGCGCAACGGA
The DNA here is from genome assembly GCA_002408725.1 of Pelotomaculum sp. UBA5255. Taxonomy (GTDB): domain Bacteria; phylum Bacillota; class Desulfotomaculia; order Desulfotomaculales; family Pelotomaculaceae; genus DTU098. The sequence goes on from DHTR01000016.1 coordinate 37,412, forward strand.
TTTTTGATCTAAAAACACTTTGGTTTGGATAAACTCTATTTACACAGCAAAGGGGGGATATTGAATGCCTAGAAGAGGGGCGGTCCCGAAGCTTGAAATTTTACCGGATCCCGTTTACCGGAGTAAGGTGCTGACCAAGCTGATCAACCAGATCATGCAGAAAGGCAAAAAGAGCGTCTCCGAGATGGTTGTTTATGGCGCACTGGATAAGATCAAGGAAAAAACAGGGAAGAATCCGCTGGAAGTTTTTGAGGCGGCGATGAAAAACATTATGCCCGTGCTGGAGGTCAAGGCCCGCCGGGTCGGTGGCGCCAACTACCAGGTGCCGATTGAAGTGCGGAGTGAGCGCAGGCAAACACTGGCCATTCGCTGGTTGACCCGGTATTCCCGGGAACGCGCAGGACGAACCATGGAAGATAAGCTTGCCAACGAAATTATGGACGCGGCAGCAGGTACCGGTGCTGCTGTCAAGAAGAGAGAAGACACACATAAAATGGCAGAAGCGAACAAGGCATTTGCGCACTATAGGTGGTAAAGGAGTGATCTTTTCGTGGCGCGGCAATTTCCGTTAGAAAAAATCAGAAATATAGGAATCATGGCCCATATTGACGCCGGCAAGACCACTACCACCGAAAGGATCCTGTTTTATACCGGTAGGGTTCACAAAATCGGGGAAGTTCACGATGGCGCGGCAACCATGGACTGGATGGTCCAGGAGCAGGAGCGGGGGATTACCATTACTTCTGCCGCTACTACTTGCCGGTGGCGCGATTGCCAAATAAATGTTATCGACACGCCAGGCCACGTGGACTTCACCGTCGAGGTAGAGCGCTCCCTGCGCGTACTTGACGGTGCGGTTGCCGTATTTTGCTCCGTAGGGGGCGTCGAGCCGCAATCCGAAACTGTCTGGCGGCAGGCCGATAAGTACGGAGTTCCGCGCATTGCGTACATCAACAAAATGGACCGGGTGGGCGCCGACTTCGAGCGCGGCATCCGCATGATCAAGGAACGCCTGGGTGCAAACCCGGTGGCCCTGCAACTCCCTATCGGTGCAGAAGACAATTTTCGCGGAGTCATTGACCTGATCAGGAACAAGGCCATCATCTATAATAACGACATGAGCGCTAGAGGCGAGGAATCAGAAATCCCGGCAGAGTTGGCTGAAAAGGCGAAATCCATGCGAAACCGCCTGATTGAAGCTGTGGCCGAATCTGATGAAGAATTGCTGCTAAGTTACCTTGATAACGAAACCTTGACGGAGGATGAACTCCGGCAGGGGTTGCGCAAAGCCACCCTCGCCGTTAAGCTGATCCCCGTATTGTGCGGCTCGGCCTTTAAAAACAAGGGTGTGCAGCCGTTGCTGGACGCAATTGTAGACTTTCTGCCTGCTCCGGACGACGTGCCGGCAGTTTGCGGGACCGATCCCCGGGACGGTAGCGAGGAAGAGCGCGCGTCCAGTGATGAGGAGCCCTTTTCGGCTCTGGCTTTTAAGATTGCAGTTGACCCCTTCGTGGGCAAACTGACTTTTTTCAGGGTTTACTCGGGGGCCTTGAAGTCGGGGTCTTATGTCTTCAACTCCAGCCGGACCCGGCGGGAGAGAATTGGGCGGATTCTGAGAATGCACGCCAACCACCGGGAGGATATCGACCATGTCTATACCGGCGATATCGTTGCGGCGGTTGGACTTAAAACAACCGCCACGGGGGACACTCTGTGTGATGAGAAAGCCCCTGTGATCCTGGAGTCCATGGAGTTTCCGGAACCGGTGATCCAGGTGGCTATTGAGCCCAAAACCAAGCTCGACCAGGAAAAAATGGGCGTTGCCCTGCAGAAGCTGGCGGAAGAGGACCCCACCTTTAGAATTAACACCGATCCCGAAACCGGACAGACGCTGATCTCGGGTATGGGCGAGCTGCACCTGGAAATTATCGTGGACAGGATGCTGCGGGAGTTCAAGGTGGATGCCAACGTCGGCAGACCCCAGGTGGCCTATAAAGAGACCATCCGGAAAAAGGTCAAGGCCGAGGGCAAATTTATCCGGCAGTCCGGCGGGCGCGGCCAATACGGCCACGTATCAATCGAGATCGAGCCGAGGGAGCAAGGTACGGGCTACCTGTTTACCAGTAAAATAATCGGAGGCGCCATCCCCAGGGAGTACATCCCAGCGGTCGACGCCGGGATCAAGGAAGCCATGGAAAACGGCGTCCTGGCGGGATTTCCGGTGATTGACGTGGGGGTCACCCTCCTGGACGGATCCTATCACGATGTTGACTCCTCGGAGATGGCCTTTAAGATTGCCGGTTCCATGGGTTTCAAGAGCGCGGCCAAAAAGGCCGGGCCAACCCTGCTGGAGCCGGTTATGAAGGTAGAAGTCGTGGTCAACGATGAATATATGGGCGACGTGCTTGGTGATCTCAACTCCCGGCGGGGCCGGATTGAGGAAATGGAGTCGCGCAGCGGGGCTCAGGTTATTCACGCCTACGTTCCCCTTGCGGAGATGTTCGGCTACGCCACAGATCTGCGCTCCTGCACCCAGGGACGGGGCATTTATAGCATGCAGTTCGACCACTACGCCCAGACGCCGGACAATATTGCAGAAGGAATTATTGCCAGGCGGCAGGGTTAAAATACTGTCAGAACAGTATTATTTAGGCAGTGTTCAAAAGACTTTTTACAAACCGAGTATTTGAAGGAGGCAAAACCAATGGCAAAGCAAAGATTTGAGCGCACCAAACCCCACGTTAATATTGGTACCATCGGACACGTGGACCACGGCAAAACCACCCTTACCGCAGCCATCACCCTCACCCTCAGCACCGTGGGCGGGGCATCCATCAAGAAGTACGACGAAATCGACAACGCTCCCGAAGAGCGCGCCAGGGGAATCACGATCAGTACCTCCCACGTCGAATACGAAACCGACAAGCGGCACTACGCCCACGTAGACTGCCCCGGCCACGCCGACTACATCAAGAACATGATCACGGGTGCAGCGCAGGTTGACGGCGCGATCCTGGTCGTAGCAGCGCCGGACGGACCGATGCCGCAGACACGGGAACACGTGCTGCTGGCTCGCCAGGTGGAAGTGCCAAGCATTTTGATCTTCCTGAACAAGACAGATCAGATGGACGATCCTGAACTGCTGGAACTGGTTGAGATGGAACTGCGCGATCTGCTGAATGGCTACGGGTTCCCCGGAGACGACACGCCGATCATCCGCGGCTCAGCGCTGAAAGCGCTGGAGAGCACCAGCACCGATCCGAACGATCCGGAATATGCACCGATCAAAGAACTGATGGCAGCGGTTGACAGCTACATTCCGACACCGATGCGCGAAGTTGAAAAACCGTTCATGATGCCGGTGGAAGACGTGTTCTCGATCAAGGGACGCGGCACTGTTGTGACCGGTCGTGCGGAACGCGGACACATCAAGATTGGTGATCCAGTGGAAATCGTTGGTCTCCAGGAAAAGAGCATGAGCAGCGTCTGCACGGGTGTGGAAATGTTCCACAAGATCGTTGACGAAGGACAGGCTGGAGACAATCTGGGTCTGCTGCTGCGCGGGATTGAACGGACTGACGTGGAACGCGGGATGGTAATCGCGAAACCCGGCAGCATCAAGCCGCACACAAAATTCAAGGCAAACGTCTACGTGTTGAAACGCGAAGAAGGCGGCCGTCACAAACCGTTCTTCTCAGGCTACCGCCCGCAGTTCTACATTCGGACGATGGACGTGACCGGTGTGATCACGCTTCCTGAAGGCGTAGAAATGGTTATGCCCGGCGACAACATCGAGATGGACGTTGAACTGATCATCCCGGTCGCATTGGAACAGGGTTCAAAATTCGCGATCCGCGAAGGCGGTCTGACCGTCGGCGCCGGTGTCATCACCGAAATCGCAGGCTAAGAGGAGTATCGGTGTCTCTGACACTGAGAGTGAAATAAAATGGCATCAAAAAAGAAAGATATTCGACCAGTAATTACTTTCGCATGCACTGAATGCAAAGAGCGAAATTACACCTCCCAGAAAAATCGCCGAAACGATCCCGGGAGAATGGAACTCAGTAAGTTCTGTTCGCGCTGCCGCAAACACACGCTGCATCGCGAATCGAAGTAAGGCAAAAGTTTGGAATCCGGAACGGACATAACCGTTCCGGATATTTTAGGTGAATAGCTCAATTAGGCAGAGCGCCTGTCTCCAAAACAGGAGGTTGTGGGTTCGATTCCTGCTTCACCTGCTAGCAAACAACGCCGCTCGTGAAGCGGCGTTTATAGGCATAAAGGCCAGCTGATAAGGAGTGACCAGTCGTATGGCAGAACCAAAAACTAAAAAACCTGTAAAAGCCGAGAAACCTGTTCAAAAGAAACCGAACAGATTGGTGAAATGGTGGAATGAAACACTGGGCGAACTGCGCAAAGTGACCTGGCCGACCAAAGAAGATGCATTGCGAATGACCAAAATTGTTCTGGCTGTAGTCGTTGCAACAGCTATATTTCTGGGAATCGTGGATTTTATATTCTCTGAATTGATCGGCGCGATTGTCGGATAGGAAACGAGAAGTTTAATGAGTTCTAACGAGAATGATGATCTGAAAATTCTTGCTGAGGATGGTGTTGAGGCTGAGATCACAGAAAGTGAACCGAAACCGAAAAAACCAGCCCGGGCAAAGGCAAAGAAGAGCGAACGCCCGGCAAGAAATTTGGAAGATGAAGAAGGAAAAATCGAGAGCACGGAAGAACGTGGATGGTACGTGATCCATTGTTATTCCGGTTACGAAAACAAAGTCCGCCATAATCTTGAACAGCGGATTGATTCCATGGGCATGAAGGAAAAGATTTTTGACGTTGTCATCCCGACCCAGGAAGAAATCGAAGTGAAAGACGGAAAGCGGAAAACCATCGAACGCCATATTTTCCCCGGTTATGTTCTGGTAAACATGATCCTGACCGAGGAATCCTGGTTCATTGTCCGCAATACGCCGGGCGTGACCGGATTTGTC
>DHTR01000101.1:0-32176 GCA_002408725.1 Pelotomaculum sp. UBA5255
GAAGCGCCGTCCAGTTTGCATGGCGCAGACAATGAAAAGGGGATCAAGAAGGTATGTTATAAGCCACTGTCCAACGGACAGGGTATGGTTGGTCTGAAGTTGAGCTTAAGCTACCTCGAAGATGTGGAGGTATCGATTGTCGTAGAGCTGGGCAGGGCATTTGTAAAGACAAAAGATGTCCTGAACATGGATGTGGGTACTGTAATTAAACTGGATAAAGCTTCCGGCGATTCTGTTGATTTATATATAAATAATCAGATGTTTGGGAAGGGTGAAGTCTTTGTCATTAATGACACTTACGCCCTGAAGGTTGCAGGCTTTTTACCCGCCGGTTCAACAGCACAGGGGAATGGAAATAGTGGATAAAGAGATTTACTGGGCTTTTATTAAACTAGTCGTTTCCCTGCCGCTGGTATTGCTGCTGGCCTATGTTCTGCTTCGCTACCTTCCAGGCAGAAAAAAAGTTAACTTCGACGGAAAACGCCGCATGAGATTGCTGGAACAGCTCTGGCTCTGCCCAAAAACAGCAATCTGCCTGGTGGAAGTGGGAGGAGTGTTTTTTCTGATAGCAAAACAAGAGGGGAGTCTCTCGCTATTAAAGGAACTGGACGGGCTGCCTCCCTTGCTGGAAGCGGAAGAGAACGACCGCCCGCCGGCTTTCGGCCTGGAACTTGCCAGAAGCCTGCTAAACCGAAGCAAGGACAACCGGAGTCCTTTTGCGTCCGCGGTCAGCAAATGGCCGGCGCCGCTGTCATTGTTAAACATGCATTTTATCAAACATAACCGGGGTAAACGGGATCAATGAGGAAATATGTTTTAATTTTGTTCCTTGCAGCTGGGTTTTTTATATTTCAACAACCGGCCTGGTCTCAACCCATACCGGTTCCGAATATTGACCTGACAGTTAATCAGAGCAACAGTCCCAGTCAGGTCGTCGACAGCGTCAAACTGTTGGTGATGCTGACCCTATTGTCTTTTATTCCAGCCTTTTTGATGATGATGACGTCCTTTACCAGGATTATCGTAGTGCTCTCTTTTTTACGTAGCGCCATGGGAACTCAGCAAGCACCGCCGAACCAGGTTCTTATTGGCCTGGCCCTGTTTTTGACGATATTCGTGATGGCGCCGGTTTACCAGGACATCAATGAGCACGCTATAAAACCGTACCTGGCCAGTGAGATGAACCAGGAAACGGCTATCGAAAGCGCCTCCAAGCCCCTGCGCAGTTTCATGTTAAAGCAGACCAGGGAGAAGGATATCGCGCTCATGGTCGAGGCATCTAAAATAGAAAGCCCGCAAAATGCTGATGTGCTACCCCTGACGGTAGTTGTTCCCGCATTTATCATCAGTGAATTAAAGACAGCTTTTCAAATAGGTTTTCTTTTATACGTGCCTTTCCTTATTATTGACATGGTCGTCGCCAGTATCTTGATGTCGGTCGGGATGTTCATGCTCCCGCCGGTGATGGTTTCCTTACCGTTTAAACTGTTGCTTTTTGTGATGGTGGACGGATGGTATCTAGTTGTAAAGTCGTTACTGGAAAGTTTTCACTAAGGTTGTGCGGAAAATGACTCAGACGTATTTTATCAACGTGGCCCAAGGGGCCCTCATCCTGGTCCTTACTCTAGCGGGTCCGGTCTTGATTGCGGCCTTGCTGGTGGGGCTGGTTATCGGCATTTTGCAGGCTGCCACACAAATCCAGGAGCAGACCCTGACTTTTGTCCCGAAAATTATTGTTGTCTTTTTGGCGCTAATCCTTCTGGGACCCTGGTTTTTGAACCGGCTCATGAGTTTTACGGTCAATCTTTACAGCCAGATACCCGGGATGGTGCGTTAGAGTTGGAGCAGGCGCAGGATTTGAGGCAATATTACCTGTTTTTTCTCGTTTTTTTAAGGGCGGTAGCCTTCCTGGCCAGCAGTCCTTTGATGGCCGTAAAAGGGATTCCTGTCCTGGTCAAGATAGGTTTTGCCTTTGTCTTGAGTCTGGTGGTTTTCCCTAATCTAAAAACCGGTCTGTACCCACTTTCGGACAATGCTCTGGTATATATCCTGCAAGCGGCCGGCGAAGTCCTGGTCGGGCTGGAATTGGGCCTGATGGCCAGCCTGGTTTTATATCTTTTCAGAATGGCAGGACACTTTATGGATATCCATATCGGTTACGGCCTTGCTAACGTCTTCGATTCTATGACGGGTGCGCAAAATACTGTAATCGCCCACTTTTTGTACATGTTTGCCCTGGTCATTTACCTGAGCCTGGATGGGCATTACAGCCTCATCATGGCCCTGGCCAGGAGCTACGAACTCCTGCCTTTTAACGCTGTTTTCAGCGGAGGTGTGAGTGAGGTTGTTCTAAAGGCATTCGCGGGCATGTTTACGCTTGCTGTCCAGTTGGCCGTGCCTGTTATGGTAGTATTGCTGCTTACCGACACCGCTCTTGGCCTGGTTGCCCGGATGGCGCCGCAAATGAATATTTTCGTACTTGGATTTCCGCTTAAGATCGTCACAGGTCTGCTGGTATTGAGCGTTACCCTTCCGCTCATGGCGACAGCCTTGAGCAGGTTCATGAGCTCAATTGAAAAAAACCTTTTGTTGCTGCTTAAAGGTTTATCCTAATGGCCAACCAGGACAGCGCACAAAAAACCGAGCAGCCGACACCGCGAAGGTTGCAGGAAGCCAGGCGGAAAGGGCAGGTAGCCAAAAGCAGCGATTTAAACGGGTCCATAATTTTGCTGGCCATTGTAGTTTACATCTATGCGGTAAAGGACAGTCTAGTTTCGGGCATCCAAGATTATTTTTACTCATACCTGAACAATTGCTTTCATGGCCAGTTCCTGGAAAATAATACAGCTGCTTTGTATTATTCATCTCGTTTTTTTCTGGGGCTGCTGGGGCCGCTTTTTGCGTTCGTTGTTGCGATTGCGGTCCTGGCCAATATAGTCCAGGTTGGTTTTTTTTACGCACATGAGGCGTTGCAGTTCAAATTTGAAAGAATTAACCCTGCCAACGGTTTGAAGAACGTTTTTTCCAAAAAAGCACTGCTGGAGCTGCTAAAATCCTTACTAAAAATCACCATAATTGCCGTGGTCGCAGTTTTGCTGATTAAGGGGCGCCTGCCGGATGTCTTGGAGGCAGGGCAGGGTACTCCCGCCCGCTCGCTGAATGATGCGGCGCAGATTATAATTTTTATCGCAGGCTGTTGCGGGCTTGTCTACTTGGTACTGGCTATTCTGGACTACCTGCACCGTTGGTATCAACACAAGCGAGAATTGATGATGTCAAGGGAAGAACTTAAAAAGGAGTTCAAAGAAGCCGAGGGGGATCCTCAGCTTAAGTCCCGGCTGCGCGAGCGGCAGCGCCAGGTTAGTATGAACCGCCTGCTTAGTGAGATGCCGAAGGCCACAGTTGTGATTACCAACCCCGTTCACCTGGCTGTAGCACTCCGTTATGAGCAGGAAAGCATGGATGTGCCCCGGATCGTGGCGAAAGGGGCCGGCCGCCTGGCCGAGCGGATCAAGGAATTGGCCGCAAAATATGATGTGCCGGTTATTGAAAACAAAGATTTGGCCAGGTTATTATACAGGACTACCGAGGCAGGGGATGAAATACCCATCGAAGTGTATCAGGCTGTGGCCGAAATAATCGCTTTGATCTACAAGATAAGAAAGTAAGCCGTGTTAAGGGACATGGCATAATCTAAAATTTATTAGTTGATTTGCCAGGAACTACTCATCATTGGATGGTGGACAGATGTTATCCAGGACAGCGCTCAGACAACAGGTTAAGAAATACAACGATATGATTATCGCCGGGCTTGTCATCGGCATTATTCTGATGATTATAATTCCGCTGTCGCCCGGCATCCTGGATGTTTTCCTGATCTTAAGCCTCGCGCTTGGTCTGGTGATCTTGCTGATTACCATGTTTACCACTGAGCCGACCCAGTTTTCAATATTTCCAACATTGTTGCTGATAACCACCTTGTACCGCCTGTCTCTGAATATATCTTCCACCCGGTTGATTCTCACCGATGCTTCAGCCGGCCAGGTTATCACAGCCTTTGGGAATTTTGTTGTGGGCGGCAACATCATTATAGGGCTGGTTATTTTTATAATTATCACCGTCATTCAATTTGTCGTAATAACCAGTGGCTCCGGCAGGGTTGCCGAAGTGGCGGCGCGCTTTACCCTGGATGCTATGCCGGGCAAGCAAATGAGTATCGATGCGGATTTCAACGCCGGGTTGATTGACGAGGAGGAGGCGCGTTCCAGGAGGCGCCGCCTGCAGAGGGAGACCGACTTCTTTGGAGCGATGGACGGCGCCAGTAAATTTGTCAGGGGCGACGCTATTGCCGGAATTATTATCATTGTGATCAACATTGTTGGTGGTCTGATCATCGGAGTCCTGGAAAAAGGAATGGAAGCCGGGGAGGCTTTTCAAACCTACACCATCTTGACCGTAGGGGACGGCCTGGTGGCTCAAATACCCGCTCTCCTTATTTCCACGGGCTCAGGCATACTGATCACCCGCGCTTCATCGGACGCTAGTTTCGGCAAGGATATATCGGACCAGTTCCTTAACTTCCCCAAGGTACTGGTCCTTGCCTCCATCATCCTGTTTGTTCTCGGCCTGATCCCGGCCATGCCAAATTTGCTTTTTATGGCCCTGGCGGGTGGGATGGGCTTTCTTGCTTACAGCTTAATTCAGGAAGAGCGTAAAAAAGACCAGGAAAAACTTGAAACAGCGGCCAGACAGGCTGTCCCCCCCAGGGCCGAGCCGGAGAATATTCTGGAGTATTACAAGATAGATCCGCTTGAAATAGAGTTGGGCTACAATCTCATCCCGCTTACAGACGAATCACAAGGCGGGGATCTGCTTAAACGGCTTGCTTCTGTGCGACGGCAGTGTGCGGCAGAGATGGGTATTTTCGTGCGCCCGGTGCGGATCAGGGACAACCTCCAGATTTCTCCCAACGGGTATGTGTTCAAAATCAGAGGAGTTGTTGCAGCCTCAGCGGAAGTTATGGCGGGACACTACCTGGCCATGGACGCAACAGGACAGGGCGCAATCATTAAAGGCATTCCGACCACCGAACCGACTTTTGGCCTGCCTGCCTATTGGGTTTCGCCAGAGGACAAGGACCGCGCCGAGATCGCAGGGTATACAGTCGTGGACTGTTCTACCGTAATCGTTACGCACCTGACGGAGTTTATCAAGCGCAACTCCTACGAACTGATGGGGCGCCAGGAGCTGAAGGAACTGGTGGATGTAATTAAAGAGAAAAACCCGGCGGTTATCGAGGAACTGATCCCCAACCTGTTGAGTTTGGGTGAAATACAAAAAGTTGTTCAGAACCTTTTAAAAGAACAGGTGCCCGTGCGGGATCTCCTGACTATTCTGGAGGCGCTGGCCGACGCCGCTCACTATAGCAAGGAAATCGACTATTTGACTGAACAGGTGCGCCAGGCCATGGCCAGAACAATTTGCCGCAAATACGAAAACAATGAAGGAAAAATTATTGTACTTACGCTCCACCCTCAACTGGAGCAGGATCTCATTGACTCAATCCAGGAAACAAGGCTGGGCGCCTACCCGGTGCTGGAGCCACAGCTTACCCGCAAGCTGTTAGAGCGCTTGAAATCTATGATGGAGAAGTTCAACCTGCGTGGCGCGAGCCCGGTTGTGCTTTGTTCGCCGCGCTGCCGAATGCCTTTCAGGAGGTTGGTGGAGAAGTATCTTCCTCATCTGGCCGTGCTGTCACTCAGCGAGATTTATCCGGGATATGATATTGAGGCTGTTGGGACGGTGACAGTGGATTGAGAATACGAAAATATATCGCCAAAGACTTAAGAGAAGCCCTTCAGATGATCAAGGGCGATTTAGGGCCTGAAGCGATCATCATAAGTAGTAGGAAGGTGCGTGGCAGCGGTTTGCGCGCTGTGCTTGGACCTAGTCTGGTAGAAGTGACCGCAGCAGTTGAAAATAATGTAGATACAGGGCAACAAAAGCAAATTAACGAACAACACTGGGCAGGTCCGGTTGATCCACAAATGCCGGCGGCCTCAAAAAAGACAGCCTGGAAAGAAGCACCGGCCGAAGGGTATTGGAGAGAGACGGCAAAGGTGAGCCGGCATTCAAACGCCGTCAACGTGAATCAAACGGAGCCGGTTGATTACCGCGAACTGGAACGGGAACTTGATGAATTAAAAAGAACATTGTGGGATTTCACGCCTGACAGCCAGGAATACGGGACCGGGGACAGGAGTTTTTCGAAGATTAGAACAGTGCTCCAACAATTGGAGCTAAACGATGTTATTGTGGGAAGGTTGATTGCGGATTTTAGAAACAGCAGGCTTCACGGGGCAGAAACTATAAACAGCCCGGACGGGAATGTGAATGAGACTCTTCTACAAGGTATGGCCCGGTTGGTGGAGCCTTTCTATAAAAATATTGTCCCCGGTAGGTTAATGGCGTTCATCGGACCCACCGGTGTAGGAAAGACAACTACACTGGCCAAGTTGGCGGCACAACTTGCCCTGTTTCACCATAAAAGGGTAGCGCTTTTGACAATTGATACGTACCGGATAGGGGCGTTGGAACAGCTTAAAACTTATAGTGAAATCATCGGCCTGCCTTTGGAAGTCGTGATGACTCCCGGGGAGCTCAAGAACTGCCTCAGGCGCCACAGCGACAAAGATCTAATTTTAATCGACACAGCCGGAAGATCGCTAAAAAACAAAGAACAGGTATTCGAGCTGAGAAAATTTATAGAGGTTATGCCTCAACCAAGAGATATCTTGCTAACATTAAGCGCGACAACCAAGGGAAAAGACCTCACAAAGATTGTTGAGGACTACCGCAAGCTTCATTTTAATAAGATAATCTTTACAAAAATTGATGAAACTACTGAACTCGGTTGTATTGTGAATGTGGCCTGCCAGGCCAGGATGCCGGTTGTTTACATTACAGACGGACAAAAAGTCCCCGACGATATCTATGAGTTGCGTCCCAAAAGAGCTGCAAAACTGGTATTAGGGAGGGATAAGTAGCTTGCGGGATCAAGCGTTTAATTTACGTGCCATCGCCTCAAAAAATATACTCAAAAACGTAAAGGCAGGACGTAGCCCGCGTGTGATTGCGGTAACCAGCGGTAAGGGCGGCGTCGGCAAGACCAGCCTGGTTGTAAATCTCAGTATTGCCCTGACCAAAATGAGCCAGAGGGTAGCAATTTTTGACGCTGACCTGGGTATGGCGAATGTTGAAATTCTTCTCGGTTTAAATCCAAGCGGCAGTCTCTACGATATTCTGTACGGGAATAAAACAATAAATGAGATCATCTTCGAGGGGCAATGCGGTATCCGCATTGTTTCCGGGGGTTCCGGCATCCAGGAGTTGGCAAACCTGGACCGCCAGGGAAGGGAAAGACTCATAGAGGCATTAAGTTATTTCAATGATTGCACAGACTTTGTTTTTATTGATACCGGCGCGGGAATTTCTCGAAATGTTCTAGGCTTTGTCGCGGCGGCAGAAGAGGTTATCGTGGTGGTGACACCCGAGCCAACCTCCATTACCGATGCTTACAGCATGATCAAGGTGCTCTCCACCTACAAGGTTCACCCCGGGGTCGGGATTGTGGTCAACAGGGCCTCTAATGAGGAGGAGGCATTGCTGACGGCTTCCAAAATCGCAGCGGTAACCAAAAGGTTTCTTCAAATTAAAGTGAACCATATTGGATCGGTATGTGAGGATCGTGTTGTCGGCCAGGCTGTCAAGGATCAGTGTCCCTTCATCCTGCGTAAGCCGGATGCAGTTGCTTCATCCGGACTTCAAGCCGTGGCCCGGGCTTTACTAGGGGTACAAAGCCAGGCGGGCAAAGGCATGGGGAATTTCATCAGCAAGCTGTTTCGGTTATACCGTTAGTTGGAGGGAAATTTTTTGTCTGTTGATAAGAGGTTGCAGATCAACTTAAAAATTGGTTTGACAAGGGAAGGTAAAGAGGCTAATTACATATCTTCTATTCAGGATGTTGTGGGTAATGAGATTCATATCGCAATTCCTTATTGCGAGCGTATTCCCTTGGATTTAAAGAGCGGGGACATTGTTACTGTAAATTTTACCGGAGAGAGTGAATTGTATTCTTTTAAGGCGAAAGTACTGGGAAAACAAAATGATGTGATCCCGCTCTACAGGCTTACGATGTCTGAACAGATTAAAAGGATTCAGCGCCGCAAATATGTCAGAATTCCAGTCAGACTGAGGATTATGATAACCCAGGTAGATGCTGTGGATGAAAATCTTTCCGAAGGGGACGAGCCGAATATTGTTCGTAGTGTTGACATTAGCGCCGGCGGAATGAAGTTTTATAGCGGTAAGCGCTACTCCCTGAATAAAGGCTTATTGGTAGAGTTCTTTGTCACTAAACAGGAGCACAAAGTCCAGATTAAAGCGTTGGCAAAGATTGTTAGATGCCAGAAGATTAACGTACAAGGAATAACCAGATATTTGCACAGCATCGAGTTCACAGGCATTGGACCTGGCCAGCAGGATGATATTTTCCACTATGTGTTTACGAGGATGAGGGAAATAGGCCGGATGCTTGTTTCAGGTAAGCGGGGTGATTAAATGATAGAGGAAATTTGGAAGGAATACGGTTCAACAAAAAGCATCCACGCCCGTCAAGAATTGATCCTGTCCTACCTCTGGCTGGTAAGAAATATCGCCGGCCGTTTAGAAGCAAGGTATCCATCCAGCCTCGCCCAGGAGGACCTGGAAGGAGCCGGGCTGCTGGGACTTATTGATGCCATAGAAAAATATGATTTGAATAAAGGCGTTAAGTTTGAAATATATGCCTCAGTCAGAATCAGGGGCTCGATCCTCGATGAGGTGAGGAGGCAGAGCTGGATCCCGAGGAGTACCTGGGATAAGCTTAAAAAATATCTTGCTGCCAAAGAAAGCCTGGAGAAAGAGTTTGGCAGCGAGGCGTCCGAGCAAGTCCTGGCGTCGAAGCTGGGAATTAGTGTTGTTGAGTTGAGAAAGTTAACCATTCATTTAAACAAGAACACACTGGTTTCATTGGAAGGTATGTATGTACATAAAGATGGGGAAACAACCGGCTATGCCTATTCCCTGGAGGACTGCTCCAGTCCGGATCCCCTGGAGGTTCTGTTGCAAAATGAAAGCCGCGATATTCTGGTTCAGGCCATCAATAAGTTGGAAGAAAAAGATAGACTGGTGCTGGCGTTATATTACCAGGAGGAACTGACATTAAAAGAAATTGGAAAAATCATCGACGTATCCGAATCTAGGGTGTGCCAACTGCACTCCAGAGCAATAAAAAGGCTCAAAAGCCATTTTAGAGGGGATGTTTTATGTCAGAATTGTTAACAATGTCATTCATTCCTGGTATAATGCAAAAAGTTCAAGTAAACCAGCAATTGATTCTTGTTGTTGCATCGACAGAAGCAGTGCTTTTTATATTAGTAATCCTGTTTTTATTAGGACGAAATAAGCATAAAAAGAGAAGTTTTCATCATGAACTTGCCGGTTTTATGGAAGAGGGAGATGCTGACATTGGCAGCAGGATTATCAATATAGATTCGAGGCTGGACCTGTTGGTTGACAAGGTTAAAAGTGTTCTGACTCAACTGGCAAGTATCGAGGAACAAATGCAGAAAATCACAGATTGTAGCGGTAATAACAGAAGCGGGGCTCCAAAAAAAAGTCAAGCAGAAGTATTGAAAATATATGAAAATATTTATAGAGCCTACGACAGCGGAGTACGGGTAAATGAACTCTCACGTAAATTCGGGCGTAGTAGTGGAGAAATAGAACTGATTCTGAACATTAGAAAAGTACAATCGAGGTGACGATATGATTCGCGGTTTATATACTTCCGCTAGCGGTTTAGCGACCGGGCAAAAAAGATTGGAAGTCGTTTCAAATAATATAGCCAATGTCAGCACAAATGGGTATAGAAGAGACAAGGTAGCGGTTGCCCCTTTTTTGGAGCATCTCGTCGGCCACAGCGACCGGGGTAACGGCCATCCTGAACAGACGGTTATCGGCAGGATGACGTACGGTTCAACTGTTGACGAAATCCTTCCGGATCTACGGCCGGGTTTGTTGGAGCAGACCAATAATCCCACCGATCTAGCGATAACGGGCAACGGCTTTTTTAGCGTCCAAACACCGGACGGTGATACCCTCTACACCAGGGACGGCGCTTTTAGGGTCGACCAGGAGGGATATCTGGTTACTGCAGCCGGCGACCGGGTTCTGGGCAGTAACGAGCTACTGCAGCCTGGGAAAGATTTTAGAGTTGATACTGACGGAGGAATCTACTCCTCCGATGGAATGCTGGTTGACACCATCTTGGTGGTTCAATTTGATGATAATACGGAGTTAACAAAGGTTCAAAACAACTGTTTTGCTCTGCCACCCGGTAGTCAGCCGGATATACTTCCGAATCCCGTTTTGGCTCAGGGCTATTTGGAGAAATCAAATGTGAATCTCGTGGACGAGATGGTTGATTTAATCGAAGTATCACGGACATATCAAATTAATCAAAGGCTCCTTCGGGCCCAGGACGAAATCCTGGAAAAGGCGGTCACCCAAATAGGAGTTGTCAAGTAAACCAAAACTATTTACCTTAATTCTATGATCAGAGGGGTGAAATAATTGAAAGAAGCCCTATCGCAGACCGAAATTGATCAGATTTTAACGGGCATAATGACGGGAAGCCAGTCTGCAAGGGAGAAATACCAGGAATCTCTTAGCCAGGAAGATATTAAATTCTATGATTTCGGTCTTCCAAATAAATTTTCGAAGGGCAACCTTCAGACACTGCAGATGCTACATGAAAATTTTTCTCGTCTGATCTCCAGTTTCCTCTCCGGGTATTTACGAACTAACGTGCAATTGCGGGTCAGCGCGGTGGAACAATTGATTTACGATGACTTCATCCGCTCCATTCCGACGCCGGTTCTAATCACGATTTTTTCCATGAATCCCTTGAAGGGCAAGGGCATCATGGCCCTTAGTCCGCAGTTTGTGTTCCCCGTTATCGACCTCCTTTTTGGGGGACCAGGTATTATGCCCAAACGTATCCGACATTTTACAGACATAGAGATTTCCATTTTGCGGCGCCTGAATACAAAAATTCTGGATAACCTGGCGGCAGCCTGGTCAGATGTTTTTCCCGTAGAACCGGAAATTGAATCCATGGAAACAAATCCACTCCTCCATCAGGTTGCACAGCGGAACGAAATCATGGCTCTCCTAACTTTTGACGGGATAATTGGTGGTTCGGGGAGCGGCGTCGTAACAATTTGTTTCCCTCACGTACTCCTGGAGCCGGTTATAGCACAAATGTCGGCCAGTTACCGTAATACCGTTCCAGACGAGGACGAGGCGAGGAGTGTTTCCTTCTGGCTGGAACGCTCGGATGTCAAATTGACCACCGTTGCCGGTGAAGTACAAATAACAGTCAATGATTTTCTCCAGCTCCAGGCTGGCGATATTTTACTGCTTGACCGCAGAATCGGGCAGGATATGGATTTATATGTGGAGAATAAACTTAAATTCAAAGTTCAGGCGGGGACGATAGGGCAGCAACTTGGCGTTCAAATACTATCCATGGTTGAGGAGGTCAAGGGCAATGTCTAGTAAGCTATTGCTTCAAGAGGAAATTGACGCTTTACTGGGCAGGCTGAATCAGGAGCAGGAAAGTTCCAAACCTCCTCAGGAGGGCCAGAGCGATAAAATACTTCAAATCTCCACTGGCTTAATGGCTCAGATAGAAAAAAGCTTCGCTGTTATCCTTAACACCAGTATCAGTGTTGCGAGTCCCAAGGCTGAATATCTCATGGGCAAGGAGTTGCCGGAAGGTCTTGTATTTCCGCTTGTAGCCGGGAAAGGCGTGTTTACCGGCGAGTTGGCAGGTCAAACCATGTTTCTGCTAAAGCTCACGGATGCTTCCAAACTGGCCGCAGCCCTTATCGGTAATCCTGGCGCGTCTCCGGGAAATGAGCTTTCAGAGGATGCAATGGGTGTTGTCAGTGAAATATTCAACCAGGTTATCTTGATCTTTGGAGATGTTCTCAAAGAGCAGATGAGCAAAGAAACAGCAGTTGACCCACAAACACCGGTAATTTTGCGGAAAGCCGATGATTTATTGTCGCTCCTTCACAATGAACAGCCCGGCTTACTTGTAACGTATGAGATCAAGGTTGCTGAGAACTTAACCATTCAGCTTTACCAGGTAATGAGTGTGAATTTAGTGGAAGCGCTGTCCCAGGATGTTCATTTAAGCAACTCAAGATCCCAAGATCAGCCCGGGCCACCTGTCTCCCCCCCTGACGCTCCCGGCGCGCCTTCTTCAACCCGGGTAGATTATCAAATTCCATTGGATAGTTCAATCGACAAGAACAAATTGAACTTGATCTTGGAAATACCGTTAAAAGTCTCGGTAGTGCTTGGTAAAACAAGAGTTCCTATCAAAAAGGTTTTAGAGCTTACCACGGGGTCGCTCGTCGAACTATCATCCAAGGTCAGTGAACCGGTTGACGTGCTGGTGAACGGTACACTGGTCGCCAGGGGTGAGGTAATTGTTGTCAATGAAAACTTTGGAGTGCGTATTAACAGTATCATTAGTCCTGAAGAGAGAATTAAATACCTGGAGGGTTAACCCTTAATTGCTGAAAAGCCTAAGATATTAAAAGGTCATTTATAACTCACCCCAAAACATCATGGAAACCAATAATCATAATTGGACTTCTAACGGACTTTAGACTTAAAAATAAAAACTGGTTGAAAGAAGCGATTAAAAATTCTTGGAGGTTCGGTAGCGGTATGGCGAAAATTGGATTGAAGGGTAAACAGTGGCTAAAAGGTTTTCACATACTTTTCATTTGTGCCTGGGTAGGCACGGGCATCTCTATGCTCTTGATCGGCTTTGTCAAGGCACGCGTGCCCAATGGAGACGAGCTTTACGCCTTTAACGTCGCCATCAAGCTGCTGGACGAATTCATTATCATTCCAGCGGCTTTCGGCTCTCTGATTACCGGAATTTTGCTTTGCTGGTTGACTAACTGGGGTTTTTTTAAAT
Organism: Pelotomaculum sp. UBA5255; assembly: GCA_002408725.1. GTDB lineage: Bacteria > Bacillota > Desulfotomaculia > Desulfotomaculales > Pelotomaculaceae > DTU098. Next base: position 13,103 of record DHTR01000101.1, read on the forward strand.
TCAACTGGATTATTTTCAAGTGGATCTCAACTATCGCCCAAATTTTATTCGGCACCTTCTTTTTGGGTCCATGGACCAACGGGGCGACTGCCATAGCCGGAGCAGAACGTGTTCTGGCGCTTCAAAACACGACATACCTGTATTTCAAGCAAATGAATAACTGTTTTGGCGCCGTCCAAATGATCTTGCTCATTGCAGTCATTTTTATTTCGGTTCTCAAGCCATGGGGGAAAAGAGACAAGCAGTCCGGGGCTTGATTATTGACCGTAAACCGCGCATGAAAACTCAATTAGTTAGGTTTCTGACCTGGGAAAGGGTAATTTCACTCTAGCTATTACTTTTGGGGCGAGGCATCCAGGGCAGGCGGTGACGCTATCAGACGGGCTTGATATTTATAAGGATTGAAGGGGTTGCTGTTTTCAGCCGCCCCTTCAATCCTTTAGCTTGAGTATGACAGTGCTCCCGGAAAGCCCCGCCCTTGCTGAATTTATCGCGTGGTACAATTTAAGTCGTCCATAAAATGAAAGCATACTCAACCCTCGGCCACAAGGTATGGAAATTTCTTACTGTCAAGCTAAAGTTTAACGAACCGACACTGATTCCAAGTTCGATTCATATGTGAATTCAACTGCTAAATCTTTACCAGCGTTCATATCTCACCAGTTCCGAAAGGGGTTTACGTTTTTTGGGTCCTACCATATCTGCGGGGTAACCCAGAGTGGTAAACGCAACAGGTTCCACGTCATCCGGCAGACCCAGCACCTCCCGTGCAGCTTTTGGATCAAAGGCTGCAATCCAACAGGTTCCCAGCCCCAGCTCGGTTGCCGCCAGAATCAGGTGATCCATGGCAATGGTGGCATCCACCTCCCCGTAGCACTTGCCGTCGTCTTTTCTCGTCCAGGCCTGTCCCGGGGCGAAACAGACGCAGATTACCAGCGGCGCCTCTGTAAAGAAGTCCCTGCCGTAAACCCGGCTCAACTCCTTCTTTCTGCCTTCGGTTCGGATGACAACAAAAGTAATTGCCTGACGGTTTGCCGCGGTGGGCGCCAGGCGAGCCGCCTCCAGTATCATTCCGAGTTTTTCCTCCTCTACAGGGTCCGGCCTGTAGGAACGCACACTGTACCTCTTTTCGATCAGCTCAAAAAAATTCATTCCCTGCGTACCTCACTTAATTTTTTAAATTAACCTATCTAAAAATCTATCAATATTTATACGTAAGATAGCATTTCCTTTTTTCTACGTGTATAATGGGAACAGATTAATTACTTGTTTCTTCCGGCGCCCGAAGAATTCCTGCAGTGCATCGCCAAAACTATAAAGTATCAGAAAAGGCGCAAGTCGGAGATACAGCAGTGAATACTGCAGTTTACACCGGACACGCGGGATTGGAATTATTCCTCTGAACAGTCTGCTTTGTAAGGTATTTACAAAAGCCACCATTCTTTGGTGGCTTTTGTGCTTTAGCTTAAATAATATAGTGAGGAGAAGTCGGAATCGAACCGGACTCCCACCTGCGTGACAGGTAGGCTTAACGGGTTTGAAGCCCGCAGGGGACCTTCCCCGTTTCTCCCCACAGATAAATTCTATCATTTAATTTAACAATATATCAAATAAATTATTTTAATTAACCGGGAACCCTCGATTTGTTATCTAAATAAGATGTTGTGGTTGTGTAAAACCTGATAATTTCCCGGCTCAAGCCCGATTATGATGTACATCTATCCGGCAGCTGCAGTATAATTGTTTTATTAAACTTTTATCAACGGCCTGTTTTTAGCCAGAGCACGTTTAAAGATAGAACTAGTATTTCATAACCTGGGAGGAACAAGACATGGCAGAAAAAAGATTACCTTTTTCGAAGGAGCAGCTGGTTCAGATCATTGAACAATACCCCACCCCTTTTCATGTTTACGATGAGGCAGCCATCCGGGCTAATGCCCGCAATTTGCTGGAGGCTTTCTCCTGGGCGCCGGGGTTTAAGGAATATTTTGCAGTGAAGGCGACACCCAACCCGTATATTTTAAAGATGCTTCACGAAGAGGGGTTTGGGGCTGACTGCAGTTCTCTAGCAGAATTGATTTTGTCGGACCGGGTCGGTATTCAAGGGGAAGACATCATGTTCACGTCCAACGACACCCCGGTCGAGGATTTTAAGCTGGCCAGAGAAATGGGCGCCGTGATCAACCTGGACGACATCAGCCATATCGATTACCTGGAAAGACATGCCGGACTTCCCGAACTGCTTTCCTTCCGGTATAACCCAGGGTCGCTGCGCGGGGGGGGTAACGCCATCATCGGTACTCCGGAGGATTCCAAATACGGCCTGACCCGGAAGCAGCTTCTGGATGCAGTTAGAATCGTGCGGGAGAAGGGCGTAAAGCGACTTGGCCTGCACACGATGATTATTTCCAACGAACTGGACCCGGGCTACTTTATTGAGACTGCCAGGATGATGTTCGATTTGGCCCTCGAAATCTACCGGACCCTGAATATTCGCGTTGAGTTGGTCAATCTCGGGGGGGGCATCGGCATCCCCTACCACCCGGAAGAAGAGGCCGTCGACTTGTTTTATCTGAGCAGGGGCATCCGGCAGGCGTATGAGGAGAAGATTGTCGCCAACGGGCTGCACCCTGTTAAGTTGGCCATGGAAAGCGGGCGGATGATTACCGGTCCCTATGGTTACCTGGTGGCGACCGCTCTGCATAAGAAGGAAATTTACAAGAATTATGTTGGCCTGGACGCCTGTATGGCTGATTTAATGCGCCCTGGATTATACGGCGCCTATCACCATATTACTGTGGCCGGCAAAGAAGAATGGCCGCACCGCTGTCTTTACGACGTTACCGGGTCGCTCTGTGAGAACAACGACAAATTTGCCATCGACCGGAAGCTGCCGGAAATTCACCCCGGAGATATCCTGGTCATCCACGATGCGGGTGCGCACGGTCACGCTATGGGCTTTAATTACAACGGGAAATTGCGGTCGGCCGAGCTGCTGCTAAAGCCCGGCGGCAGGGTTGAAATGATCCGGCGGGCGGAAACCATTGACGACTATTTTGCCACCCTTGATTTTTCGAAGCTTGAACGCCCCTAAAATAAGTTGGGCGTCCGATACCCTATGTTATTGACGGGAACCAGATTTCCTTTTGTTTCGACAAGATTACCCTCAAAGCAGGAGAATCAGCTCCGGTTATCGAATAACAGAAGGTTCAATATTTGATACTACATTTTGATACTTCACTTGGAGGCGACGTATAGTGGATATCTTTTCCGCCATCGGTAACACACCGCTTGTTGAGTTAAAAACACTAACTAATGGCTCGAAGGCGAAGATTTTTGGAAAGCTGGAAGGATGCAATCCAGGAGGGTCCATCAAGGACCGTCCTGCCTATTACATGATTAACAAAGCGGAGGAGTCCGGGGAGCTTACTGAAGGTAAAACCATCCTTGAGGCTACGTCGGGAAATACCGGCATTGCCATAGCCATGATTGGCGCCGCCAAGGGTTACCGGGTTAAGCTTGTTGTCCCGGCGTGTGTCAGCTCGGAGAGAAGTCGGATCCTGGAGGCCTACGGCGCTGAAGTTATCCTGACGCCTGCAGGAGAAGGTACCGACGGCTCGATTCGGGAAGCCCACCGGATCATTCAGGAGGAGCCTGATAAATACTATATGCCAAACCAGTTCGTGAACGAAAACAATTCTCTTTCCCACTATGAATCTACAGGACCGGAGATTTTCTCTCAGACCAACGGGGAGATCGATGTACTTGTGGCTGGAATGGGAACCACCGGTACGCTGATGGGAATCAGCTTATATTTGAAAGAGATGAAGCCGGAAATTAAAATTGTCGGCGTGGAGCCTGTAAAGGGACATGCCATCCAGGGTCTCAAGAACATGGAGGAGGCCATTGTCCCCAAAATTTATCATCCCCAATTGCTTGATGAAAAGCTTACCGTTGAGGATGACGAGGCTTTTGAAACGGCAAGGCTGCTGGCAACGAGGGAAGGAATTTTTGTGGGCATGTCCAGCGGCGCTGCGGTGGCCGGGGCCTTGCATATAGCAAAAAAAATGGGCTCCGGCAACATTGTAGCGATCCTGCCCGACCGCGGCGACCGCTACCTGAGCACCACCTTGTTCCGGTCAATCTGCGCGAAATGCTCCCCCTAATGGAGCCCGGGATGAAGGAGTCCGTAGCTATACACAGTAATTCAGTATATTTAATGAAAGCCCGGCGGCATACTTTAAAAAGCCGCCATATTTTTTTGGGAAGGGTGCTGAAATTTGGATACGGCGAAAGTTGGGACCCGGCGCATTGGCCTGGGTACGGGCTTGGTCCTGTTTGCAACCCTTTGTATGAGCACGGAGGCCATCGCAGCCAAGATTGCCTACGAGGGCGGAGCCACGGTGATGATTGTCCTCATGCTGAGGTACGTCCTGGCAGCCATTGTGTTCTGGCTGCTGATCTGGGCCGGCCGCTACGACTACAGGCTTTCCCGGGGGCAGTTGCTGTCCGTGCTGGCCCTTTCCCTGGGAACTCAAACGCTTACCGTCTTGGCCTTGTTCGAGGCCTTCCGTTTCATACCGGCCGGCATAGCCATCCTTTTTCTTTACCTTTACCCCGTCCTGGTTGCGGTCCTGGCCGCATTCTTTTTGAAGGAGCCCTTTACCCTGCAAAAGGGGTTGGCACTGATGCTCACACTAGCAGGCTGCGTCATTATTCTGGGCCAGCCGGTCAGCACGCTGGACCTGCGCGGTGTGCTGCTCTCCCTGGCCGCGGCTGTCACCAACTCTGTATTCCTGATTGGGACCGCCCGCCTGCTGAAAAGGATCCAAACGCCGGTTTATAACGCCTATGTTTCGACCGTTGTAGCACTGGCAACGGGTTTTCTGGCATTGACCCGGGGGCAAATGAGCTTCGCCTTTGACCGGAGCGCATGGTTGGCCATCATTGCTCTTGGAATCTTCGCAACCGTGCTGGCCATGGCGGCCTTCTTTCGAGGGATAAAGGAAATAGGCGCCTCCCAGGCAGCCATTATCAGTACCTTCGAGCCGGCAGCAACCGCCGTACTGGCCTTTCTGATCCTGGGGGAAGCTTTGACGGCATGGCAAATAACCGGAGGGGTTGTCGTTTTGAGCGGCGTCTTTGTACTGAGAAGTTCCAGTTCCTGAAGCGATTGCCGGATTTCCGCAATGTCACGGGGACGGTTCGGTTGACACATGTTCTGTTAGTCTGGTTATCTGTTCACCTTCGCTACAGACTTTTAATTAATAATCCAGTTACATAAAACTAATTACGTTCTCGGAAGGGGACAAGTAACCTGTCCCCTTCCCATTCCGGCCCATTCCGGCCCATTCCCATTATCCCCTAGATAGCTCCGCCTTCAATGATTTTCTGTGTTTCTTCCAGCGAATCAGCGGTGTAAATCTTGTTGATGATCCTGTCCAGGATCTCTAAGTCGTCAATACTCATAACCTGTCTCTGAAATTCCAGTGAATTTACACCAAATCTGGCCTTCAGGTATTTACAAATGGCTTCTTGTGCCATTTGAGCCCTTCCTTCAGCCTTTCCTTCAGCTTTCCCTTCGGCTTTCCCCTCGGCCCTTCCTTCAGCTCTGGCGCCGAGCAACGCGGATATCTCGTCACGCTTCGCCTTTTCGATCATTTCGTAAATCCTGCGCTCCTTCTTGCTCTGCCAGAACGCCCGCTCTATGGTCAGAGCTTTCCTGATCCCCGGGTTATCCACGGCTATCGCCTCCATTTCTTCGCCTTCGAGATTGCTGAGGTACATCAGCCAGCCCTCCAGGTCGTCCACGGGCTTGCGTCTCAGCTGCTTGATCTTCTCTAGTTCCAGAAAGTGCATCTCCAGGTCATCACTAAACGGCTCACCTGTTTCGTCATCCCGGATGTGGAAGCTGTGATGGTAGCGTACGTCCTTCCGAAACCATTTGAAGCCAAGGATGTTGATTGTTACAGCCTTGCATAGCTTGCCGAACGCTTCTCCGCCGGTCAATTGCCCGTGATAGAGTGCGGCCCAGTAGTACATGGTTCGCTTGTCGATATTGTACTGGTTGGCCACCTGGACCTCCACATTGATCAGGGCGCCCTGGCCGGTCCTGGCCAGGAGGTCCAGCCTGGCGCCACGTTCGAGCACATGCACCGGGTCGATCTCCCGGTCCAGGAGTTCGAGATCGACCAACTCCCGGCCGGGCAGAGGTTTCATCACGGCATTGAGAAATCCAATAAGTACTTCCTTGCCTTCTTCCGTCCCGAAGATCCTTTTGAACGCATAGTCATTGGTACGGTTAATTCCCCTGATCTCCGCCAAGCCGTCACTCCTTCCACAGTGTACTATTATATTTATTATACCAAAGCTTGAGTGTGTTGATCTAGCGGGGGACTGACCATGTTTGGGACTTTTTAGGAAAATCTGAAAGAACCCCATGCCTTTCACTGGTTTTAGCGGAGCATCGGTTAGAACAGTTGAGAGGCGCACCCGGGGCCCATCCTGCGGTGTTAACAAAAGACCGTTTTTCCTAATCCATCCCAAACCCGCTAATCTAGCTACCAGTTTATGTGATACCAGCCCCGCCAAACGATCTTATATACACCAAATGATGCAGGCACTGGATATGCCTATAGCCACTGCGTTCGATCTTGTGGGCAATTTTTACAGCACCGGTATCCTGAAGATAATCCACCCCATAATAATTATAGTTATGGCTCCATCCTTTTCCACTGGCGGCCTACCGATAGGTAGATATGATGAAGGATTAGAGCAATTGATTTTTCAGTTGCTCTTTTAAGGGAAAGTTTGCTTAGGGGTCTATAGTTTCAACACTTTCCTCCATCACTTGCAGGAAAATCTCATTAGAAATAACATCTATATCCGGGAACAGGGTGAGCTTTGTGATCCCGTAATGCTGTAGCTGGGTATGGATTAGGTCGAAACTCTCCCATGCCACGCAAATCTTGAAAAGGAAGCGTGAGCTGTCAGCAAAATCCTCCAATGCCACCAAGTTCTTTATATGCGGAAAGACAGTGAAAACCCCTCTCTGGGCCACAATCCGGGTTGTGTTCATAGGACCGATTGCAGCAGCCGGTTTTTTTGTACTGAGAATCTGGCTGTTAGGACCAAAGAAAAGGTTGAACGAAGGTTCCTCAACATTGGGAATATATCCTGGTTTGAGGAAGCTGTGGAAAGAAAATGCTTCATTTAACATTACCGGATTCAGGACCCATACCACTGCATCAATACCTTGTACCCTGGAAGCATCTTCCGGATTTGTAGCGAAGTAAAGAGCGGTCAAAGCGTCGAGAGACCAGTCGAGCATTCGGGTCGGCACACCATAATGTTGCATCATAAACAGCCATGACCAGTAGGGAGGGAGTCCGCCCGGCAGCGGGAAGGCGGGTAACCTTTCCACGTAAGGGATAACAAGAGACTTAAATTTGGACAAAAAGACAATCTCAAATAATGGGTTCAGTGAGTTCCTGGCAATCCTGGGGAGTAGGGGAAACTGCTGCTGCACCGCTCCTCTGTACCACAACTCACAATTGCTTCCCTGTGCAGGATTGCAGATAGTCCCGAACGCCTGATCGATTAAGTTAAGGTATTCCTCTACGGACTTTACGCGTGCAACACATTCCGTGGCTCTGGAGATGTCGCTTGTTCTATCTGTCATTCTAATCTCTCCTTTAAACCCGCTTTCAGGTTCGATTACCAGATTATATGCAATTTTGCTGGGCTTGGATAAATCCACCGCTGGAACGCTGTTTCCATACATTTTAGACATAATGGTTCCTTTAGCTCCGGAAGGACCAAAGAAATTCAAGTTTGGCATGGTGTTTCCTGGTTAGTTAATCCATGCATTGACTGCTGTTTTTTAGACCATTCTTAGGTTGCACAGCGTAAAGCGACTCACCCACGTTTATCCTCACCTTCATTTATTTGCCACATTTTATTCACACAACCATTAAAACGTGTATTTTGAAAACAGAAAGAAACCGCCCCATACGGGCGGCTCTTAAAACCAATGGATTGTACAGATAGATATCATATTAAAATATTGTCTTCCCCAGCATTCAAAAGCAACCCTACACTTTCCACCAAAGCTCTTTTACTATGCTAATTATAGTAATCCCTTCAGTGAAGAAGAGCAAAAAAGATATGTTATTGTAGGTGTTGCCCGGTTAAAAGAGATTGGTGAAGAATTGTTCTATGAAAACTGTTCGCCCAAAACAAAGGAGAAGGACAATAAATCTCTACCGCTATCGCGTAAGGTCTGCTGTAAACTTCAATCCTCGAAAATAATATTTTTTGAGGGTTGTTTGTTTTAATTGAGAAGCATGCTGGAAATGTTTGTTGCGGAATGCGAGTACAAAAACCCGTCACCTCTGACCGTCAAGACCTGTAAGACCGACATTAGCTACCTGATAGAGTTTTTAGAGAGTGTCGAGCGTGGTTAAACCTTTTATTCCACGCGCTGCACTGAACCCCAGCTGAAAGGCTCTTTCATTTATTTCCAGTGCTTTTTCAGGTACCACGCTGTTAATGACGGAGATGAAGGTTTCCGGCGGCACCGGCAGGAAGCCGGAACCGGCCAGCGCTCCGACCATGACGATATTTTGGACAACGGGGTCACCGGCCTGGGCTGCCAGTGCGGTGCTCTCAATGGTCAAAACCTCAGCAGACATTTCTTTTAAATCTGTAATCAAATCATCAGGATCAGGATAAGCATGCTTACCCATAAGGACGCCTACCGGGTAAACCGGTCGCGGGTTTACAATAACCTTCACTTCCGTATGACCAAGTGCGGTCGCAGCCCGGGCCGCTTCCAAGGGCTCAAACCCTACTATGATATCGGCATGGCCGGCCGGTATCACCGGTCCATACTGAAATTCCCGGGAGAGGCGGATGTGACTGGATACCGCTCCGCCGCGCTGGGCCAACCCATAAGATTCACCTACTGTTACTATAAAGCCTTCAGCAGCGGAGGCCTTGGCCAGGATTTCCGAAACCATGATGTTCCCCTGGCCACCTACGCCAGTGACGACAATGTTTAACGGGTCCTTCATCTAGACCACCTCCTCGACGGTTATCGCTCCCGCGGGGCAGAGCGCAGCGCATACGCCGCACCCCGCGCACACGGCCTCATCTATTTTTGCCCTTCCGGTCACGCTGTCCCAGATGTTCCCCGGGCAGCCCCAGACGGAGGTGCAGAAACGGCCGCAGCCGCAGGCCTCGCCCCGACAGCGCTCAGGGTCTACAGAAACCCGCCGCTTTTTGCGTTCCCTGCGGGCAGCCACCAGGGCGCAAAGCTGCCGGAGGATCAGCACTTTCACCCCGGGCACACGGGTCATTTCAAATATCTTCCCGGCCGTTTCATCTATATTAAAAGGATCACTTATTTCCACTGCAATTCCTAGACCCCGCACCACTTCCTCAATGGACAGGGCTTCCACGGCGTCGCCGGCAGCGTTGAAGCCCGTGCCTGGGTGGGGCTGGTGTCCGGTCATGGCGGTGGCTCCATTATCCAGGACCACGCACAGGAAGTCGGAGCCGTTGTAGCGGGCGTTAATGAGGCCGGGGATAGCAGCATGGTAGAAAGTGGAGTCCCCGACCACAGCGACAGCGGGCTTGTTGAAACCGAACTTTGCCAGACTGCCCAGGCCGCAGGCGATACCGGGCCCGGCCCCCATGCAGTGGAGGGTATCGAACAGCTCGAACCCGGTGGTAAAAGCGCCGAGACTATAGCACCCGATGTCCCCGGCGATGATTCCGTCCCTGTCGTCCACGGCCATCGCGGTTTTGATGGCCCAGAAAGACGCCCGGTGCGGGCAGCCTGGGCACATAGCAAAGTCCCTCGGCGGGATCTTTGCGGCCAGTTTCTCAACCAGCTCAGCCGGGCAGTCCGGCTTCGTGTACCGGACCCCGGTTATCTTTGTCAGCGCTTCAATAAGGATGTCCGTATTCATCTCTCCACAGCCAGGGCCGCGCTCCCCGGCCACTTCACCGGAAAGCTTACCGTGAAAGGTAATGTTTCCCAGGACCGATACGCGCCTGGCTTATAAAAGCAGGACACTTTCTTCCAGCATGGGGCGCACTTCCTCGGCAAAGATGACCTGCCGGGCGCACCGCAGTTGGGACATTATAAATTTTTCAGGCAGGGGGTGGGTGGTTCCTACCCTGACCAGTTTTACTTCCTGAACCAGGCCAAGCAGCTTGAGCGCCTCCCGGGCGTAAAGATATCCGGTGCCGCAGCAGAACAGCACCGTTTCGGCATCCTGTGGTCCTTCAGCAAAGTTGAAAGGGCTGGTTTCGTTGATACCGGATGCCAGCTGTAGCCTGTCCCGAGCTTTCATATGAAATGTGGAAAAGGTCATAAAGCGCTGCCCTGGAGGCATTTCCGCTGTTCTCTTTTTCGCGGCAGTTTCTTTTGGTTCAACGAGCCCGCGGGAATGGGACACCCTTGTGACCGATCGCAGGAGGACCGGCCCGCGGATCTCTTCGGAAAAGTCAAAAGCCCAACGGGCCATATCCCTTGCCTCATCCGGGGTAGAGGGCTCAAGCACCGGCACCTGGGCAGCCCTGGCAAGGTTGCGGGAGTCATGTTCTTTCAGGCTGGAGTGAGCCATGGGGTCGTCGGCCACCACCAGGACCAGACCGCCCTTACAGCCCCCGAGGTTCATGCTGGTGAGAAAGTCCAGGGCTACGTTCAGGCCGTCCGACTTCATGGTACAGACAGCCCTGAGTCCTGCAAAAGAAGCTGCCGCAGCCACTTCCAGGGCCACGATTTCGTTGGTCGACCACTCTGCGTGAAGGTGAAAGGCCGCTGCGGCCTTGCCCAGTGTTTCCGTAATTTCCGAGGAGGGAGAGCCGGGGTAAGAGGAAGCAACGCACACCCCTGCTTCCAGGCAGCCCCGGGCGATAGCCTCGTTGCCGTTCATGAGGACTTTTTCCCCCGGTTTACCGTAAACCACGTCTTTCCAACTCACTGTTCCTCGCCTCCTTCAACAAAGATGTCTTTTTCCCCGGCCGGCAGCCCGATATAGGATCTGTCCGGACGTTTCAGCACTCTTTGCTTCTTTTGAAAAACCGCCTGCCGAAGCAGCGGCAGGCGTTCCAGCGGGTATGTCTGCAGCTCGATTACGCCGACCGCGCTCGCTGCTTCCACCAACTGTTTCCCCTTCTGGGTGCGTACCACCAGGGTGTTCCAGCCCGGGTATTGTTCAGTGGAACCTACCGACACGTCGGCCAGCTCGGACAGAGGGTCATAGCAGGCAAGGCAGGTATCCTTGATATACGGACGGATTTCTTCCAGCGGTATTTTGATTTGCTCCCCGTTCTCCTGCCGGAAGTCAACACCGTCCTTGGGGATGTCCATCCGGCTGCAGTTACCTAGGCCTTTTTCCTTAAGGAAAGAATAAACCCCTGCAGAGAGGGACCAGAAGCAAAACAGCCCGATGACCAGGGCTAGCCGCTGCCCGTTTATTTCTTTTTCCTGCTGCATTTTGCGGCATGCGGTGACCTGGCAGGGCCGCCCGACTACCCCGATGCGCTGGAAGTCATTTCTAACAGCTTCCTGAAAGAGGCTCAGGGTAGGCACGGCGGTATACTTTGACCCTGCCGACTCCAAAATATGCTCCGATGATGAGCAGAGGAAAGGCTGCGCGCCGGAGGGCACGCCGCCGGCCACCAGGGCGCAGTCGATAAGTCCCTGCTGCATGGCGAATAGGGCAAGAGCTGTGACAACTCCTCCATACTGGCCCCGGGACCGGATCTCTGCTTCTTTGGCCCGGGCAAAGTAAAGGGAGGTATGTGTCCCCAAAACCGGGTCAAAGTCTGCATCCTCGAAAACACTGTGCCTTAACATCTCATAGTCTGTAAAACTACGCGGGCACAACCGGTAACAAACCCCGTCGCAGACCTTACAATCATGAATAATGGCCACCTGTTCCCCGAATGTTTTAATATACGGGCAGTAGCCGACGCAAGCGCCGCAAACGGTGCAAAGCCCCGGGTTCAGCACCTCTTTGCGTAGCCCGGCCGCCCCACTGCTTGCATCTTTGGTAAAAGTCTCCATTTATTTTTTTAACCCCCGGATGTAAAAAAATTTTGTCACTTAAAATTATTCTCTATTAAGCCGGGCAAAGTCCTTTAATCGAAAAATATTGACAAATCTAATTTCTAATCTGCAGCAGTCTCCTGATAGCAAAAGTTGGATTTTATTGAAATTGGTTACTCATGAAATAAGCAGGGCCTCAATAATTAATGGTCTGCAAGTATTTATTTCTTGTTGTGGGGGATAATCCCAGATCAAACGGTCATTTTTTAAAAGGCATACTATATCCATAAAGACATAGGATGCTGTATAATTAGGTCGTTATAGGTAATTTTTCTCAAGGTAGAATTCGGGATAACAGGAGTGAATGAGCTTGAAGACGCTGGGTTTGTGCATCGGTGCTTCAAATATCGGCCTGGTTTTGTTGGAGAGAGGGGCGGACAGGCAGGTTCGGATCCTCGATACCAAAACCAGGCCCCACGAGGGCAACCCCCGCAGTACAATTGCAAGCCTTGTGGATGAGAAACTATTAGGGGATGTCGACCGCATCGCGGTAACGGGGAGAAAGCTAAGGAGCAAGTTGAACGCTTCTTCGATTCCGGAGCCGGAAGCGGTTGAGCACGCCTACCGGTATCTGCAAAGTTTGGGGCACAAGGCGGACGTGATTGTAAGCGCAGGCGGGGAAACCTTTATGGCCTATAAGCTGGACCGGGAAGGCAGGATTACCAATGTCTTTACAGGTAATAAATGCGCTTCCGGTACCGGAGAGTTTTTTTTGCAGCAGATCAAGAGGATGAACTTAAGTGTGGATGAGGCAGTATCCTGCTCGGACCTGGACAATCCTTACAAAGTGGCGGGGAGATGCTCGGTTTTCTGCAAAAGCGACTGCACCCACGCCCTGAACAAGGGCGCCTCGAAAGAGCGGGTCACCGCGGGGCTTTGCGAAATGATGGCAGTTAAAGTCACCGAGTTATTGAAGAGAACGGAGCACAAAAAGGTCATGGTGGTAGGCGGGGCCTCTGCCAATACGCCCATGATCCATTTTCTGAAGAGGGAGGTTCCCGAACTGGATCTACCGGAGCAGGCAAGGTATTTCGAGGCTATGGGGGCCGCCCTGTGGGCGCTGGATACGAAAACCCGGCCTATCAGCAGCCTGGAGGAGCTTTTTAAAGAAGGAGAAAGCATCTATTCAGCCCTGCCTCCCCTGCAAGATTATCTGCCCAGGGTCACCTTCAAGGAGGCCATCCGGCAGGAGGCGAAGGAAGGTGATACCTGTATCGTTGGTTTGGATGTGGGATCAACGACGACCAAGGCTGTGATCATGAGAACAGGCGACAACGCCATCCTGGCCAGTTGCTACCTGCGCACAAACGGCGATCCCATCCAGGCCTCCAGGAATTGCTACAGGGAGATTCACCGGCAGTTGAAGGTGAATATTGAAATCAGCGGACTGGGGGTTACGGGCTCGGGCAGGCAGATTGCCGGGCTCCATGCTCTCACCCCTGCCGTGATTAATGAAATTATTGCCCACGCCACGGCGGCGGTCTATTTTGACCCGCAGGTCGAAACCATCTTTGAAATCGGCGGGCAGGACGCCAAGTATACTTACATTACCAGCCGTGTGGCTTCGGATTACGCCATGAACGAGGCCTGCTCCGCAGGAACCGGATCGTTTTTGGAGGAGGCGGCCAGGGAGTCGCTTTACATCGATACCGAGGAGATCGGAGATATCGCCCTCAAAAGCCACAGGCCGCTGAACTTCAGCGACCAGTGCGCGGCTTTTATCAGCAGCGACATCAAGACGGCCATTCAGGAAGGGGCGGTCGTTGAAGACCTGGCCGCGGGTCTGGTCTACTCGATCTGCATGAATTACAATAACCGGGTCAAGGGCAACAGGGCCGTCGGGCAAAAGGTCTTTATGCAGGGCGGTGTCTGCTACAACAGGGCCGTTCCGGCGGCAATGGCGGCCCTGACCGGAAAAGAAATAATCGTGCCCCCGGAACCGGGTTTAATGGGGGCCTTCGGTGTGGCGCTGGAGGTCAAAAACAAGCTGGCGCTGGGGCTGCTGCAGCCGGCGCGCTTTGACCTGGCGGAACTGGCGGACCGTGATGTCGCCTACGACAGGCCTTTTACCTGCGCGGGGGGCAAAGAAAAATGCGACCGCAAATGCACCATCAACATGATCCGGATTAAAGGGAAAAAGTATCCCTTCGGGGGAGCCTGCAACAAGTACGTCAACCTGATCCAGGCTAGAAAGCAACCCGATGCGGATAAGCTCGATCTGGTTCACTTGCGGGAGCGTCTTGTCTACCAGAAATACGGCAGGGAGAGGGGGTTTCGGTTGTTGCCGCCCAATCAGAAACGAGTGGCGGTCAATCGTTCCCTTTTGACCAATACATTGTTTCCATTGTATTACAACTTTTTTACGGCTCTTGGCTTTGAGGTGCTTTGCAGCGAAGAAATTGACGGGGAGGGCCTGGAAAGAAGAGGCGCGGAATTCTGCTTCCCCGTAGAAATTGCGCACGGCGCCCTGATGGGCGCTATCCGGCAGGAACCGGAGATCTACTTCCTGCCCCACGTGGGGTCCATGCCCGTCGAAAACGGCATCGATAACAGCGTGACCTGTCCCTTTGTCCAGGCGGAGCCCTATTACCTGAAAGCGGCCTTTGATGAAACTAAGAAGGGTGTTGTATTGTGCCCGGTCCTGGATTTTTCTAATGGATACGAGCAGGCTCAGGAGAGCTTCGCAGCTATCGGCAGGGACCTGGGCATCCCCGCAAAAATTGCTAAAGAAGCCTTTGCCCTGGCAGTCCGGGCCCAGAAGGATTTCCACCGCGAGTGCCGGGAGCTGGGGAGGGTGTTTCTGGAGGAACTGGAACAATACCCGGAAGAGACGGCCATTGTGTTGTTCGGCAGGCCATACAATGCTTTTACCAAAAAAGCAAACATGGGAATCCCCCAGAAGTTCGCGACCCGGGGCTGCCGGATTATTCCCTATGAATTTTTACCCTTCGAGGCTGAGGAACGGGATGAAGATATGTTCTGGGCCATGGGCCAGATGATCCTGAAGGCTGCCAAACTTGTGCAGCGACACCCTCAGCTGTTTGCCACCTATATCACTAATTTCAGCTGCGGTCCCGATTCCTTCATTGTTGGGTTCTTCAGGGAGATCATGGGGCAAAAGCCGTCTCTGACGCTGGAGCTGGACAGTCATTCGGCGGACGCCGGACTGGATACCCGGATCGAGGCATTTTTGGATGTCGTCCAGAGCTATATGGAGATTAACAGGCAAAAAACAGCCTTGACGCCAAAAGCATTCAGGCCGGCCAGGGTCGTCATTGAAAACGAAAAAACCTGGGTTGAGAGCTCCGGGGGTGAAAGATATCCACTGAATCACCCCCGGGTCCACGTGTTGATCCCCTCCATGGGGGAGCTGGGATCCAGGCTGATCGCCGCAACCCTGCGCCATTTAGGGATCCGCGCCACAGCTGCCCCGGCGCCGACAGCAAAAGAACTGAAGCTCGGAAAGGGCTGCGCCTCCTGCAAGGAATGCCTGCCCCTGATCCTTACCGTGGGCGGCCTCTTCGACTACCTGGAGGCCAGAGACAACCGGGAGGAGTTACTGGTTTACTTTATGCCGACATCTTCGGGACCCTGCCGGTTCGGGCAGTACAATGTCCTGATTAAAAGCCTCATTGAGAAAATGCAAATTGAAAATGTGGCGCAGATCTCGCTGACCTGTGATAACAGCTATGCCGGGATGGGCACGGATTTTTCCGCCAGGGCCTGGCAGTCGGTAGTCATTTCCGACGTGCTGGACGACATCTACAGCGCGGTCCTGACCATCGCCAGGGATAAAAACAGGGCCCTGGAGGTTTACCGCGACGTATGTGAACAAATTATCGCCAGCCTGGAAAAGGATAGCTGGAAAGGGATCAAGGAAACCCTCCGCAAGGCCGCCCGGACACTCAGATCCATTGAACGGAAGCAGCCCCTGGAACATACACCGAAGGTTTCTCTGGTTGGTGAAATCTACGTTAGAAGAGACGGGTTTTCCAGACAGTATCTGGTGGAAAGGTTGGCCAAACAGGGGATTGCCGTCAACACGTCGCCCATTACGGAATGGATTTACTACTGCGATCGCCTGCTAAAAACCAAGAACCGCCATATGCTGACCAACAAGGACAGGCTGGGAAATTACATTCAGCAATTTTTCAAGAGCTCTTTTGAGCGGACCATCAAGGGGATCCTTTCCCAGTCCGGTTTTTACGAGGCGCACATGGTCGATGTAGAAAGACTGATTGACAATGCCTCCGGCCTGATTAACCCCAGGCTTACGGTTGAAACCATTTTAACCGCGGGCGCCGCCATTACGGAAATTGTGGAAGATGTGGCGGGGGTTATTTCCATCGGTCCCTTTGGCTGCATGCCCAGCAGGATCGCGGAATCCATCCTTAATTTCAAGATAAATGAAACGAAGCTGGAGACAGCGAAGGACAAGGGTTTTGTTGCCAAAGTCATGGAGGACTATCCTGCGCTGCCTTTTCTGGCGCTTGAAACCGATGGCAATGCCTTTCCCCAGGTCATCGAGGCAAGACTGGAGATCTTCTGTATGCAGGTGGAAAGAGTGCACAGGCGGATGATGGAGGTAAGAGGCGCCTCCTCTAAAAGGTACCTTGACGTTGTTTCAGGCACTTTCCAGTAAAGAAAGAGTGCTTTAATCGGATTCTATCCCTCCTGCAACGGCAGCGTGAAGGCGGAGCCGGCCAGCGCAAAGTGAAAGCGGGAACCGAATTGGTTTCAGGTTTTTGAGCAATAAAGGATAAAGGGGGCTTTTGTAGAATATTTGATTGGGGAGGGTGAAAGATGGACGAAAGGTTGTTCAAGCGCCTTTTGCTGGCAGGAGAAGATGATGAAAATATAGATGAGCTGATCCAGCTGGGATACTTTAAAAAAATGAACGGCAGGATCTTGCAGACCGGCATGTGCCGCGAAGATATGGGTCTGTTTATTGATGCCAAAAAAGTGCTGGTATACCAAGCTGTCAAAGAGCTCGGGAGCGCTGAAGACATGGACAGAGTCATGAAAATGGCAGGGATCGAAGATTTTATAACATTTGTTTTTGTTACTGAAGAACTGGTGGGAGAGGGTAAATTTGTCAAGGATAAGGTAAAGAACGTGGTCCTCAAAACAGAATCTTGATTAAACGAAATCCTGATTGATTCACCTAAAAAAGACAATTTGCTTGCGCCCCCGGGCGCACATTAGTACCGGTGTAATCTAAAATGCAGAAACCTCCCGGCAGTCATGATTGACAAACGGGAGGTTTTATTTTAACCAAATCTCCATAAAACCCTATTCTCAAAAACTGCCGCTATGTGCTTTATTTTACCAGCTGCATGTACTAAAATAGAGATGCGTTTTTTGAACCATCCTAAACCAGGAAAAGAAATTTATCATTCTAAATCAATTCTAATTTCCAAATAGAGAGGAAGCGTTAAAGCTTGGCGCAAAAACATCCGGATATCCTTGAAATAGTAGCCCGGGAAACCGGCATTTCCCGCCACAAGGTTGAGAGCACCATCAAACTTCTGGCAGAAAATACCGTGCCCTTTATTGCCCGCTACAGGAAGGAGGCCACGGGGGAGCTGGACGAGGTCCAGATCCGGCAGGTCGAGGAGCTTTATAGTTTTTACCGGAACCTTGAGCAGCGCAAGGCGGAAGTGATCCGCCTGATTGATGAGCAGGGAAAAATGACGCCTGAGCTCCAGGACAAGATTATGTGCGCCACAAAGCCTTCCGAGGTGGAAGACCTCTATCTGCCCTTTCGACCGAAGCGCAGAACTCGGGCCGGCATGGCTCGCGAAAAGGGACTGGAGCCCCTGGCGGGTTACCTGCTGACGTTTCCGGGAGCTGGTTCGCCGGAGGAAGAGGCTTATGTCTACCTGTCGGATGCGGTTCCCACGGTGGAGGAGGCCCTACAGGGGGCCATGGACATCGTGGCCGAAAGGGTTGCGGAGGATGCCGAGGCGCGCGGCTGGGTGCGGGAGCACACCCGGTCCAAAGGGTGGTTGGTTGCCAAGGCGCGGAAACCGGAGGAGGAGTCGGTTTACAGGGATTACTACGACTACAGGGAGCCCCTCGGCAGGGTCGTTCCGCACCGGATCCTGGCCATCAACCGGGGTGAGCGGGAAGAGTTTCTCGGAGTACGGGTCGAGGTGGAGCAGGACCCTGTCCTGTCCCGGCTCAACCGGCGCTTTGTAAAAGAGGGCGCCGCCACATCGGACCTGGTCAAAAAGGCGGTGGCGGACGCCTACAAGCGCCTGATCGCCCCGGCCGTGGAGCGCGACATCAGGGGTGAATTGACCGAAAAGGCGGAGACCCGGGCCATGCAGGTGTTTTCAAAAAATCTGCGCAGCCTCCTTCTTCAGCCGCCGGTGCGCGGCGGGGCGGTGCTGGGGGTCGACCCGGCCTACCGGACCGGCTGCAAGTGGGCGGTGGTGTCCGCTACGGGGAAACTGCTGGAGGTGGGTGTCGTCTACCCGACACCGCCGCATAAAAAGGTTGAGGAGGCCAGGGCCGTTCTTGAAAGGCTCGCAGGGCAATATCAGGTGCAGTCTATTGTCATTGGCAACGGCACGGCCTCCCGGGAGACTGAGCAGTTTGTCGCCGAATTTATCCGTACCTCAAACAGGACCGGGCTCTCCTACACCATTGTCAGCGAAGCCGGCGCCAGCGTTTACTCTGCTTCCAAGGTGGCGGCCAGGGAGTTCCCGGACCTGGAGGCATCAGAGCGGGGGGCGGTGTCAATTGCCCGGCGGGTTCAGGACCCCCTAGCGGAACTGGTCAAAATTGAGCCGCGGGCGGTGGGCATTGGCCAGTATCAGCACGATCTTCCCCCCAAGCGTCTGGACGAGAAACTAACAGAAGTTGTGGAGTCGGTGGTGAACTATGTCGGGGTGGATCTAAACACCGCTTCCGCCCCTCTGCTCAGTTATGTAGCCGGAATCAAT
>DHTR01000101.1:32375-33595 GCA_002408725.1 Pelotomaculum sp. UBA5255
AACATTTTAAAGATCGCCGGCAATTGTCCAAGGTGCCGCGCCTGGGGCCGAAAACCATGGAGCAGTGCGCAGGCTTTTTGCGGATCCGGGACGGGGAAAACCCTCTGGACGCGACGGCAATCCACCCGGAGTCTTACGACCTGGCCTACCGGGTGCTGGAATTAATCGGCTCAGATCTGAGTGAGATCGGCCGCCCTGCCATCCGCACCAAGCTGGCCCAGGTCAAGGCCGAAGAGGCAGCTGCCAAGCTCGGGGCGGGGGCGCCCACCCTGAGGGACATCCTGGATAACCTGGCCCGCCCGGGCAGGGACCCGCGCGAGGACCTGCCGCCGCCGGTTTTCCGCACCGACGTGCTTAGCATTGAAGACTTAAGGCCGGGGATGGAACTGAAGGGCACCGTCCGCAACGTGGTTGACTTCGGCGCCTTTGTCGACATCGGGATTAAGAACGACGGCCTGGTGCATGTTTCGGAACTCTCCGACAACCGCGTCCGGCACCCGCTGGACGTTGTGGCGGTAGGAGATGTGGTGAAGGTCAGGGTGCTTTCGGTAGATGCCGCCCGGGGGCGGGTTGCGCTTTCGATGCGCAGTTAGATCAACAACATTCAGGTGTGAAGCAGTGTCCGGTGTGGCCAGGCTGCGCTTTCAGATGCGGAGTTGAAACGCCGCGAGGATCCCGTAAAAATAAGGTTTATGGGAATTGAACACCATCTTGTTTTTGCTGAAAGCAAGGAGCAAGGTCTGCCTTTTGTGGGAATAGCAAGAAGATATGATCTAATGTTATAATAAATCGAAAAAGTATTTATATGGGGTGAAAGACATTTTTAACAGGCGGGAAATCACCGACAGAATAGGGATGTTTCTAGAGCCCCATAACTTTGAAGCGCTTATGGGTAATTTGATCCTTTCTCTGGTGGTGCTGGTTGCCACATACGTCCTGATTAAGATGCTGAACCGTTTGCTGGAACGGTTGCTGCGGGAAACCGGTCAGGAGCAAGCGGGTGGGGCTGATGCCGCTACGGAACAGGGCATGCTGTCCGATAGCTTTGTCCGCTCGGTGCGGATTCTGCTCCAGACGCTTCTCCTCTATGGGGGTTATTTTTCTGCTGCCGTTATTATTTTACAAGTCTTCAACGTTAATATTATCTCCGCCGATGACTTGAAATCCATTGGCGCTAAGGTGCTCAAAGTTATCGGTGTTCTGGTCGGGGCAAAGCTGGC
>DHTR01000102.1:0-836 GCA_002408725.1 Pelotomaculum sp. UBA5255
GCTGTGTGTTTGATCTAAAGCACTTTCAGCAGTTTGGATAAGGGAGATGCCGTCCTGCGCATTTCGGCTTGCTTGATCCAGACCACGAATTTGAGCGCGCATTTTTTCTGAAATGGTAAGGCCCGCAGCATCATCAGCTGCGCTGTTGATGCGCAAACCGGACGATAATCTTTCCATGTTTCTTGAAGTGGCTTTATTCGCTGTCGACAACTGACCATAAGTGTTAAGAGCTGCAATATTATGATAAATTTGCATTTTAAAAAACCTCCCTTATTACAATATTTTACATTCTATACTCACCGCTAAGTAGCCGGCCGGCTTTACTATCGCAGGTGTTGCTGGATTGAATTTAGTTAGTTTTGTCCTCAAATGATATGTAACCTTCAATTATTTAAAAACTATTGCGCAAAGACTGATTGCCGGGCAGTCCCCGTTTTTACTTTTTTATGTAAGAGCAACAAACAAACAGTCCCTTAACTGTCAAAATGTTGTTCTTTTTTACTTCATGCATCAGGTTATTGCTTATTCAACATCATTTTATCAATTAATTTGACAAATTATAAAAATATTCTGCCTAATTTTGACAAAGTGTCTTGCAAAAATACCAAAATTATTGTATTCTATATTCACGTATAGTACCCATTTTTTTCAATGATGATCTAATTGTTTCACTTCTTTAGCCTTTTTTTGCGTGTAATTGAATGACTTATGCAATATATTTATTATATCGACAGCGAACCCATGGAACTTTAGCCATAAATAAAATATTTTAAAAGATTTATTTAATAATAGGAGCCTTTACTTTATTAGAAAGCGGGGTGCGTGGCTGTGGAGCT
>DHTR01000102.1:1034-9205 GCA_002408725.1 Pelotomaculum sp. UBA5255
GGTGCGTGGCTGTGGAGCTTGCGGGAAGTTCGGTTTTATCCCTGCTGCGCAAGGAACTGGACGTTACAGCCTTGCGCCAGCGGGTTATTGCCAACAACATTGCCAATGTCAACACGCCGAATTTTAAAAAGTCTGTAGTGCGGTTTGAAGAATTCTTGCAAAACGCACTAACTAATGGGGATGGCTTCCGCGCCACTGCATTGTTGCCTGATCAAGCGACCGGGTTACCTGAACCGGTAGTGGAGCGTGAAGCGAGCACATCCATGCGGGCTGACGGCAATAACGTGGATGTGGACCAGGAAATGACTTCGTTGGCGGTAAACACAATCCTTTATCAGACGGCTGCCCAGGAACTGAACGAGCGGCTGATGTTGTTGAGTTACGTCATTACCGGTAGGAGGTAACAAATGAAATTGTTTGATTCGTTCTCCATTAGCGCAAGCGGTCTTACAGCCGAGCGCCTGCGTCTGGACATAATTGCCGGCAACCTGGCGAACTCCGGCGCCACCCGTACTGCCGGCGGGGGTCCCTACAAAAGAAAGAGCGTCATTTTTTCCGAATGTTTGCCCGAAATGAGGGAAGTCGGAAAGAACCATGCGGGCAGGGGCGTGAAGGTGGAAGCGGTTGTGGAGGACCCCCGTCCCGCACGGCAGGTTTACGACCCGGCGCACCCGGACGCCGGAGTAGACGGGTTTGTGGCCTACCCCAATGTTAACCCCCTCAATGAAATGGTGGATATGATCTCTGCCACTCGCGCTTATGAGGCAAACGCCACCGTGCTGGAAGCCGCCAAAGGGATGGCGCTGAGAGCGCTGGACATAGGGAAATAAGAAGCTGTTAGGTCAAGCCGTAAAAGGTAACGCAATTTAGTCCTACCTTGCCGCGATGGAAAAAACAGCATATTTTTTAAACAACAAAACAATATACAGTAAAAGGGCTAACTTTTCGAAAGAAAAGCTCGCAAAGCCTTGGGTCTAAGGCACATAGCGTGTTATGGCCGTCAGGTTGCTACTGGTGATTTATTTCTAAAATCTAGCCCTGGATTAGAGCTAGATTTTTTTGTCTTATTTTTCGAATCTGGATTAGTCCGGTCAAGATCTGGGTGGGAGGTTGGAAAGCCATGCAAATTGATGCATTGACAGCTTTACAGCAGGCAACGCCGGTGAAAACAGAAAAAACGCCGGGAGTTGGTCAAACTTTAAATTTTGGTGATGTGCTGGCCCAGGCGCTGGACAAACTGAACCAGGTTCAGGGCAGTGCCGATGAGCTGGCGGGGAAGTTTATCGCAGGCGGCATAACTGACCTGCACCAGGTTACCATTGCTATGCAGGAGGCCAAGCTCAGCATGCAGCTGGCGGTTGAGGTGCGCAACAAGATTGTTGAGGCCTATCAGGAAATTTCGCGCATGCAGATCTAATAATCCTTTGCCTGTGGGGGAAGTGATTCCATGGATTCGACCGGCTCGCCGGGAAAGCTATATAACCGTTTTCAGTCAATGAGTACAACCCGCAAAGTTGCTCTGGTTTTACTCCTGGTAAGCCTGGTCTGCGGCTTGTATTATCTGGCTCCGGTTTTTACCAGATCTACCTACGCGCCCCTTTTCACCCAGCTCGATCCGAAAGAAGCCGGAGCTATAGTTGAAAAACTTAAAGCAATGAAGGTAAACTACCAGCTTACCGATCAGGGACAGACTATCCTGGTGCCCAAGAATACCGTTTATGAAACCCGGATCGGTCTGGCCAGCAGCGGCGCCCTTGAAGGGAGCAGCAAAGGTTTTGAGCTCTTTGACCAGAATAAAATTGGAGTTACTGATTTTGAACAGCAGGTCTTTTACCAGCGGGCCCTCCAAGAGGAACTAAGGAGAACAATCGTCCAGCTGGAAGGTGTCCAACAGGCCAGGGTGCACCTTGTCCTGCCTCAAAAGAGTGTCTTCCTGGATGACAGGGGCACACCTTCCGCTTCTGTGGCCTTGCGGCTGGAGCCCCTGGCAAGACTAAAGCCGGAGCAAGTGCAAGGGATTTGTAATCTAGTGGAGGGCAGCATCGAAGGGTTAAAGCCGGAGAATATTCATGTTATCGACATGGAGGGGCGTGTCTTAAGCGATGAGCTTGGTAAAAGCGCCGACGCTAGCTTGTACCAGCATGCCTCTGATCGGCAACAGCTCAAAAGAAACTATGAGAAGGACCTGGAGAAAAGGGTACAGGGTGTTCTGGAAACCGTTCTCGGTCCGGGCAAGGCCGTGGCCATGGTTACAGCGGAAATTGATTCAACCCAGGAACAGGTTACGACCACAGTGCCCTTCGGAGACCCGGCTGTGGTCAGCGAGGTAACCAGCAGTGAAAAAAACACTGGTTCAAACGCGGCCGGTGGCCTGCCCGGAGCTGGCTCCAACCTTGACGACAACTACCCCGAATTGACCGAGAGCGGTAGCGCGGGGAGCTATAGCAGGGAAGAGTCTGCCAGAAATTACCAGGTAGGCACCAGGCAGGAGACTATCTCCAGGGCGCCGGCCGATATCCGCCGGCTGTCGGTTGCGGTGATCCTGGATAGCGATCCTGAAACGGCCCAGGTTCAAACGCTTAGCAATACCATTGCGGCTGCAGTTGGTATTACTCCGGAACGGGGCGACCAGGTTTTGGTTTCCGGTATGGCTTTTGACAGCAGTTTGCGGGAACAGATGAACGAAGAGATGAACAAGGCCGACGCCCTGGCCGACGCCCTGGCCAAGGAGCAAAAGCAGAGGTTCTACATTTATGTTGGGACTGCTGCAGTTTGCTTGATCGTGCTTCTCCTGATCATTTACAGGATACTCAGTTCACGGAGCGAAGATGAGGAAGTTCTGAGCGTAGCCGAGGGTAAAGTGGTGCCTCTTAGATTGGTGGAAAAAAGTCTGGCCAGTCTTGAAGATGAGCAGTACAAGGACAATCCCCAGCAGCAGGAGTTAAAGGAATTTGCCAGGAAGAAGCCGGAAGATGTGGCCCAGATGCTAAAGGTATGGATGGCTGAAGATTAGGGGGCGTTCTGGTGTGAGTGGTGTGAGTATACAAAGGAATCCCAAGGGTCTGGAAAAAGTTGCCGTATTGCTGATTTCCCTGGGTTCGGATCTCTCTTCATTGATTTTAAAGCAGGGATGTTTTTATGATCACGAAGTCGAGCGCATCAGTTATGCCATTACCAATATGGATGTCATTTCCCAAAATATGAAGGAGAAGGTTCTGAAGGAATTCGGCGAACTCAGCCAGGCCAGGGAATATTTAGTTAAAGGCGGCCTTGGTTACGCCAAGGAACTACTGATCAAAACTTACGGCAAGCAGAAGGCTGAGATTATTTTAGAAAGGCTGGCCAGCGACTTTAAGCCTCCACCCTTCAATGCCTTGCGCAAAACCGATCCAAGGGTTTTATTTAACTTTATCCGCAACGAGCATCCACAGACCATTGCGCTGATCCTGTCTTACCTGGAGCCTGAACAGGCCTCTGTCATTGTGGAATCCATGCCGCCGGAGCTTCAGGGCGAGATTGCCAGAAGGATAGCGATGATGGAGCGCACTTCTCCTGAAATAACACAGGATTTGGAGAGGTTGCTGGAAAGCAAGCTTTCTTCTGTTGTTCTACAGGACCAGAATACTGTGGGTGGAATAAAGACGCTGGTAGACATCCTCAATGTGGTTGGGCGCGGTACGGAAAAAACCGTTTTGGAAAAGCTCGAGTATGAAGACCCCGGCCTGGCTGAAGAGGTTAGGAAAAGGATGTTTATTTTCGAGGATATTCTTAAGCTTGATGATCTGTCAATCCAGCGCTTTCTCCGTGATGTCAACACCAAAGATCTTGCACTGGCCATGCGGGGCGCGAGCGAGCCGGTCAGGCAGTGCATCTACAGGAATCAGTCGAAGCGGGCATCAGAACTCCTGCGCGATGAGATCGAGTATATGGGGCCTGTCCGGGTAAAAGATGTTGAAGAAGCTCAAATGAAAATTGTAAGGGTAATCCGGAACCTTGAGGAAAGCGGTGAAATTCTGGTTTCCAGAGGTGGTGAGGACTCAATTGTCATCTAAATTAATTAGAGGTGTCTGTATAGAGGAAGCTACAAACTATTATTTGGATATTTCGGACCCGTCCGGTAATGGAGATGTAGATCAATTTCGTGAAAACAGAGTAAATAATTACGATAATCAGGTTTTGCTTGGTTCTAAATTCAAGGAGAAAGCAGAGGAGGTTTTCAGGGAATCACGACGCAGCGGCTACGATGAAGGCTATGAGGAAGGATATAAGGAGGGCCTGAAAAAGGCCGAAGAGGAGGTTGTGTCCCTGCGGGCCGAAGCCGCGAGGATCTTGGAGCAGGCAAATAATATTTACCGGGAGAAGATAATTTCCTTGCAGGAGGACATTACTGCGCTTGCTGTGGATATTGCCAAAAAAATACTGGGGGCGCAGCTCAGCCTGGACCCGGAGTCAGTAGCGAATATCGCAGTTGAGGCGGTACAGATGATGACCAACCGGGAGAATTACACCGTTTACGTTAACCCGGGCGAGGCCAATGCCTTTAATGTGAAAAGATATGAATTGGAAAAGCTTCTAAACGACCGGGCGCGGTTACAAATTATAGCAGACCCGGGAGTAGCTGCGGGCGGCTGCCTGGTTGAGACAGAACAGGGAATGGTGGATGCAAGCCTTGAGGCGAGGTGGGCGGCTATGCTGGAAACAATATACGGCAGGGCGGAATAAACAATGTCCGGTACAGTACCCGATCTTAATCTTGATGCTGTCAGGCGGAAGGTTGCCGCTGCCAGGGTTTTAAAAGTAGCCGGGCGTGTCACCAAGGTCATCGGTTTGATGATTGAGGTTATAGGCATCGTTGCTTCTATCGAAGATGTTTGCCTAATTCAGGTGTCCGAAAACGACGGGCAGCCCGTATTGGCAGAAGTGGTTGGTTTTAAGGAAAATAACTATTTGCTTATGCCCATCGGCGAGTTGGGCGGCATCTTTCCCGGCTGCAGGGTGATACCTTGCGGACGGCCGCTCTCAATCAGGGTGGGCGAACATTTGCTGGGACGTGTTCTGGACGGACTGGGGGTTCCCATGGATGGCGGAACAACCAACGAGGGAGAAGATTACCCGGTTTACGCCAAGCCTCCCAACGCCTTGCAGCGCAGACGCATAGCGGATGTGCTGGTTACCCGGGTGAGGGCGGTTGATGCTTTGCTGACGTGCGGTTGTGGTCAGCGTATTGGAATTTTTGCCGGAAGCGGGGTCGGTAAAAGCACCTTGCTCGGAATGATTGCCAGGTACAGTAACGCCGATGTCAATGTAATTGGTTTGATTGGTGAAAGAAGTCGCGAAGTGTTGGATTTTATCGAGAACAGCCTGGGCCGGGACGGCCTGGCACGCTCCGTCCTGGTGGTAGCAACATCTGATCAACCGGCCCTCGTCCGCTTGAAAGGGGCCTTTGTAGCCAGCGCGATTGCAGAATACTTCCGCGACCAAGGCAAAAATGTGCTTTTGATGGTTGATTCAATTACCCGTTTTGCCATGGCCCAGCGGGAAGTGGGCCTGACCGTGGGGGAGCCGCCGGCTACAAAAGGTTATACGCCTTCGGTTTTTACAGTGTTACCCAGGCTATTGGAGCGTTCGGGCACCTCCCGGAACGGAACGATTACAGCTTTTTACACGGTGCTGGTGGAAGGTGACGATATGAACGAGCCTATTGCGGACGCCGTTCGAGGGATCCTGGACGGACATATTGTTCTATCCAGGAGATTGACATCACGAAACCACTACCCGGCGATAGACATTCCCCAGAGCGTCAGCCGTGTGATGCCGGAGCTGGTCAGTAAGAAGCATTTGGAACTGTCGGGAAAAATCAGGGAGATGCTTTCAATTTACGAGCAGTCAGAGGATCTCATTAACATTGGCGCTTACGCAAAAGGCTCAAATCTTAAAATCGACAGTGCAATCGAAGCACACGAAAAGATTACTGATTTTTTAAAACAAGACCCCGACGAGACATCTACCTTCGAAGAGACGCTGATGAGACTTGAAAGTCTTTTCAGCAGGCAATAGTTAACTGCAATAAAGCTGAATAAGAGAAGCTCTGCACGCTCATAGAGCGCCCAGAGGACAGAATTATGCAGAGAGAGGCCTTGCCTTGTTTAAATTCAAGCTGGAGAAATTGCTTAAATATAAGGAAGAATTGGAGAAATCCGCAGAGCGGGCACTGGCCGTAGCTATTGACGGGCAGGGACGCCTGGACGGGTTGCTTCAACAAGTTGGCAGTCGGCTTCAAGTAAGCTTTTCTGAAAGCCAGACCCGGCGCCTGCACGATAGCGTGCATATGGATTTCTTTAGAGCGTCCTTGTGTCGCAGTATAGAAGAATTAAAGGAGCAGATGGAAGATGCAAAACAGGAGGTGGAAGCCTGCCATAGCAAACTGATAGCAGCGCGCAAGGAGCGTTTGCTGTTGGAAAAGCTCAAAGAGAAACAATTACAGGACTATCTTGCGGAGGTCAATTACAAGGAGCAGGTTGTCAGTGATGATTTAGTCACAGTACGATTCAGGTATGGCAGCGTTTAGGCAACCTATAGCCACGCAGGAGCGAAAGGGGGTGAGCAAAACGCGACTGGAGTATCCATTATTATCAAAATGTAATCATAATGAAACTGTTGCACGACAGGCAGGCTTTACCTTGTCGCCGGTAGGAAAACGGGCCTTTTCAGGCGAAAGCCCGGGATTTCCAAGGATGATCGGCGCATTTAAACAAGTGATTGCGGGCAGCGATTTAACCGCCGGGAGTGAATGCGGTTTAGCGGAAGCCCGCCGCACTTTATTTGAATTCGAGACTATAGGTAAATTCAATTTGGTATCCATGTCGGAAACCACCGGTTTTAACAGCTTTTTGGCTTCCCCTGCAAATGGGAGGTTACCAGGTGCGCCGCTGTTAGCTTCCAAAGACAGGCTTGCCGTTGAAAATCCAGACAAGCCTGGTCCAGGCTGCCAGGTGACCGGTAGGGACCGGGAGAGTCCACAGGTTCTGGAACGGACTCCAAACGGGTTTAGCGCTTTTAAACCTGAGGCTGATGCCTGTAGCGAAGCTGGATTTCAGGCAATGCCGGACAATGATGCTCAAGAGCCCGCTGGGCTTCCGTTTGAAAACACCGTTAAATCAGGTTGGAAGAGCTACCCGCAGCCAATAATTAATGATCTTGATTTTAGAGTTGTTCCTCAGGTTGCCGCCGACTTTGCCTCCACCTTCCCGGCCCAACGTTTTTCTGCCTGTTTTCGGGATGGTGGAAATGATTTTCAGGACCAGGTGGGCGTGATCACAATTGGGCAGGGAGGTAAGGAAAAAAAGGAACAGGTTTACCTCGCTGGAGTGGAAAAGGCAACGTTGCTGAATGACAAGTCCGGGGAAGTCGCCGGAGGTTCAATTCAAATACTTCACGAACCGGAGTTGTTTGAAAAATTGGGTGCTGTAGAGACAGCAGTCGCTCCGAAAGTAGATGAGCTGCCGGTGATACTGGTGGAAAGCAGGGACCCGGACACACAAGGCCAGATGCTCGCGAAACAAGTTGTTTCCCCCGCGCCCGGTGTCCTGCCCCCGGGAGAGCCGGAGCAATCAGTCTTCTTTAATGGAGCAGGCTCGACAGCGGGCGAGGCGCTGTCGGAGCAAGCGGAGCTGACAAAGAAGGGCCCGGCGGGGGAGCTGAGCTGCCTTCCCGAAAGAGGCCCGGCCAAAGGTGAGTCGGAAACCTTGAGCGTACAGCAAACTGCGGTCCCTGGTAAGAGTGAAGGCAAAATGTTCTCAAATGCTTCTTGGAACCATTACCAGCAGCAGATCGTGTTAAAGGGAGACGATAGCTCCGGAAGTAAAGGTGAAATACACGAAAACAAAGCCACAATGCCCGAAAGCAAAGCGGTGATACCCGAAAGTAAAGCAGTAGTAAATGAAAGCAAAGCAACAGTGCCCGAAAGTGAAACCACAATAATTGAAAGCAAAGCGGTGGCGCCGGAAGGTAAAGCCAACTTCCCGCCCGGGCAGGTTGGCCGCCCTGAGCAGAGGGCCGGGCCACTCCAATCCGGATGGCAGACGCAGCAAGGCTCCGTAAACGCAGGCGATCCAAAACCCGCTTTCACCGGAGAGAATTTGGTAGAACAAGTCACCTTCATGGCGGTGCGG
>DHTR01000102.1:9401-9590 GCA_002408725.1 Pelotomaculum sp. UBA5255
AAGTCACCTTCATGGCGGTGCGGTCGTTTGAGCAGGGTAGCCAGAAAACTGAGCGAGTGCGCTTAAACCTGCAGTCCGAGCAATTTGGTAGCGCTGAAGTGCGGCTGACACTGGCCGAAGGAGTAGTGCGTGCCGGTTTTTACACCGACAACGACCAGGCCAAGAACGTCATAGGGTCTTCCCTTAATC
>DHTR01000102.1:9841-9990 GCA_002408725.1 Pelotomaculum sp. UBA5255
ACTGAGAGAAGCGCTTCAAGGCTATAACCTGAAGCTTGGTGAAGTTGCCGTTTTCGTGGAGCAGCAGGGTTTTAGAAACCGGGAACAGCTTATCTCGATTAATGGGTCCGGCCCAGCAGCTGGCGAGGCGGCGCCGGGGCAAACAGCGG
>DHTR01000102.1:10214-13300 GCA_002408725.1 Pelotomaculum sp. UBA5255
CCCGAAAGAGGCCCGGCCAAAGGCGGGCCCGAAACCTTAAACGTACCGCAAACGGCGCTTCCTGGTAAGAGTGAAAGCAAAAAATTCTCAAATGTTTCCCGGAACCAACGGCAGATCGTGTTAAAGGGGGACGATAACTCCGGAAGTAAAGTCGTAATATACGAAAACAAAGCCGCAATACCCGAAAGTAAAGCCATAGTGTTTGAAAGCAAAGCAGCAGCGCCCGAAAGTGAAACCATAATAATAGAAAGCAAAGCGGCAGCGCCAGAAGGTAAAGCCAACTTTCCGCCCGGACAGGTTGGCCACCCTGAGCAGACTGCCGGGTCGCTCCAATCCGGATGGCGGCCGCAACAAGGTTCCGTAAACGCAGGCATTACAAATCCCGCCTTCACCGGAGAAAAGTTGGTAGAACAAGTCACCTTCATGGCGGTGCGGGCATTTATGCAGGATAACCAGAAGACGGTTCGGGTGCGATTGCAACTGCAGCCTGAACAATTAGGCAAAGTCGAGGTTCGGTTAACGATGCTGGAGGGAGTGGTGCGGGCCAGCTTTTTCACCGACAACGAGCAGGCCAGAAACGCCATAGGGTCTTCCCTTGAGCAGCTAAAGGAAGCGCTTCAGGGTTATCACCTGCAGCTCGGTGAAAGTGCCGTCTTTGTGGATCAGCAGGGCTGGGGGGGGCGAGAGCAGCCTTTCCTATCAACAGGAAATAACCGGTCTTTAGCTGAATCCGGGATTTACGAAGAACAGTCGGGAGGGATAGAGGAAACCGAAAAGAATCGGGACGGAAAACATTATTTGATTAACTATCTGGTATGAAAAGGAGGGGTGATTAAATGGAGGTAAATGAAACAAACTCGTCATACTACTATAGCCAACCGTCACGAACAGCAGGCGGCAAGCTGGATAAAAACGCCTTTTTGCAGATTCTGGCTGCACAGATTTCTCAGCAGGATCCCTTAGAGAACCAAGACGCAAGCGCATTTGTAGCTCAACTGGCCCAATTCAGCACTTTGGAGCAGATGGAAAACCTGAATAATGCCTTTTCCGGGATGTTCTTTTTGCAAGCCGGTAGTTTAATCAACCGCAATGTGGCGGTAACCGATGCGAACGGAGAACTAGTCGAGGGGACGTTGCAAAAAGTTACGCTTCAAAACGGAAGCGTGGAAGTAATGGTGGATGGCAAGTACTACGCCTTGAGTGATCTTGTCCGGCTGGAATAAGGAGGGATGCTGTGGCTAACAAAATTGGACAGGGTTTGCCGCCCGTACTGCCGGGAGAGGGTCCGGCGCCCGGACTAAAGCAGGATACCGGCAAAGCGCGGCTGTTTAAGGAGTCGCTGGAGCGAGAGATTCAGCGGCAAAAAGGGGTCAAGTTGTCCGCCCATGCTGAGAAAAGATTGCAGCAGCAAAAGATTGCTCTTACCCCGCGCGACCTGAGCAATATTGAGCAGGCACTCCGGCTGGCTGCGGCTAAAGGTTCGAGGGATTCGTTGATCCTTTACGGTGACCTGGCCCTGGTTGCCAGTGTGGCCAACCGCACAGTGGTCACGGCCATAGGCGGTGAACGAATGAAGGAGCATGTTTTTACCAATATCGACAGTGCTGTTATTCTATCAAAATAAAAAGGCCGGCCCGAAAGGAGGCCGCTGGATCGCCGAACGACGGAGGCGGTCCGCAATCAAAGGAGGTAAAATAATGATCAGATCGCTTTACAGCGCTACTTCGGGCATGCGGAACCAGCAAGTCCGCATGGATGTCATTGCCAACAATATTGCCAACATCAGTACCAACGGTTTTAAGTCGGGGAGGGTCAATTTCGCTGAAATTATCAGTCAGGATTTCAGAGGCAATTCCATTTCCCAGGTTGGCTCCAACACCAATAACCCGTCACAGATTGGCCTGGGTATCTCTGTTTCCTCCATCGACAATAATTTTGGCCAGGGCGGCCTGCAATCCACGGGAAGAGTGCTGGACCTGGCGCTGGTCGGGGACGGTTTCTTTATGGTAGCTTCTTCAAATGAAGACATTGCTGATGATACTGACATTTATTACACCAGGGACGGCGCCCTGTACGTCGACCAGGACGGCTACCTTGTTAATTCTTCAGGTCTCTATGTTTTGAGCGACGAAAAAGAGGCCATTCAAATGTTAGAGGACCCGGATACGGAAAGCATTGAAAACATCAAAATTGACAGTGACGGCAGCGTTTTTGTCAACAGCACGCCGCTTGATGTAAAAATTGGCGTGGCCGTATTTAATGACCCCGAGGGTCTGGCCAAGGCCGGCGGTAACTTGTACAAGAGCCCCGACGTCGATACGATTAAACCCGTCGAGGATCCGAGTGGATATGTTGTGCAGTCGGGCACACTGGAAATGTCTAATACCGATTTGACCACGGAATTTGCCAATTTAATTACTACCCAGAGGGGATATCAGGCCAGCGCCAGGGTTATTACAACCTCCGATACGATGCTGGGTGAACTGATAGATCTGAAGCGGTAGCTTATGTTCGGAGCAAAGAAAAATAAACAGGCCGTCGAGCCGGCTAATGAAAGCGGCAAGCAAAAAGGAAAAAAGGAAAAAAAGGGCATAAAGCGCATTGTTATTCTCGCTCTGGCCGCGGTGGTGGTTGCCGCCGCGGCAGGGGCCGCCTACTGTTATTTCAGTGGACAAATTCCGTATGTTTTTTCGGAAAGCCGGCAAGCCGAGGGAAAAGAGAAAAAGACAATGGTAACCAATCTCGGTGACGTGGTTGTTAACCTTAGCGACTTTGGCAGCAGTCGTTATCTGCGTCTGTCGGTTGTGCTCGAATATAGTGAAAATATCAAGCTGGAAGAAGAAATTAAGGTAAAACAACATAAAATCAGGGATGCCCTGATTGATCTTTTGCGGCGTAAAACGACCGCCGACGTCCAGGAACCGGAGAACATCGAGACGCTGAAGCGGCAAATCCTCGATAAGATCAACGAGCAGCTTGCCGCAGGCAAAATCGATTCCGTTTACTTCACAGATTTTCTGTTCCAGTAGTCGTACAGGGTGGTGAATGTTTTTGATGGAGCAAGAAGCGCCGTCCAGTTTGCATGG
>DHTR01000004.1:0-30338 GCA_002408725.1 Pelotomaculum sp. UBA5255
TACAAGCAGGAAAAAGGAGTCTCATCGATCTGACAAAACACATGCTCATAGAAAAGGGGCGCCCAAGTTCCTTGCAAACTGGCCTGTATCTTTGGATCCATCCATGAGTAACTATTGAATAGCTCTTGTTGTAAGTGGTCTTTGTTTTCCTGGAACATCTGAATCCTCCTGAGACACACCCGAAAGGAAAATCTAAATATATGTGGAAATTATTAGTTATTAGTTACAATTAAGAGGTGAGCAACTCAATGACAAATTTCCTTGAAGTGTTTTTTACTGGGAAATACTTCAGAATACCAAGCTATCAAAGAGATTATGCTTGGGATATTCAGAATATCGATGATTTATTCGATGACATTTTTGAGGCAATGGAAACAAATGTTGGGCATTATATCGGAACATTCATACTTTCTCAGAACAGAGAAGAAAACTGTTATGACGTTGTAGATGGACAACAAAGGTTAACTACCTTAACAATGATTTTAAACTCCATAATAGAAAAACTAAGTTCTGATACCGATAGAATTATAAACAAGGACAGATTTATTTTGTCAAATTCCAGCAAAAGATGGAAACTAGAATTATTAGGTGATAACAATAACTTCTTCAAACAGTTACTAGATGGTCAATCTGTTGAACCCATTAATAAAAGCCAAAAGCTGTTGAAAAATGCTTATAATCACATTCAATGGAGAGTGCAAGAAATCAAAAATAGCAATAAGGAGAACGAATTTCTTGAATTCGTCAAGCAACTTGAGGTGATGGAATTTATCGAAAGTAATGCTGGCAAAGCTATTAGAATATTCCAAACAGTAAATGATAGAGGTAAACTCTTATCCAATGTGGATAAGGCAAAGAGCTTGCTAATTTATTATTCAAATAGACTGTTAAATGGAAAATATGATGACATAATTAATAATTCTTTTGGTGAAATATACCATTATTATAATGATATAAAGGAATTGGGAGAAAAATATGGTATTAATCTTATTAATCAGAGGAACTTTAGTGAAGATTCAATTATGAGGT
Organism: Pelotomaculum sp. UBA5255; assembly: GCA_002408725.1. Classification (GTDB taxonomy): domain Bacteria; phylum Bacillota; class Desulfotomaculia; order Desulfotomaculales; family Pelotomaculaceae; genus DTU098. Next base: position 1,030 of record DHTR01000004.1, read on the forward strand.
ACCATTTTATTGCCTTTCCAAATGGGAAGTATGATTATAATGCAACAGCAAGCTATGTCCTTGATGTATTCTTAAAAAATATATTAAAAGAAAGGAAGCATGATTCAGCTGAACTCGAAACTTTCATAACAGAGTACATTGGAGATTTAACCCTGTTCTTCAAGAGTCTACTCGATATTGTTAAAAAAATACAAACAAGCGAGAAATATTATAAAATATTTTCTATTCTCGGCTTATCTGCTCTCTTGTATCCGCTAATTATTAGACTGGAGACAAGGGGTTTGCTTGATAAAAATACAACCATCAAAAACTTAACATTCTTGGATTTAATTGAAATAGCGGATGTTCGGGTGTACAAAACAAGGGGCACTGACCCGACAAAAGACGTTTCTTATCTTGCCTGTGATTCTAAGACTATAGATGAATCTGAAATTGAAAACCGCTTAATTGGTTTCATCAAGTATTTCATGAGCGATACAGAGTTCAAAAATAGGCTAGAGGGTGATATATACGGCAATGCAGCCTTAAAGCATGTATTTATAGAGTATGATGAACATATACTTGAAAGTACGAATCAGGCTCCTTATACATTGCAAAATTTGATGAGGTTGAATACCATTAATCCAACGATAGAACACATTTTTGCTCAAGAACCAAGATTTAATTTTCCCAGTAGGGGTTTTGGTTCCGAAGATGAATATATCACTAAAATCCATAAACTTGGCAACCTAACCCTTCTCGAAAAAAATCTAAATAGCCTGGCATTAAACAAAACACCCGAGCTAAAGATAGTTGATAATATATATAGTAAAAGCAAATTTAAAGTAACTGAAATATTAAATGCCGAAATTAAAAATCGTGGAAATAACTTTGTAAAGGCTGATGTCGATAGCCGAACATCTGAACTTGTGAATTTTTGTATGAATAGATGGGCCTTGTGAATTAATTAAGGAAAGCAGAATTGATGTATTTATAGAACACCATTTACTATTAATAAAAAAGTAGCAAGTTACCTAAGGAGTGTTTTCTTAAGCATCATGCTACTTTTTATCTGTAGTTCCCTTGGAGCAAATCCACTTTACTGTACGGTTAATTTTTCACCTTCCGTACCCTCTGCCGCTGGGGAACCAACGTATTTATATTTTCACCCATGAATGCGTATACTTCCATTTTAGGGTCAATGGACTTATAGGCGTTAGGGTGACGTTTGAAGAAGAGGCTTATAACGTCCTTGTGGCCTTTCAACGTAATTTCCCGTAAGCCTTCAGCTTTTTAGAATAAGAGGTAATATTGTAGTGCTTCCTCAGAAGTGGACGGAACTGTCTTTTTGATTTTGGCTGTCTTTACCCTTGGCATAAAAATAAAAAACCTCCTCGCTAAATTTTAGCTGAAGAAGTTTATCCAATCGTGTGGGGTTCAGGAGGCTTAGAATAACACGCACGTCTCGCTATTTTTGAGCTGCATCTGCAATTCTCATGCCAAACCCGAAACCCTTGTCATTACTGACTTTTTTGGTGTCGGAGGCGGGACTTGAACCCGCACGGTCACCCACACGCCCCTCAAACGTGCGCGTCTGCCGATTCCGCCACTCCGACATCTTAATATAATTGAGGGCCGACCGGAACATTTTATAAAACATTCCTGCCGTCTTCGCAAAAGCTATTATACCAGACGTAGATTTTAAAAGCAAGTGTTAGTCTTGACCATTGACAGCCTTAGCCTTAACTATTTGAAAATAAGTCCCCAGTGATAAGGGTAAGTGAGCTCATCCAGCCAGCGAAAAGTCATTTTGAAGCCTTTTGAGAAAGCATGTAGGTGGGGTATTGTAATTTAATATTATTTAAGTTAGACTAAATATTGTATTACCAACTTGCGGCAATCATTTAGTATTTGTTCGGGGATAATGACAGTACGGTTCGTTTTACAGTTGCATAGAGCAAAGAAATGCAAGTAAGTAACCGGGCGGCGGTGTTTTCGCTGTTTTTTTGTTTGGGAAGTAACCCTGGTGGAGTAAATTACCGGGGGCATCCCTTATGGGAGGGGAGAGATCTTGTACCCACAAACACATGTATATTTTGCTGAGATGATTCTGGGCGGGCAGAGCGATGAGATTACTCTGGGCAGCATCCTGCCTGATATGCTTATTGACAAGGGATTTAACCACTGCGAGGCACACAGCAAAGGCTCTGAGATTTACTGTTTTCTAAAATTGCACCAGACACTGCTGGACTTCAGGAAAGCTGTTTTAACCCATGGCTTCGTCCCCAAGGGGCTTGATTATTATGGGGATGAAAAATACCTGGACTATGAAAAGGGGTATTGTTTTGAGAAGGCCAGACCCTTTGTTTTGGATACGGTTGAAGCCTGCAATATTCCTCCTGAAATGGGTTGGTGGAAGGCTCACAACATTATTGAAATGGGCATTGAACTTCTGGTTAGTTCATCAGGCGATTACAGCGAACGGATCAAGAACGCCTTCGCCAATCGCCGCCTCGTAACCGAAATAGACGAGATGTTGCGGGAACTCTGGAAGAGCCAGGACATTGATTTTGGTAGGCGGGTTAAGAAATTTGCCGGGTTAATCGAGATGGAGAGGGCCGGGGCTATATCTCTTGCAAAAAAGTACCAACTGCAAATGCAGCATAAACACCAGGTGGAAATTGATACCAAAAAGGTGGCCCGTCTGATTGAGCGAGCGGCTGAAAGTGTATGCGGAGACCTTCAGGATTTTTTTGAAACCGCTGCAGGCTTTGTAAAAGATAATATCCATTCACTGGTGAAGCAAGAGTCTTAAACTTGAGTTTGACAGCGATCCCGGAAAGCCCCGTCATTGCTGAATTTATCGCGTGGCACAATTATGGGTATTGGTATATCTACCCAGAAAATAAGCTTGCGGTCATTTTCATTCTCTGATGGCGCCGGGTTAGCGGTATGGGTGTCTATTGATTGAAAAGGTAAAGGTCCTCCTGTACCCCGCTTGGCAGGCGCTGTTTGTGTCCTTTGAAGACCCGGCGGATGCCTTTTACTGCTAAAAACGATATATGAAAAGGAACAAGGCGTTAGAGAGCTTCAAGATTGAGGTTCTCAAAACGCCTTGTTTTATAGATAGTTAAGTGGTTCAAATACAGGGTTATATTTTCGGAACACGGATAGTACTGATCATTCCCAGTGCTAACAGCAAGCTCAAAGCCAGGACGACAGGGATACTGGGGATAAGGATGACCAGCACGGCCAGCAAGGCACCGGCTAGGGTAATAGGGATTCCCAGGAAGTGGGGGGAGCATCCTATAACATTGAACCTTGCCAGGCGAAACGCTCCGCACAGTGTGAAGAGAGCGAAGCAAACCAGGCCGGCAATACTCCGGTTATGGACTAAAGCGGTGATGTATAACAGGATGGCGGGGGCAACTCCGAAGGAGACGAGGTCAGCCAGGGAGTCAAACTCCCTGCCAAACGAAGAAACGGCATTACAGCGGCGGGCAAGGAGCCCGTCAACCCGGTCCAGCACCGCTGCAAGGACAATTAAGATAACACTCTGCTTATAGTTGTTGTTCAGCATGGCGGCAATCGCCGAAACACCGAGCAGCAGGTTGGCAGCCGTGCACATGTTTGGAAGTATTTCCTGCCTGTTCACATGCCCACTCCTAATGTTTATTGGCGCCTGGCAGAGTACCTATGATTGTTTCGCCTGCCTTCACCTTATCGCCTTTTTTTACAAAAAGCGTTGTATCCTCGGGCAGGAAGAGTTCGGTACCTGAACCAAATTTGATGATACCGATAATTTCCCCACCCTCCAGCCATTTACCTTCATCGACCCAACATTTTATCCGGCGGGCGATGAAGCCTGTGATCTGGCAAACCATAAACTTAAAATCCTGGCTTTCAATACCGATAAAGTTCTTTTCATTCAAGTCAGAGGCATGGCTTTTGAAAGCCGGAATGAACTTGCCCGGCCGGTAGTGTCTGTAACTTACTTTTCCCGGAAGCGGCGAGCGGTTCAGATGGACATTAAAGATGGATAAAAAGATGCTCACCCGGATTACTTTGTCTTTGATATACTTCTCCTCAAAGACTTTTTCAATGCCCAGAATGACTCCATCTGCCGGGGACAGGATAAGGTCATCACCAGTCGGAATTGTTCGTTTGGGGTTTCGAAAAAAGTAAAGGACAAACAAAATTAATACTGCCGGGATCACGGCTAGGAGTGGAAAGATGAAGTAAAGAATGGACATCAGTACGGTAAGAAATAATAGGTAAGGCCAGATAAGCCTTAGAGTTAGGGCGAATCTGAAAGCCGAATTATCGTTCTGGTTGATAACCACTCGCTATATTTTCCCCTTTGCCCAAAGAAGATGATTCCTTTTTGGAATAAATCTTAGTTAATCATAACCTGTGGGACAAAGCAATGCAAGGCTAAAGACGACACAGTTTCCCCCCGAATCTTAATAAGCTTGATTTGTAAGGATTTATCTTTCTGGACACATCTAATATTAAAACATTTTTCTTGAAATACACAGTTGATATTGTAAAAAAACGCTGGCTCTGATCTTTCATCAGGCTCCCAAGGAAGGATATTTCATGAAAACAACCCGTTATAATCAATATTCCACACATCTGGTTAAAAAGTTTGGAGAAAAGGTCTATAAGATCCCGGTTAATTTACCGGGGACATGCCCAAACCGGGACGGTAGGGTAGGGTGGGGAGGGTGTATTTTCTGCGACGAGGAAGGTTCTGGGTTTGATTGCCTGCCTAATAGGCTTGGGGTGAAAGAACAGATTGCGGAAAACAGGGGCTTTTTTCTCAAGCGGTTCAACGCCAAAAAGTTTATTGTTTATTTCCAGGCCTTCACCAATACCTACCTTCCCCTTGACCGCTTTAAGAATAATATTCTCCAGGCCGTGGACGAGGACGGGGTGGTGGGTATATCTGTTTCAACCAGGCCCGATTGTGTCAATGACCACTACCTTGATTTTTTATCTGACCTTAAAGAAGAAAAAAAGCTGGACATCAACATTGAGCTGGGTTTGCAAACGGTCAATTACCACACGTTGGCAAAGCTCAACCGAGGGCATGCTCTTGCTGAGTTTATCGATGCTGTCCTGCGAATAAAGAAGCGTGGCTTGGAAACCTGCGTCCACCTGATTCTGAACCTGCCCTGGGACGTTCGTGAGGACGCGGTGGAGAACGCCAGGGTACTTTCCGCTCTGGGCGTGGAGTATGTAAAGCTGCATTCTTTGTATGTTGTCAAGGGGACACCCCTGGGTGATATGTATGAGCGGGGTGAGTTTGAAATAATCCCCATGAATCAGTATGTAGAAAGGGTGGGGTCCTTCCTGGAGTACCTGGACCCCGCCGTGGTCATCCAGAGACTGGTGGGTAAAGGTCCCAGGGAGAGTCTACTCTTCAGCAACTGGGGCGTAAGCTGGTGGCTGATCAAGCAGGGGATCGAGGAGTACCTGGAAAAGCATGATATCTACCAGGGGAGAAAGTTTGACTACCTTAACGGAAAAGCTGTAAAGGGATTTATAAAAATTAATAACTAATGTCATTCTAATATTGTTTACTGAATAAATATCATTTTAAAAACAATAATGATTGTCATTAGAAGAAACTAACATATTGAATTTGTCTCGGAATAAAAGTTAGGCATAAGGACCATATTAATAGTGACCTGGTGAATGAATAATAGCCTGTGAAAGTCATTATTAATCCAGCTTAAAACATGTTAAATGCTCTACGATTGTTAGCATTGCCTAAATATTTCCCTTTGACAGATAGCATTACTTCCCTTATACTCGTTAAGCCCCCGGGAAATTAAAAAAGGGGTGATAACAATGAAAATATGGAACGAGATAGACAGCTTAAAGAGAAAATTAGCTGTAGGAGCATTTCTGCTGCTGTTACCGGCAAGCTTGCTGCTGCAACCGGTTTCAGTACTTCAGAATGTTGTCAAGGTGAATAAGAAAGAGATCAAGGCTGTAAACAGCGACCAGGAGACGCAGGGCAGCCCAAACACCCAGGACGAACGGGAACCCAGGTCAAGTAATGATCCCAGGTTAAATCATGCTCAAAGGGGTTCCAGCGTATCCAGGGGTGGGGTGGACCGTAGCAGTGTCCAACTTCTGGCGCAGGTGATTGAGGGAGAGGCAGCCGACGAGTCGTACGAAGGTAAGGTGGCGGTAGGGGCTGTTATTGTAAACCGGACTGAAAGTGGCAATTTTCCAAGCACGATCCCGGGGGTTATCTATGAGACCGACGCTTTCGAATCGGTAAGCAACGGCCAGTATCTGAGGCCTTTGAGCGACGCGTCCATGAAAGCAGCGGTGGCAGCTTTAGACGGCCAGGACCCTACAGGCGAGGCCCTGTATTTCTGGAATCCGGTCACGGCCACTAGCCCGTGGGTCTGGTCACGTCCCATCGTTACCCAAATCGGCGGCCACGTCTTTGCTCATTAGAGGTTGCTAAAGGAAAGGGGCGCTTAAAGCGCCCCTTCTTCTTCGGGCGCGGCCTGCTACGCCTCCCCTTAGAATGTAATTTTCCCCCTGTTCCTTTACTTAGCTTAGCGGTATAGGGTGATATAAATGCGGTAATACAGCAGGACCTTTCTAACATAATGGCGGGGTTCTGTAAAGGGAATTTGATCGATGTTGCTGTTTCCGCCGGACAGGCTCATGTTGGAGAGCCACTCTCTGACATTACCCCGCCCGCCATTGTATGCGGCCAGAACCAGGACTGGGTCGTTATTGAATTCTTTTTTGAGGTCTGAAATATACCAGGCGCCCAGCTTGATGCTGGTTTCGGGTTCAAACAGCTGGTCGGGATGAAAGGTGTGCTCACCCAGTTGGCGGGCAATCCACTGACCAGTATCCGGCATGATCTGCATCAGACCCCTGGCTCCCCTGACGGAAACAGCCTTGCTGTTAAATCCGCTTTCAGCTTTCATTACTGCTGCCAGAAGCAGCGGGTCTACATTATAAATTCCAGCGTAGTATGTTGTTGTGTCCCGGTATGGAAACGGGTAAAAAAAGCGGCTGATTGTGTCAATATTAAAAACCAGCAGCATTAGAAATAGGATTAAAAGCAGTCTGCGTTTCATTTTGCGTTTATTTATCCTTCTGCGAAAGACTGGGGCCATATGATCACTCCGCTGCAAGGTTGGGCTTAATATGTTTATATACCGCCTTTTGCCCGGAAATGTTCTTTCGAAAAGTCGGCCCAGTGATTGTCTACCTGCCTGATTGTTTCTGCCGGTCCGCCGCTGTTGTCAATGACCCGCTTTGCGTACTTCAGCTTTTCCTCCTGGGAAAGCTGCGCGGCGATGCGCGAATGGACCTCGGTCGGGCTGAGGCCGTCCCTTCCAGATATCCGCTTGATTTGCTTCTCCTCATCGATCTTGACCACCCAGATTTCATCCACGTAGGGTTGTAGACCCACCTCGATTAAAAGCGGTGCCTCAATAACCAGTACTCCCGGACCGGGGGGAGAGGTGGTTCCGGCATGAAATCGCTCGATCTTAAGGCGGATTGCATCCTTAATCCGGGCATGCGTGATTTCGTTCAAGCGGGTCCTTGCCTGTGGATCTGAGAAGACTATTTCGCCCATTATTTTGCGGTTCAGTTCCCCAGCTTCGTTCAGGATGCCAGGGCCGAAGCTCGCAACAAGTTCCTCCAGTGCCGGGGTCCCCGGAAGGACGACCTCCCTGGCCACCTGGTCGGCGTCAACAACCTCCGCACCGAGAGCTTTTAGGCGGCGGGAGACAGTGCTCTTTCCACTTCCGATATTTCCGGTAAGCCCGATGACAGGCATGTCATTCCTCCAAAAATGTTTTCTTTTTTAATTCGCGTTTAAAGTTAGTGTTCCTCTTAAGCTAAAAAGTAATTATAAATAAATAAAGCCGGACGCCTTTCGCCGGCCCATAACCTTTGTCTGTTAAAAGATCTTGTACAATCCCAGCAGAATCAGGATGCATCCCGGAAGGATGCTAATCTGCCGCCCCACCCCGCTGACCATAATAGTGCGGCCGGTTAGAATCCCCATGTAGGTCAGGAGAAAATGCCCAACTCCGACGACCAGCGCCGTAAAGACGATGGAAAAGCCGAGCATGGAAACTGCAAACCCGGCGGCGAAGGCATCCATGGCCAGGGCAGTTCCCAGAAAGATCGACTCCTGGGGGGAAATGGCTCCGGAACTGTCCTGGTCGGCCCGGGCCGGTTCCTTAAGGATTTGAATGACCAGCCCCAGGGGGCGGATGTGAATCCTGATCATCCGGTTGACGCTATTTTCCTGATCGCTTTCTGCTCCCGCCCGGTTGGCCCGGCGGGTCTGAAGCAGTACCCAGGAGCCAAGGAACAAGAGCAGGATGCCGCCCAGTTGGTGGGATACAGCATCCGGGATATATGCCAGGAGCATTTTGCCGCCCGCCATGGAAACGCTGATAGCTGCTACGGAGATCGAGCTGATGATCAAAAGGGAAAGCGGGGGGACTTTAATTTGCCTCGTGCCATAGGCCATGCCCACAACGAAGGAGTCCACGTTGAGCGCCAGGGCGAAAAGAAAATACGAAAGCAGTTCCAAATCTCTTGGCCTCCCATAGACAGATGGTGTTTCTGGTTTAATCTATGGGGGCAGAGAGACGTTGGTTCCTGCCAATCAATGGCTGTGAGGTTTTATTTGGCTTTCTGGCAAGAAGGGCAGTAATAGGAGCTGCGCCCGCCCACCTTTTTCTTGACGATGACCTTCCCGCAGTTGGAGCATGGCTCGCCCTCCCGGCTGTAAACCTGCAGCTGTTCCTGATAGTTGCCCGCCCGCCCTTCGCCGTCAATAAAGTTCCGGAACGTAGTCCCCTTGTTTTCAATTCCCTCCTGGAGGACAGCCCGAATTGCGTTATATAGGGAGGCAATTTCCCGGGGGGTCAAGGTCGTGGCCAGGCGTTCCGGGTTGATTTTGGCCCGGTGCAGTGCTTCGTCCGTGTAAATATTCCCCAGACCCGCAATAATGGTTTGATCTAAAAGCAAAGGTTTAATCCGGGCGTGGCGGTTGCGGAGTTCTTTTTTGAGATAGTCCCTGGTAAATTGGGATTCCAGGGGCTCAACCCCCAGGTTTTTGAGCCCGGAAAGACTGTCCAGGGAAGCGTTGGGCACCAGCCATAGCTGCCCGAACTGCCGGATATCCGTAAAGCGGAGCTGAGCCCCGTTGCTTAAATTGAAGACAACGTGGGTGTGCTTCGAGAGGGGGTCACCGTTTTCGCAGTAAACAAGACTTCCGGTCATGCGCAGGTGGACCACGAGGGTGTACTGGTCGCTCAAATTCAGGATCAGGTACTTGCCGCGACGGCTGAGCTTGACAATCTTTTTGCCGTCAATTTCTTTTATAAACTGTTCGGGCTCCGGTGTCTTAATCATTTTGGGCAGGTATACCTGGACGCCGCAGAACTTTAACCCGGCCAGCTTGGGCTGGAGCGTTTGCCTTACGGTTTCCACTTCAGGAAGTTCCGGCATGTCTTCATCCCCTTAAAACTTTTTTACGTCATACCAGTTGTTGCCTATTTTAAGATCGACTACAAGCGGAACATCCAGTAACAGTGCATTTTCCATGCATCGCTTGACGAGTTCTTTCAACCGGTCGATTTCCGTGGCCGGTGTGTCAAAAATCAACTCGTCGTGAACTTGGAGAATCATTTTTGCCTTCAGGCCGTGCTCATTCAGCTCCCTGTGAATGTTGACCATGGCGAGTTTGATGATGTCCGCCGCACTACCCTGAATGGGGGTGTTCATGGCGGTGCGCTCACCGGCATTACGTACGATTCGGTTGGGGCTGAAAAGGTCCGGCAGGTAGCGCCGTCTGTTTAAAAGGGTGGTGACATACCCCCTTGACCGGGCCTCCTGGATGACCCGGTCGATATAGGACTTGACTCCGGCATAGCGGGCAAAATAACTCTCAATATAGAGCCTGGCCTCCTGCCGCCCCACCTTGATGCCTCTGGCCAGGCCGAAATCGCTCAGGCCGTAGACAATGCCGAAGTTTACCGCCTTGGCCCGATCACGCATTTCCCGGGTCACTTCTTCCAGCGGTACCCCGAAAACCTCCGATGCCGTCCTGGCGTGAATATCCTCACCCTCTCGGAAGGCTTTGATCAGCACCGGGTCACCACTGATGTGGGCAAGAATGCGTAGTTCGATCTGAGAATAGTCGGCTGTCAGCAGCAGGTTGTCCTCCCGGCAGGGAGTAAAAACCTTACGGATCAGGCGGCCCAGCTCCAGGCGGATCGGGATGTTCTGCAGGTTAGGCTCAGAGCTGGACAACCTGCCCGTGGCGGTAACCGTTTGGTGAAAGGTGGTGTGGAGCCGTCCGGTCACAGGGCTGACAAGGCCCTTCAGGCCGTCGGTGTACGTGGATTTCAGCTTCATCAACTGGCGGTATTCCAGGACTTTGGCCACCACCTCATGGGCCATGGCCAGTTCTTCCAGCACCCCGGCGTCGGTGGAGTAGCCGGTTTTGGTCCTTTTCACGACGGGGAGCTTTAAATCTTCAAACAAAACCTTTCCCAACTGCTTGGGTGAGTTGATGTTGAACTCCTGGCCGGCCAGACGGTATATGTCTCCTTCCAGATCAATAATCAGTCGGCCCAATTCCTTCGACATGGTCTCCAGCTGGTTCTTGTCCACGGCTACGCCCTCGATTTCCATCTCCGCCAGCACCTGGACCAGGGGCATCTCAACGTCGTAAAAGAGCCGGTCCTGCTCCTGGAGCTTTAGCTTTTCGTCTAAAAGCCGGGCGAGCTGCAGAACACAGTGTGCTCTGGCAGGCAGTTCACCCTCGCCCCCGGGCAGCACCTCGTTCAGATGCTCCAGGGTAACATCTTCAAGAGCCCGGTTGGGTGTGGCCGGGTTGAGCAGGTAGGATGCAATCATGGTGTCAAAGGCAAGATGTTTCAGCTTGATCCCAAGTTGGTGGAAAAGCTGGATGACCTCTTTACCGTTATGGCAAAATTTCTTTATCTTAGGGTCTTCACAGATGGTTTTTAGCGCCTCTAGTGCTTTGCCCGGGAATTCCCCGGTGCCGGCCTCTCCGGCTGAAATAGGTTGATCTTTATGATCGAGATAAAAAGCTCTATCCCCCTCCAGCGCGAATCCGGCGGTAGGTCTGCCCGGGGCGTCACCCGGTACAGCAACCAGGGAGACTAGACCGGATTTCTGAACGGCCCTGGTGAACTGTTTCAGTCTGGCCGGGGTATCAAGACGCTTGTATTCTACAGTGTAAGGCTCAAGATCCGGCCCGGCCAGCGCTTCTCTGGCCGTTTTCTTCCCCCGGCCCCGTCCATCCTGCTGCTTTTTCTCTCCTCCGCCACTCCGGTTGTCCTGGTAGATAGACTTGATCAGGGTTTTAAACTCTAGTTTCTTGAAGATTTCCAGGAGTTCTTTGTAGTCCGGTCCCTCCCAGGAACACCGCTCCAGGTCAATTTCAAGCGGGACCTCCCGCTTGATGGTTACAAGCTTCTTGGATAACTCAGCCTGCTCCCTAAAAGTTTTTACCCGCTCGCCGGTCCGGCCGGTCAATTCGTCGGCGGCAGCCAGGATTTTTTCCAGGTTGCCGTACTCCTTAAGCAGCCGCGAGGCTGTTTTTTCCCCGATGCCGGGAATACCCTTGATGTTGTCTGAAGGATCGCCGGTCATACCCTTAAAGTCAGTATACTGGCGGGGTGTGATTCCGTACCTGTCCCAAACTTTTCCTTCATCATATTCATCCAACTCGCTAATCCCTTTTTTTGTCAGTCGGACCCTGGTCAGCGGGGACACCAGTTGGAGGGCGTCACGGTCGCCGGTAACGATAACGCTTTGAATGCCGGCCTGTTCCGCTTTGGCGGACAGGGCTCCGAGCAGATCGTCGGCCTCATAACCATCCATTTCGTAAATCTGAATGCGGAGGGCCTTCAAGACATCTTTCAAAATGGGGAATTGGGGCCGCAGGTCCTCCGGCGTGGGGCCACGTGTAGCTTTATAATCCTTATACTGAGCGTGGCGGAAGGTGACTTTACCCTTATCAAAAGCAACCACAATCCGGGCAGGTTGTTCCTGGGCAATCATTTTTAGCAGCATATTAGTAAAGCCATAAACGGCGTTGGTCATCAGACCCTGGCTGGTGGACAGGGGTGGGATGGCGTGAAAAGCACGGTGGACCAGGCTGTTGCCGTCGACAATAATCAGGATGTCCTGGGGCATTATTTCACACCTTTCCTGGGTTATTCTTCTCTATTATTTCACCGCATTGACCAAAATACCTCCCCCAGGCAGCAATAAAGCCGCAAGGGAAAAAGATGCAGGATTTTCTTTTAAGGGAGCGAAGTATTTTAAGAAATGAAACATAATGAAAGAAACAGAAGACTGAAAACATTGGGGGTGAGCAAGTTGCGAAAAGTATCCGCTATGGCCCTGATCCTGGCATTTACACTTGTTTTCTGGATTGCTAAGCCGGCACTTGCTACTGAAAGCACGGGTATCGGACCGGACACCTTTTTAGAGGTGTTTAATTTTATAAAAGATAATCATATCAGCAACCCCGATCCCAACTTGCTATACCGCGGAGCTATTGAGGGAATTATTGATACATTGGATGACCCCTACACGGAATACATGACTCCAGAGGATTATGAGGAATTTACCTTCTCCCTGGATAATACCTATGTAGGAGTGGGCATCGAAGTACAGTCCGGTGAAGATTACCCGCGGGTTTTAAACGCCATCGAAAATACGCCCGCCCAAAAAAGCGGAATTAAACCGGGGGATCTGGTGATTAAGGTGGACGGGGCGGAAGTGTACAGGGAACCCCTGGATAAAGTTGTGCAAAAGATTCGTGGCCCGGAAGGCACCACCGTAAAGCTGACTATCCGGAGGGGGGAGCTGGAGGATTTCGATCTCGATTTGGTCCGCTCCAGCATTAATACCCCCACCGTGTACGGGGAAACGCTTGAAGGTGGGATCGGCTATCTCCGGGTCAGTACCTTTGGCGCCTACACTGCTAGTGAGTTCAGAGACTCTTTAAACGACCTGACCCGTGAGGGCGCTACGAAACTGATCTTGGATTTGCGGGATAACCCCGGCGGGTATCTACAGGCGGCGGTGCAGATTGCCGGAAACTTTGTAGATCCCGGCGGGCTGGTTGTCAGTACGGTTGACCGGAGCGGTGAGCGGATTGAGTACCGTACGGAGGAATCCCCTGTTTTCAAGGGCAGGGACGTGGCGGTGCTGGTGGACGGGTACAGCGCAAGCGCCGCGGAAATATTGGCAGGAGCCCTGCAGGACCACGGCGTTGCCACCCTGGTCGGCGGCCAGACCTTCGGGAAGGGCACCGTTCAGGCGGTGGTTCCCCTGAATTCTGGGGGTGCCCTGAAAATCACCTCGACAAGGTATCATACTCCCAAGGACAGGATTATTGACGGTAAAGGCCTGAGCCCTGACGTCCAGGTGTTGACCCCCGGACTACATATCGCCGCAGCGTGGCGCTACCTGGGACGACTGGAAAAAATTACGGTCAATCTTGAGATCGACCGGCCTGAGGCGATTGTTAATGGAGATTCCGTTGCACTCATGCATCCAGTGGTACAGCGTTCCGGCGAGATTTACCTGCCCCTGCGTTTTGTGCTGGAGGCACTGGGCTGGCGTGTGGACTGGCAGTACCGCGACGGGAGCATTAAGGTCACCGGCTCCACTCCAGACGTGGTATTTTATCCGGATGGCGGGCGCGTCGTTTGCAACGGGCGTAGCATCTCGGAAACTGTACCCTTGCTGCTTGAGAATGGGGTTTACTATCTGCCTGTTTCCAGTGCCGGGCTTTTTAGCCTCGATCTAAAAATTGATGGCAGTGTTGTTAGCATTGAGAAATCATTTTGATTATGATATAAATAATGCTAGTTTAAGTAAAGCAAGTGGCCGTAGAGGCATAGCTATATATGGGGGGAGTTTTCTATGCCACGATCTTCTAAACAATGTCCATGCGGTAGCGGTAAGCCTTTTGATTTGTGCTGTCGCGCCCGTAAAGTTTTATATTCATTCGAACAGGCCAGGTGGCGGAGGGCTGGGCAGGATCTGCGCCGCAGCCTAGGACACTACGCTGACCAGCCTTCTTTTGCCTGGGATGCCGCCCGGGCACAGGATCTCTACTTGGGTTGCCTGGCTCAGCATTTCGATCGCGAGGACGATTTTACCATGGAGCGCTGCTTTGAGTGGTTCATCTTTGACTATAGACTTTACGGTGGAAAGACAGTGGTGGAAACATTCAGAGAGGAAAACTTCCATAACCTGAGTGGTTTCGAATTGACCCTTGCCAGGGAATGGGCCCGCTCACGTATCTCCCTTTACGAAGTAGCGGGAGTTATCCCCGGTGAAGGGCTTCTAATCAAGGAACTCCTCGGGCGCAAGGAACTAAGGGTGCACGATATCAGCGCGGCAACGGAAATAGATGTGGGCAGTATTCTTTTAATGAGGGTTCTCAAGGTTGGCGAGGAATACGAGTTTTCAACCAGCGGCTTGGCCCTGCCCGGTGAATACAGTGAGAAGCTTCTGAGACGCCTGTACCGCGACCGGGAGGAGTATTACTGTGAAAGAAATATGGAACCCCGCGGATGGGGAACTTACCTCAAGGAAAGGGCGCATAAAGTCAACGCCTTTGTAATGGATCTCGGTTTTTCCAGTGCCCGCGCCGGCAGCTCAACCTGTAGTGAGGGGTTGGAGCGCAGTATCGTCCTGCCCGTTGATGACTGGCAGGATGTCTTAAAGAACCTGAAGCAGTCGGAGTCCTTCAGGTTAATCCGGGTCTTAAGAGACAGCGCAGGCGTCTTCCGACAGGCAACAGCAGCCCTGCTTGGCGAGCCGCGCAGTCTCAAAACATTGAGTTTGCGACCGGTTGTAGGTCATCTCATTTTAACGCGGAGCTTCATGGTCTTAACCGCCGATACACCCCGGGAAATGAAGGAAAGCAGTACATTTATGAACATCCTTTGCAGCAAGGCGGAGCTTGGTAACTTATCCCGGGAGCAAGGCGGGGTTTACGATCAGGATCCAGACGCTGCATTTTACGAGGGTCCTTCCAAAGGCCTGCGCAGGGAGAGGGATAAATATCCCTGGCCGAGGCCTGGTTATGCTGCTGTGGCAGGCAGCGTTCAGGACGGACTTGATACGCTGGGTTACAGCCCGAAACAGCAAAAAGGCGCACTCAAACTATGGTATGATTACTGCTCTAAGGAAAATCCCTCCATCCGCAAGGCGGCCGTATGGACGGCAGCGGTGATTTATGCCTTCACCCGCCTTGAAATGGAAAAAGGGCTTAAACAGCAGGACCTGGCCGGACGGTATGGGGTGGCGCCTTCGACTATTTCCTCCCGGTTCAGGCAGCTCTGCCAGGCCCTTCAGTTAGTACCTTACGACAAGCGTTATTCCACTAAAAAACCCCAGACAGGCCTTAAGGAAAACAACCCGCTGCTGACGAGGAAATAAGAAAGCCTTTATAAAGCCGCAGTGTTTTAGAGAATGTTGCCGGCCACAGGAGGGTGTCGGTGTGTCCTGCTCATTGTTTTAACCGGGATCTATAATAAAGGAATGATGCGGTTGACTGAACCCTTTGAAGTGGTCTTAAGGGCAATAACCGATGTAATAGCAGCAATGGGATATTGGGGTATCGGGATTGGTATGGCCATAGAAAGCGCCAACATCCCGCTGCCCAGCGAAGTAATCCTGCCTTTCGGGGGCTACCTGGTCTCCACCGGACAACTGGAGTTTTACCGGACAGTCATGGCGGGAACGGTCGGGGGGACCGTGGGTTCCGCGCTTTCCTATTATCTCGGTCTGCGGGGCGGGCGGCCCTTTCTGCTCAGGTACGGGCGTTACTTTGGCTTTTCCATGAAGCACCTGGCGCTGGCCGACCGGTGGTTTGAGCATTACGGCGAGGCCACGGTATTTTTTACCCGGCTGATGCCCATTATACGTACCTTTATCTCTTTACCGGCCGGTATTTCAGGCATGAACTTCAAGAAATTCCTGGCCTACACCTTTCTCGGCTCGCTTCCCTGGAGCTTGCTGCTGACTTACATCGGGCTCAAGCTGGGGCAAAACTGGGAAGCTATCAAGCCTTGGTTCCACAGGCTGGACGTGGTGGTGGCCCTGGGCCTTGTCGGTGTCTTGATTTACCTCTGGCGCAGCCGTAAAAGTATCCTTTAGTAATAACGGCAAGCGAGTGACCGCTAATGGCAAGGGTGAAAAATGCGATGAAGGACTACCTCTTGGAATCTATAGAACATTTAGACGCAGGCTGCTTTAAGTGGATCAACGGCAGCCTGCATAATTCTTTTTTTGACGGGTTGATGCCTCTGGTTAGCTACGCCGGGCAGGGGGGGATCATCTGGATTGTGCTGGGGGTGTTATTCTTTGCTTTTAGCCGCCGGCCTATGAAAAACGCAGTTCTCTTGATGCTGCTGGCCCTGCTTGCCAGTTATCTGTTGGACGAAGAACTTTTGAAGAACATTTTTCGTCGGCCCAGGCCATTTGAAACCTTAACGGGGATCAATTTACTGGTTCTGCCCCCGCACTCCTACTCTTTTCCTTCAGGGCACACGGCCAACGCATTTGCCGCCGGCCTGGTGCTGGCCCGAAAGATCCCATCCATTGCCTGTCCTGTCCTGGCGCTTGCTTTTGTCATGGCTTTCTCCAGGGTCTATGTAGGGGTGCATTACCCGCTGGACATCCTGGTCGGCGCCTTTGTGGGAGCAGCTTGTGCCCTGATCGTTCTGAAAATGGAGAAAATGCTCTTCCAGGATCGGGAAAAAAAGAAGATTCCCCGTGTGCCATAAAATAACATGCCTAATTTCGTTCGCGGTGAATATTTTTATAAAAGTTTAATACCTTCTACTATAGGAAATCCAAGATAGGACACAATCCTGTGCAAATCACAGGTTTGAAAAAGGGGGCGCCTTTTTGTCTTCCCGAAAACTCTCAAGGATCACAAATATCTGGTCAAAGGTTGTTAAGGGCGAGGGCGGGAAAATATTTTCCAGGATTGTTATCGAGGCCACCGAGACCTTCGAACCAGTTATCCGCAACCGGAATGGCGGTGTTTTATTGAAAGCCGACGGCGTGGTGCCCAATATGCCGGAGGGTTCTATAGAGGTAAACGACGGGTTGGTCCGGGAGGTTCTACTGAATCAGGCAGGGCCGGGCCTGACTGAAGTGTCCGTTCACCTGCATCACCCGGCGGAGTGGAGGATGGAAGTGGCCGAGGGCATCCCATTTAGAACCATCATAACCCTTGACAGGTCTTTTATTAGTGAGCTCTTTCAAGGGAGAATCATCGTCATTGACCCCGGGCACGGAGGAGAGGATACGGGCGCCAGGGGCCCGGTTAACCTGGTCGAAAAGAATGTTGTGCTTCCAATATCCTTAAATTTAAAGGAACTGTTTGAACAGGCCGGAGCGCAGGTGATCCTGACACGGTCAAAGGATGAAAAAGTTTCATTTAAAAGCAGGGCCACCGTGGCCAGGGACGCAGGGGCGGACCTCTTTATCAGCGTCCATACCTATTCCAACAGCGACAGCAAGGTGGGCGGTACGGCGGTACTTTATGCGAACTCTTGCCGTGAAAGCTTGGAGGCAGCTGTGCTTGTCAAGGAAGAACTGGTCAAAAAGCTAAAACTGGCGGACAGGGGCTTTAAGGAAAGAAAAAAGCATTATCTCCTCCAAGGTGTTCCAGATATCGAGGTAGAGGTTGTGACCATTACCAATTGGGTGGAGGAAGGGTTGCTGCGCAGTCCCACCATTCATAAAAAAGCGGCCGAAGGGATCTTCAACGGTGTGAAAAACTACTTTGCTGCCGCCGCGCAGCGGCATGAGGTGTTGCTGTGATTATCGGCAGAATAGCGATTAGGACACACATTGTAACGGTTCAAGACGATATTGTGGAAGTTGTCCACAAGTATACGGGGCAAATCGTCGAGCCGGGCGATGTCATTACGGTGGCCGAAAGCGTAGTGGCTATCACGCAGGGCAGGGCCATCTTGCCCGAAACCGTGCGAACTGGTCTGCTGGCCAGGTTTTTATGCCGCTTTCCGGGAAAGGACGGGAGCCTGGCGACTCCCCAGGCCATGCAGTTGGCCATTGAAGAAACCGGGACTTTGCGGATCCTTTTGGGGCTCACCGCAGCGGGACTGGGACGGATGCTCGGCCGCAGGGGGGACTTTTACCGGGTGGCCGGGCGCCACCTGACCCTTATCGACGACGTGGCCGGGACCATGTGGCCCTTTCACAGGCACATTATTCTCGGGCCGAAAGAACCTCAGAAAATCGTCGAAAAAATTAAGGCAGTCACCGGTGCGGAGGCTGTAATCGTGGATGTTAACGACACCAGGAATGTAGATATCCTCGCAGCTTCCAAAGATCTAGACCGAAAAGCGCTGATTAAAGACCTTGAAGACAATCCCTTTGGAAACGATGATCAGCAGACCCCGATTGTCATTCTAAGGATGGATAAATAAGGGGATTGATTTCAAGCCCGCCTGTCGCGGGCTTTGTTGATCTGTTCAAACTAGCGAATAACTTCGAAAACATTAGAGATAATAGCATTAATAAAGGAGGGTTGATTGTTGAAAAGATTTGAAAAGCTAGCAGTATTGTTTTTTACCTTGATCATCGGCTTAGCAATGATTTCCGGCTGCAATGCGCTTCGCAAGCCTGCCCCTGAAAATACGCCGGGCACTCAGACGCCGGCGCCGGCAGCGCCTTCTCAGGAGCCCATGCCCACTAGCCCTGAAGAGAGCAACAAGATAGTTTCAAACCTGGCTGATGTTGCCGACAAGGTGCCCGGAGTGAACAAATCTACCGTGGTCCTTGCAGGTACAACTGCCTACGTCGGCATCGACCAGAAGGCAGACCTGGAGAAAGGCGAGACGGAACGGATCAAGCGGGATGTCAGCAATAAAGTAAAAGGGGCGGAACCCCGGCTGACAGCGGTTTACGTCAGCAGTGACCCCGATACGGTCTCGCGTTTGCGCCGGGTTTCCGAGGGTGTAGCCGCAGGACAGCCTATTTCTGCTTTTGATAATGAACTGGCCGAGATTGTCAAGAGAATATCCCCTACAGCCAGGTAATAAAAAACCGCATTTCAAATGCGGTTTTTTTTTGCTTAATCGGTTATGCCGGGACCGAGCTTCAACAGGGAGGAAACCGTAACCAGTTCGTAGCCTTCCCCTCGTAACGCCTCTATGACCGTCGTCAGCGCCCCGGGAGTCTGGGAGGCGGTATCGCTTGCATTTAACAGAATAATGGCCCCGGGTTGGATGCCTTTAACAATAGTGTTAACGATATTGTTTATACCCGGTGTTTGGATGTCCAGGGAATCCAGGCTCCATTGGATAACCGTGCAGTCCGACTCTGCTGCTGCGGTCAGGAATGCGGCGTCCCAGTCCCCTCCGGGGATCCTGAACAGGGCGGGTGATACGCCGGTTGCCTCCAGGATGTCCCCCCGGCTTTTAGCCAGCAAATCCTTAAAAGGAGTTTTAGCGTTTGTCCCGGGGCCAGACAAGCCCTCCCCGCTGATCCCCAGTTCATGCCCTTCATCGGCAATCCGCCGGGCCAGCTCCGGATGATTTTTTGCCCAGGTGCCGGCTATGAAAACAGTTGCCTGCACATTTTCCTTTTTCAAGACATCCAGTACCGGGCCGGGCACCCTGCTTCCCCAGTTGATATTAAAAGTCAAGGCCGCAGTCTTTTTGCCGTTCTTTACCTTGCATATAGCGTGGGGCCCGGCGTTAACCAGAATCCCCGCAGGCCTCACCAGTGCGGCAGCCAGGAACATCGTTACCAGGCCAAACATGAAAGCGAACAGAATAGACTTTTTAATTTTTGAGATATTAATATAATAAACTCTCATCGGCAGTACCCCGTCATTCATGTAATTAGTAGGATTTACCAAATTGTATGATCGTTTAGAACAGGTTAGTACATTTTCCATATATGTTTATGAATAATCAGAGGAGGTAAAATGGTTTCAATACTGCGATTTAAGACCAGGACTCTGGCAATTCTCATTCTCCTACTATTT
The DNA here is from genome assembly GCA_002408725.1 of Pelotomaculum sp. UBA5255. Classification (GTDB taxonomy): domain Bacteria; phylum Bacillota; class Desulfotomaculia; order Desulfotomaculales; family Pelotomaculaceae; genus DTU098. The sequence continues at coordinate 21,110 of DHTR01000004.1, forward strand.
TTGCCCGGCGCTGCGGTGGCGGCTCCGCCCGGAGTGACAGCCGATGCAGCTATCCTGATGGACGTAGAGACCGGGCAGGTTTACTATGCCAAGAAACACATGCGGAGAGCCGATCCGGCCAGCCTGACCAAAATCATGACGGCAGTGGTGGCCCTGGAAAACGGCAACCCGGGCGATGTGGTGACAGTGGGAGGCGGGGCAGCCTCCGTATCCATGGGATCAATTATCGATTTGAGAAAGGGTGAGAAAATCACCCTGGGTGAGCTGCTTAAAGCGGCGCTGGTCTGTTCTGCGAACGATTCTACTGTTGCCATTGCCGAACATGTCGGGGGCAATCATGCTAGGTTTATCAAGATGATGAACACCAAGGCTGCGGCCCTGGGAATGTTTGGTACTAGTTTTAAGAATACCAACGGCTATCATGACCCGAACCATTACACTACTGCATACGACCTGGCGGTGCTAACGAAGTACGCCCTTGGGCACCCCAGGTTTAACGAGCTGGTACAGACCCGTGAGACCACAATGTACTGGGTCGAGCCTCCTAAAAGAGAAGAGAAGCTGCGGAACAGCAACCGCCTGCTGTTTGGAAGGTACGAGGGAATTGACGGTGTGAAAACGGGCACCACACCAATGGCGGGAAACTGCCTGATCGCCTCGGCCACACAAGAAGGCCGCCGCCTGATCGCGGTTGCGCTGCACAGTGATGACCGTTACGAAGACTGCATCCGGATGTTTGACTACGGTTTTAAAGTCATAAAACCGGTAAGGGTGGCCGGAGCCGGGGAAAAAATCGCCGGCGCCGCCGTCTCGGGAGGTATTTTGCCGGAAGTGGAGGCTGTGGCTGAAAAAGACCTGGAAGTACGCATAGATCCGGATGATCTGCCGAACCTGGAAAGGAATGTGGAAGTTTCCGGGACGCTGCCGGCTCCGCTGAAAAAGGGGCAGAAACTGGGTGAGGCCGCCTTCAGCCTGCGCGGGCAGGAACTGGGACGGGTCAGCCTGGTGGCCGGGAGGGATGTGCCGAGGACGGGATGGCACAGACAGTTATGGGATAAAGCGTTTGATTGAGTAGCTTGACATTTGGCCGCCCATAAGGCATAATATATTGTACTGACAGCATCATGGGCGGGTAGTTCAGTGGGAGAACGTCTGCTTGACACGCAGAAGGTCGGAAGTTCAATTCTTCTCCCGCCCACCAGGAATGACAAGGCCTCCGGGGTTTTACCCGGAAGCCTTTTTTTGGTTTTGCCACATCTATAGAAAAAATTATTTGCACTTCCGGCCCAGGTGGGCCAGTTCCAGGAACTTTACATAATAAAGCATGCGGATTCAATCAACTCATAGTGTGAGAGCAGAATAGGAGATAAGTATTATTAAAATGTGCGGCAAATTAGAGGATTTTTTTTCACGTTAACGAAATCAAGAACAATTATAAAAAATTTCTAAATCATTTGTTATATACCAAAATCGTTTACTTGGGAGGCATTTGGGGTGAAAATAGAACAAAGGATCTGGATGAGAAAAAGTGGCTGGGCGCCAAGTACCTCCGGTCCGGTAGGACAGCGGGCACAGTTGGTTTTTGTTTTTGGCGCCAAACAGGTTTTAAAAGATGAAATGCTTTTTCAGGAAATCAAAGAGGTTTATCCGGTTGCCAATATTTTTGGTTGCTCAACTGCGGGGGAAATTTGTGGTGTTAGAGTACTGGATAATTCAATAGTAACTACAGCCGTGGAATTTGAACACACAAAATTATACGGCCGGCAGATCAGATTAGATGAAATGGATAAAAGTTATCAGGTGGGCAGGAACCTGGCAGAATCAATTCCCAAAGAAGGGCTGGTCCATCTATTTGTGCTGTCAGACGGGCTAAATGTAAACGGCAGTGCCCTGGTCGAAGGTTTAACCAGTCATCTGCCAGGCCATGTGGCGATAACTGGAGGCCTGGCCGGCGACGGCAGTAATTTTGAAGATACACTTGTATTCTGGAACAGTGTTCCCCAAAAGGATACAATCGCTGTGCTGGGTTTGTACGGGGACCGGTTAAAAGTTGGCTACGGTTCCCTGGGAGGCTGGGACCCCTTTGGCACCGATCGTTTGATTACCAGGTCCAGCGGTAATGTTTTGTATGAGATGGACGGACGCTCCGCACTTGACCTTTACAAAAGATATCTTGGTGAGTATGCCCAGGGGCTGCCGGCGACAGGCCTGTTTTTCCCACTCAGCATCCGCACCAAGGAAAGCGACACAAGAGTTGTCCGCACAATTATGTCGGTTAATGAAAAAGAGCAAAGTTTGACTTTTGCCGGAGATGTACCGGAAGGAGCTTACGCCCGCCTGATGAAAGCCAACTTTGACCGGTTGATCGACGGGGCCACGGGTGCAGCAAGAAACAGTCTTAAGGACGCCCACGCCGTTTCTCCCGAACTGGCCATACTTATCAGCTGTTTTGGTCGCAAGATGGTTCTAAAACAAAGGGTTGAAGAAGAAGTTGAAGGAGTCCGGGAGGTATTGGGACCCGGCACTGTTCTTACAGGTTTTTACTCGTACGGAGAGATTTGTCCGTTCGCCTCAGGGGAGAAATCCGAACTGCATAATCAAACAATGACTGTTACGACTTTCCGGGAGGAATAGCTGTGAGGCACTTTCATAGTTTACTGCAGCGTCAGATTAAAAAGTATTTTGGTACTGCCTCTTCGCTCCCGGAAGAGTGGCAGACCTTTATGAACGCTGTTAATGACGCTTACCTGGAAGCTGACACTGACCGCAATATGCTGGAGAGAGCACTTGAAATAAGTTCACAGGAACTGCTTCAGGCAAATTCAGAAATGCGCGCGGTGATTCAGGCTTTCCCTGACGTTTTTCTCTGGCTTGACTGCGATGGAATTGTTAATGGCTACAAAGCCGGGAGTACAGCGAACCTGCACCTTTATACCGGGAACCTGGTTGGGAAACGGATCCAGGATATCTGCCCGGAAAGTGTGGGAGCCAATTTTTATGAGGGTGTTCGGCAAGTGAAGGAAACTAGGGATATTGCCAGTATTGAATACCAGCTTATGCAGGAGGGCAGGAAGCGCTTTTTCGAAGCCAGGTTATTGCCTTTATACAGTGAGCAAATTATCGCAGTGATTAGAGATATTACCGAGCGTAAAATGGCCGAAGAGATCCTGCTTGAGAGTAAAATACGCTTGCTTCTTATTTTAGATTCCATTCAAAGTGGAGTGTTGTTGATAGACCCGGAAACGCATGTGATAGAAGATGTGAACAGGGTAGCTTCCGAAATAATCGGCTTACCCAAAGAAAGAATTATCGGTTCGCGCTGTCACAAATTTATCTGTCCGGCAGAAGAAAAAAATTGCCCTATTACAGACCTCGGACAAAGAATAGAACGCTCGGAGCGCACCTTGATCAGAGCCGACGGCAAATGTTTACCCATCATCAAAACAGTAGTTAAGGTAACTTTAGACGGCCGCAGTTACCTGCTTGAGAGTTTTGTAGATATTACAGAAAGAAAACAGATGGAGGAACAGCTTCGTTATCTCAGCCTGCACGACGCGCTGACCGGTCTTTACAACCGGGCGTACTTTGAAGAGGAAATGCATCGCCTGGAGAGCGGGCGGTTTAACCCGATCGGGCTGGTCTTGTGTGATGTTGACGGCCTGAAGCTGGTTAATGACACGCTGGGACACGAGTCCGGGGATGTGCTGCTCATAGAATCGGCCAATGTTATCAAAAATGCCTTGCGCCAGGGTGATATGGTGGCCAGGATAGGCGGCGATGAATTTGCGATTTTGCTTCCCCAGAGCGATGCGGAAACGGTAGAAGCTGTTTGCAGCAGGATACGCGAGGCCATTAAAAGTTACAACACGAAAGATTATGGGCTGACCTTGAGCATTTCCATAGGAATAGCTGTGGCCAACAATGCGCCTGCGAACATGGACAACCTTTTTAAGGAAGCTGACGAAAACATGTACCGGGAGAAACTCCTGCGCCAACAGAGCTCCACCGGCGCTATAGTCAACACCCTGATGAAGGCTTTGGGAGCAAGGGAATTTATTTCCAAGGGGCATGCCGACCGCCTGCAAAAACTGGTTGCTGATATGGCTATAAAAATTGGCTTGCCCGAGCGTAGAGTGTCCGATCTGAGGCTATTAGCCAAGTTTCATGATATCGGTAAAGTGGGCATATCCGACCGGATTCTTTTTAAACCCGGACCGCTGACAACCGACGAAACTGCGGAAATGCAGCAGCACTATGAGATCGGCTATCGCATCGCCCAGTCGGCCACGGCGGTGCTGCTTGACATTGGAGACTGGATCCACAAGCACCATGAATGGTGGAACGGCGAAGGTTATCCGCTGGGATTGAAGGGGGATGAAATACCGCTGGAATGCCGCATTCTAGCCCTGGCCGACGCCTACGACGCTATGACCAGCGACCGTCCCTACCGCAAAGCGATGTCCCATGAGGAAGCTGTTTCAGAAATAAAAAGGCATGCGGGAACCCAGTTTGACCCTAATTTAGTCCCCCGTTTTCTGGAAATATTGGATGAGTCAAGACAATGATCCCAGGCTCTATGTTAATGTTTCCCAGGATGTATTTGGTTTTATGTGAACAGTGAGAGCTACTTATAACGGTCTTTTATTAGACAGGGTTAAGGTTGTATAATAGTTTGTCAAAGTTAGTCGATCTATATTGCAATATATATATACAGGAAAATATCGGGGAATATGATAGTATTGTTTAAGAGATAGCGTTGTTCTTTAAGGAGGGAAATAAAGTGAAGTTAAGGAGAAAACTGTTGTCTCTCCTGATGACCATGTCTTTCCTTATAGCATTAATCCTGCCGACCGCCACCCCGGCCCTCGCATTCGGTGAATACAAGGTATTTTCAGCTCCCAGAGTCTCTGACAATGACGTATGTGTCTTGGGTACCGTATTTCTCTTCGTGATAGCAGGCTCATTGAGCGATGGTGATATCGTGTCTTTACGCTTGCCCAGTGGCTTGGTCTGGTCCAAAGTTGGCATGAAGGACACTCCAATGACTAAATCTGATTGGGAACGAGACGGCAACGATATGTATAGCGCCGTTTACGGTCAAAAAGGCACCTTATCCAATCCTGGCCAACTACATCTCAATTCCACAAACTTACTGCGGCGAAGATAACGCCTTGTTTAGTGTGGATTTGGAAGTAACCATGCTCAGCGAAAGAGAGATCAAGTTGCAAGTTGTTGGAGAACCTTCGTCTCGGCATGATGCCTTCCTGGATATTTTCCCCAGGCATGTATGGGTGGAAGATGGCTATTCCGGCACAGTCGACCTGATTGCTGAAGCCCCTGGCGTTTCCGGCTTCCCGAGTGGCGCCATGACAATTGCTAAAGTCATCGATATCAAGGATGAAGTTAACATTGCCGTCAGCAGCACCAATTCTTTCAACGAAAACGACGAGATCATCATTTGTGTCACTGAGGCCACCGCCGGTTCTTTGAACGCAAAAAATGAGTCCCTGAAACTCAAGCTACCCAGCGGCTTTGCGTGGTCCAATGTGAATTCAGGATACGCCGTTTGGCTTACTTGTGCGTAAGATTGCAAGGATGGAATATAAAGCAGCGTTTGTGGCATTTTCTGAATTTATCAATGACCAGTCACTCAGCCAGATGCAAATTGTTTTTATAAAAAAGGTCATTGATTATATCGTACAAAACGGTTATATCGAGAATGTATCCGAGCTCATGAAACCACCTTTTGATAAACCGCAGAGTATTATTAAATTGTTTGATGTTGCGAGGCAAAAGAAGATTGTAGAGGCGGTTGCGAAGATAAAAGAGAATGCAGTTAAGATAGTTGGCTAATTTAATGCTCCCCAGAGATTATTCCACGTAATCAGAAGGTGGTTGTGTAAATGCGCCTATGGGCAGAGCAACTCATTCCGCATCTTGATAGGCAAAGACTTCTCGGTCAGCACCGCGAATGCTGCGCTTTGCGCGGTTTGGGCTGGGGGCGCAAGCACAGCACGGTAGACTATGTTTTTAAGCATAGCCACCTTAAGCTATATCACTACCATATGCTGGTGGTTAAAGAGATGCAACGACGAGGATATAATGTCGATGAGAAGTGGTTTCATTGGCGTTATCGGGGGCAGCATTGCGAACCATGGCCGATAGAATCAGGACAACCATCGTTGGTCATGACCTTCGCCTGACGGTGTTGTGAAACCTGTATAGCTTCAATGAATAGGGCATAATCTAACACCAGTCAAGTTGTTTTCTTCATAAAGCGTTTCTGGAAGGAATTTCTGGTAATGACCTAGAAGTATTTGACGGGTGATTATTTGATGGAAAAGAAAGGCAAGAGAAAAACAATAAAATTGAGCTGGCCGATCTGGGCTGTTGTCGTTCTGGGCCTGATCATCTTTGCGCTTCCCATCCCTGTAAATTATAAGTACTGGTTAGCGATTCCATTGTATGCGCTTTTTCTTTTTGTTTACTACAGGGCAAAAAAAAGTTCCTCCTAAAAACCACAACTGCATTGGATTATATGGAGCTTTCCTGAATTTCCAGGGTACTGAAAATATTTTAAAAGGTAGTAAACATGACGGACAAACAACTTGAAGAAGGTAAAAAGCGTCTGGAAAAAGATGCTTTTGCCAGGTATCTGGACATTAAGATAACGGAAATAAAGCCGGGTTATGCCAGCGCAACACTGAAGATAACGCCGGATTTGTTGAACGGGGAAGGACTGACTCACGGTGGCGCCATTTTTAGCCTTGCAGATATGGTGTTTGCCGCTGCCAGTAATTCCCACGGCACCGTTGCCCTGGCCCTGAACGTTAATATCAGTTTCTTAAAAGCTACGAGAGACGGCGCCGTTCTAACCGCTGTTGCCCGGGAAGAAAGCCTGACCAGAAAGACCGGCCTGTACCGGTTGGAGGTCAGGGATGAGAGCGGCGAACTGGTTGCCCTGGCGGAAGGACTGGCCTATCGCCGGGGCTAAAAAGCAAAAAGAACCCTGGTTACACCCCGGGCTCATCCATCATTTTGAGGTTATATTTTTGTATTTAATCGACATACTCGCTGTTTTCCGTAGCTTTAACGGTTCCCAAATTGTTAATTAAGCCGCGCTCCTTCATCTTAATCCAGAACGGCAGGGCGTACTCGTAAATTTCGCTTACGGAGATCCTTTTAAACCTCGGGCGTAATAGTTTTAGGGCCTCTTTCCCTATGCCATTTTGCCGGGGGTTTGCTCCTATGGTCAAAACCCGGATTTCAAAATGATTGTTCTTTTTAAAACCTATAATTCTGACGCCTTTGTCAAATCTAAAAAAGGTTGCTCGCCGGTTACCATAATAACCTTCAGTTTCACGCATCTCGTGCAGTGTATACATATCCTCCCCTCCGTTATTATTATAATATTATGAATATTGTAATAATAACGACCGAAAAGAGCAATGTTCTAAAGGCCGATTTATAGGAATTTAACGGGGGGGATCAGCGGATTTTGACTAATCGCTGCGGGAGGCAGCAAAAATTAATAAATGGTTAAGCCTTGGAAATTACCCTTGACTTGTGCTCAAATACCCGCAATAATATTATGTAGACAAGTTTATAACACGACAAAGGGGAGTAGCCGCCGGTTTATCCGGAGCAGGGCCGACAGTACGGTAGTGATACCCGGTCCCTGCAACCTTGAAATGGTTTGGCAAGACCTTCGTATTTTCAAGGATGGAAATGCGGAGGTCTTTTTATTTAAAACCAGGCATTCCGCTTGAGAGCCGGGCCTGTAATTTGTCTTTTATATACTAGAGTTTGACGCGGAGGTTGATGAAATTGTATCTTGATCTAATCGTTCTAGCAGCGGGTTTGCTCATAATTCTGGCCGGCGCAAATATATTCACCAACGGAATCGAGTGGCTGGGAAAAAAGCTGAACCTTTCGGAGGGCGCGGTTGGCAGCGTTCTGGCGGCGGTGGGAACGGCAATGCCTGAAACGATGGTGCCTCTGATTGCCATTTTATTTGGCCCGGGCGGAAACGCCCACGAGGTGGGAATCGGGGCTATCCTGGGGGCGCCCTTTATGCTGAGCACGCTTGCTTTTGGTGTCGTGGGTATCTCCAAGATGGTTTATTGCCGGTGTCAGGAAGATAAATCAATTGATTGCAAGCAATCCATATTGATGAGGGATTTGAAATTTTTCATCCTGTTTTACTCTGCTGCCATAGCGGCCGCATTTATTCCAACACACACGCTGAAAGTGCCCGTGGCCCTTGCGCTGGTGGGTGGGTACATTTACTATGTCAAAAAAACTCTTCGGGACGGGGACAACCTGTCGGAGATGGATTTGCCGCCGCTTACCTTCTGGCGGAAAAATCCCCTGCCGCCTTTAGCCGTAATCCTGGCCCAAATCGGATTTAGCCTGGTTTTAATTGCAGGCGGGGCAAATATCTTTGTCGGCGCCCTGGGGGATCTGGCTACCAGCATCATGGTTCCGGCGCTGATCCTGTCCCTCATTATAACGCCGATTGCTACTGAGCTCCCTGAAAAATTCAACAGTATAATTTGGGTTAAAGGCGGCAAGGACACCTTAGCGATGGGTAATATTACCGGGGCGATGGTTTTTCAAAGTACGATTCTCCCCATGATTGGTATTTTATTCACCCCGTGGCAGTTGTCCCCACTGGCCGCCCTGAGCGCTGTGCTGGCCCTGCTGTCGAGTCTGATTGTTTACCTGTTCGTCAAGAAGCAGAAAGTACTGAAGCCCCTGGTAATGATCTATCCTGTGGCAATCTATGGTATGTTTTTGCTTTTGGTTATTACAATGGCAATATAGAGGAGGTGACAGGATCCGAATGAATGATGAATTGACTAAAATAAAAGAAAACGGTTAAGACTCTGAATAGGAGGTTTATTTGATGAGTAACATTAAAGTCTGGTTGTTAATGGGAGTGCTTTCGATAATCCTGGTCCTGATCGGCGGGGCGGTCGGAGGCAGATCCGGGGCAATGCTATTCTTCTTGATTTCCCTGGGGATGAACTTCTTCAGTTACTATTATAGCGACAGGGTTGCTATTTCCATGACCCGTTCGCAGCCGGTCTCCGAACAAGAGGCGCCGGAGTTGTACAATATCGTGCGCAGGATGACCCAGCGGGCCGGTCTCCCAATGCCGCGTCTGTATGTAACTCCTTCGGCGCAGCCTAACGCTTTTGCCACCGGGAGAAACCCGGCCAATTCT
>DHTR01000004.1:30505-36563 GCA_002408725.1 Pelotomaculum sp. UBA5255
AAACCCGGCCAATTCTGCCGTGGCTGTGACGGAGGGATTGCTGCACCTTTTGAATCGTACTGAGCTGGAAGGAGTGCTGGCCCACGAACTGGCGCACGTCAAAAACAGGGATGTCCTGGTCGGCACTGTTGCCGCCACTTTTGCAGGCGCCATCACCATGATGGCAAACATTATTCAGTGGGGCGCTATTTTTGGTATGGGACGCGATGACGATGATGGGGGCGCAGGTTTCCTCGGTGCCATCCTGCTGGCTATCATTGCCCCCATTGCGGCGATGATTATTCAGATGTCCATTTCACGCTCACGGGAATTCGCGGCCGATGAGAGCGGCGCCCGGTTTGCGGGAAATACGGGCGGTCTGGCAAACGCCCTCCTGAAGCTGGAAAGCGGCGCGCGCCGGGTTCCAATGCAGGTGAATCCTGCAGCTTCACATCTTTTTATTGTCAATCCCCTGTCCGGTCAATCCGTCGCCAGGCTGTTCAGCACCCACCCGCCCATCGCCGAAAGGGTGAAGCGTCTAGGCGAACTGAGAGTATAGTTGAATAGATAAAAAAGTAAATTATACCCAGTAGCAATAAACAATTTAGCAATCCTTTAGCCTCTTTTCTTCGGAAAAGGGGCTTTTGTCTTTATGTCCTTTAATAACGGAATTTTGGTTTGGCTTAAATAATTTGCATGGCATAGGTGCAATTGTTTTTGTCTATACTTGAAAGAGGTTTTTTGTTTATAGTAAATCTTTTTTTGAAGATGCGCGAATAGGGCGGCTTGGCTCAATTCAAGGAGCAAAATGCAATAACAAAAGCTTGGGGGGATCTTTGGTGGCCCAAATCATATCCATCGGTTCTACACAGCATATTGATCTTTTTAAGGCTAAATTGGGCCATCAGCTGAAGCTGTGTGAAGGGGACGAAGTTAAGATTTACCTGGAAGAGAATCCGGCCGGGAAATTTACTTTTTTGTCCTGTAGTGTCGCTGATTACGGTAAATGCAGATGCGCCGGGGAGGATACCCAGATGCTTTTTAAGCATTACCTGGCCGATGTCATTTCAGATGTTATCCTCAACCATTGGGAGGACCTTTTACTCAGGGAAATCATCCGGGAAAACTACTATTATTTTGGAGACGAAGAGAAAAGTATTATCTTCCAGTACTCCTTGCGCCACATTAACCGTGAGGAGAAAGATTTTCAAAACACAATTTATTGGCTGGGACGCAAAAACCGGATCATTCAAAAAATCATGGATTACCTGAACGTAAATAATCGGATTAATATTGACGGCTTTATCCGCTTCAGGCTAAAAGAATACATCGGGGAACTGCGTGACGCCACTGAAAAAGCGGTTGATGAATTCTTGATGGAGCGGGAGTATCGGGAATTTATTCAGCTCTTAAAATATTTCGTGGAAGTTCAGGAGCCGCGAATAGATCTGGTGCATGTGCTCATCGACGGTAGCTTCTTTAAACTCCTGGACGAGCAGATGCAGCCGGTAAAAAACGAATACCTGGAAGGGTTTATCGTCAATATGGTGGACAGTGAAATAAACTATGAAGACCTCCTGATCAGCGCCTTAATTAGCATTGCCCCTAAAAAAGTCACGCTTCACTATAAAAGCCAGGAAAGCAATTCTGCCACGCTGGAAACAATCAAAAGCGTGTTTGAAGGTAGGGTTGGCAAATGCAGAGGCTGCAGCTTTTGCAAAGATCCCCAGATTTGATCAGATAAACTATCATTAAAGTAAAATCAAATTTGGTCCACTTGCTGTGTCATTTTTACTTTTGTTGACAAAAAAGCGATTAATCAATATAATACTTTAAGAATAATGTTAAAATGGTGATGAAAAGGAAGAGTAGGTCCATACCGGTCTATCAGAGAGAAGGCGCCCTTAGCTGAAAGCGCCTTTGGACGCAGGTGGCCTGAAAACCACCTTTGAGCCGTTGGCCGAAAAGAGAGAGTAGGCCATGCCGGAGGCACCGTTAACTGCCGCGAGTGAGGGGGCTTATACCTCCCTAACCAGGGTGGAACCGCGGAAAAATTCGTCTCTGACTGCAGTCAGGGGCGATTTGATTTTTTAGCCCGTTTTTGTCTTTATGAATGAAAGGATGTGTCATTGTGGTTGAGGATAATACTATAAAAGTGACCCTGCCGGACAATTCAGTCAGAGAATATGCGCCCGGTATTTTGCTGGTAGATATCGCGAAAAGCATCAGCCACCGACTGGCCCGGGAAGCCCTCGCGGCCAGGGTTGACGGTCGACTGGTTGACCTGGGTAGCTCCCTGAAGGGGGACGCACGGGTTGAATTCCTGACCTTTGATGATGAAGAAGGCCGGCAGGTATACCGTCACAGCACAGCCCACGTTATGGCCCAGGCGGTGCAGAGGCTTTTTCCGGGCACCGGACTGGCCATAGGGCCCGCCATTGCCGACGGGTTTTACTACGACTTCGAGCCGAAAGATTCGTTTACTCCCGAGGATCTGGTTAAAATCGAAAAGGAAATGGAAGCTATTATTAAGGCCAACCTGCCTTTTGAGCGCACCGAGCTCTCCAGGCCGGAAGCGCTGGCCTTCTTCAAGGACGTCGGCCAGAACTACAAGGTTGAGCTAATTGAGGACCTGCCGCCGGATGTGCCCCTTTCCTGCTACCGCCAGGGCGATTTCACAGATTTGTGCATGGGTCCTCATGTGCCCACAACCGGTCGGCTGAAGTCGGTGAAGTTAATGAGCGTGGCGGGGGCCTACTGGCGGGGCAGTGAGAAGAATAAAATGCTGCAGCGGATTTACGGGACGTCGTTCCCTAAAAAATCCATGCTGGATGAGCACATTTTCCGGATTGAGGAGGCCAAGCGCAGAGATCACCGCAAGTTGGGGGCGGAGTTAGACCTCTTCAGCATCCAGGAAGAGGGGCCGGGGTTCCCCTTTTTTCATCCCAAAGGGATGATCATTCGCAACGAATTGGAACAGTACTGGCGGGAGGAGCATAAGAAGAGGGGGTACCAGGAAATCCGCACGCCCATCATCTTAAACCGGCTTCTCTGGGAACAGTCGGGGCACTGGGAGCACTACCGGGAGAACATGTACTTTACGACCATTGATGAGGGTGACTATGCGGTCAAGCCAATGAACTGCCCCGGCGGCATGCTGGTTTACAAAAGCAGGCTGCATAGTTACCGGGAACTACCCATTCGCCTGGCCGAACTGGGCCTGGTACACCGGCACGAGCTTTCCGGCGTCCTGCACGGGCTGATGAGGGTGCGCTGCTTTACCCAGGATGATGCCCATATTTTTATGCTACCTTCACAGGTTAAAGCAGAGATCATCAGGGTTATCGACCTGGTGGACGATTTTTATAAGGTGTTCGGCTTTTCTTACCACGTAGAGCTTTCCACCCGGCCGGAAAAGGCGATGGGGTCTCAGGAAACCTGGGAGTTGGCAACCCGGGAATTAAAAGAAGCCCTGGAGGCCAGGGGGCTAGACTACAAGGTTAACGAAGGTGACGGCGCCTTTTATGGGCCGAAAATTGACTTCCACCTGAAGGATTCCATTGGCCGTACCTGGCAGTGCGGCACAATCCAGCTGGACTTTCAGATGCCCGAAAAGTTTGATTTAAGCTATGTAGGTGAAGACGGCCAGAAGCACCGGCCGGTGATGATCCACCGGGTGGTCTTCGGCAGCATCGAGCGTTTCATGGGGATCCTGACCGAGCACTATGCCGGGGCCTTTCCGACCTGGCTTGCCCCTGTACAGGTTCGTGTGCTCCCAATTACCGACCGCCATGCCGGCTATGCCCAAAAGGTGGTTGATCGTCTGGGCGAAAAAGGGATCCGGGTGGAGCTGGATTCGCGTAATGAGAAAATTAATTACAAGATTCGTGAAGCCCAAGCCCAGAAAATACCATATATGCTTGTTGTCGGAGATAAAGAAGCGGACCAGAAGGCTGTTGCCGTACGCCACCGCGCCAAGGGGGACCTGGGTGCCATACCGCTGGCTGAGTTTGAGGAGCAGCTTTTAGAACAAATTCGCGAGAAAGATGTTTCCTGAGCATAGGGTTGTCCCCTAAGGATGTCATCCTGAGCGCTAGCGAAGGATCTGGGAAAGATTCTTCACTTCGTTCAGAATGACAGTTACCCAGAATGATACTTCATTTTAAAAGGCCTCCGCTTAAGCCTTAAACCTCTGCAGCTTCACTGACAATCATTTTTCCGTCGAGTAAACAACGGGCGACATATAGTTTATTTCGTTCATCCTGTGTCATTGATAAGATCATCCTTCCATTTTAACAAAGGTGAAATTTTCTAAAGAAATATTTCAGGGTGACATTATCACAGAACACACACACAGCACACGTCGAATATCTTGACTTGCAGCGCTATTGTATGCTATAATTGCGCCTGTAAATAACAAACGTTATAAGCAGAAGCCATCCGCTTCTCACCTTACGACGCGCTCGTTAGAAGCTGCAGTCCATAAGGTTTCTTTTAAAAGTAGAATTTTACTTTGTAAGCGGGTGGAGATTTTGCCCGCTTTTACTTTTTATTTCAAATTTTATGGAGGTGAATTTGCTATTACGAAAGATTTCCGCATCAACGAGGAGATCAGGGCCAGGGAAGTAAGGGTCGTTGACACCGATGGTACCCAGCTCGGGATCATGTCCGGAAGGGATGCCCTGCGTCTCGCGGAGGAAAAACAGCAGGACCTGGTTGAAATTGCGCCGGCCGCCAAGCCGCCCGTATGCAAAATTATGGATTTCGGCAAATACAAGTATGAGCAAAGCAAGCGGGAAAAAGAAACTAAAAAGAAGCAGAAGGTTATCAGCGTCAAAGAGGTCAAACTACGCCCCAACATTGAAGACCATGATTTTGAGGTGAAGGCAAAAAACGCCATCCGGTTTTTGAAGGACGGAGATAAGGTGAAGGCCACCATTATTTTTCGTGGGCGTGAGATTGTCCATACCCAGCTTGGCCAGCAGCTCCTGAAAAGGCTGGCTGAGGATGTAAAGGACATTTCTACGGTTGAAAGGCTGCCTAAACTGGAAGGCAAGAATATGATTATGATTCTGGCGCCGAAACTAGACAATTAGGAAGGAGTTGCAGCAAGAATGCCAAAAATTAAGACCCACCGCGGTGCTGCAAAGCGCTTTAAAAAGACGGCCAGCGGAAAATTCAAGGGTTCTCATGCTTTTCATAGCCATATTCTCGGCAAGAAAAGTCCCAAGAGGAAACGAAACCTTCGAAAAGCCACGTTTATCAGCGATGCTGACACCAAACAACTGAGAAGGTTGCTGCCTTAATTTTTCTAAAGAATCGCTCTAAATAGGAGGAATGAACGATGCCACGGGCCAAAAGCAGTGTGGTTTCCCGAAAGAGACATAAGAAAGTACTTAAACTGGCAAAAGGATACCGGGGTGCAAAAAGTAAGCTTTACCGCGTTGCCAACCAGCAGGTTATGAAGTCACTGGTCTACGCTTATCGTGACCGTAGGGTTAGAAAGCGTGATTTTAGAAAGCTTTGGATTGCCAGGATTAATGCGGCCGCCAGAATGAACGGCATTTCTTATAGCCGGCTGATGAACGGCCTGAGACTGGCCGGGGTTGACATCAACCGCAAGCTCCTGGCCGATATCGCCGTAAACGACACCAAGGCTTTCGGGCAACTGGTGGAGATGGCCAAGGCCAGGCTATAAGAGGGCTTGTTGATAATTGAATACAGTATTTACAAAAAACAGCATGGTATAATTGCCATGCTTGTTTATAATCATGGAAAGCAATAAACACACTGCAGGTTAAACTAACATCTAACATTTTAAGTCCTTAAATATTAAAAGATGTAGGCGGGGGAGAGAAATGAAGCAGTTTGCAGTGATTGGTCTGGGGCGCTTTGGGACAAGTATAGCCCTGACATTGTCAAAAATGGGCTACGACGTTCTTGCAGTTGATACCAGTGAGGAAAAGGTCAATAATATCATTGAGTATGTGACCCACGCCGTTCAGGTGGATGCAATGGACGAGCAGGCTTTGAAGGCGCTGGGTATCCGCAATTTTGACGTTGTCATCGTGGCCATCGG
>DHTR01000004.1:36756-41792 GCA_002408725.1 Pelotomaculum sp. UBA5255
CTTGTCATCGTGGCCATCGGACAGGATATCCAGGCAAACATTCTGGTTACGGTGATGCTCAAGGAGCTGGGCGTGAAGAGAGTGGTGTCCAAGGCGGTAACCGACCTGCACGGGAAAGTCCTGGAACGGGTCGGCGCTGACAAAGTGGTATTTCCCGAGCGGGATATGGGAGTCCGGGTGGCGCACGCCCTCGTCTCCAAGAATATCCTCGACCAGATCAACATATCTCCCGACTACAGTATTATTGAACTGATCTCACCGGTAGAGCTTGTCAACAAGACGCTTGGCGAGGGAAACATTCGGGGGAAATACGGGGTTACCATTCTGGCCATCAGACGTGGAAATAACGTAATCATCTCACCCGGGGCTCAACACCTGGTGAAAGATGGGGATGTACTGGTGATCGTGGGCCGGAACGAAAAGTTAAAAACCCTTGAGGATAGTTAGGAGGGGCCGGTCGTGGCGGGCAAGCACAGTCCCCGTGTGAAGTACCTGCGCCGTCTGGCGTTGCGCCGTTTCCGGGAGCAGGAAGGAAAATTTTTGGTGGAAGGCGTTCGTTTTGTGGAGGAGGCCCTGAAATCGGCCTGGCTGGTCGAAATGCTGGCCTATAGTCCACGGGCGATGGGAAACCGGCGGGGGGCAGCTCTTCTGGAGAACGCCTGGGCCAGTGGGATCCAGGTAGTGGAGGTGGAGGAGGGTCTCTTCGGGCAGTTGGCGGAAACTGATTCACCTCAGGGCATACTGGCGGTGGTGAAGCAGCGCAGAGCCCTTCTGGAGGACTTCCGGACACCAAAAAAGTCTGCTCTGTTGGTGCTGATTGACGGTGTGCAGGACCCGGGAAACCTGGGAACCATGATCCGTTCGGCAGATGCCGCGGGCGCGGAAGGAGTTTTCCTCTTGAGAGGAACAGCCGACATTTATAATCCCAAAGCTCTACGGGCAACAATGGGCTCGATCTTTCACGTGCCGGTGGCCCAAAATCTGACTCCGGAAGAGGTCTTTTCCTTTTTTGAGCGTTCGGGTATTAAATCTGTGGCTGGCGATCCCCGCGGAGTAAAAATCGTCTACGAAAGTGATTTGACCGGACCCTGCGCCCTGGTTGCAGGGAGTGAAGCGGAGGGAGCCAGCCCTTTTGTCCTGGGAAAAGTGTCTGAACGGGTGCGAATTCCGATGCCGGGGCAAGCAGAGTCTTTCAATGTGGCCGTATCCCTTTCGATTCTCCTGTACGAGGCTGTCCGGCAGCGTAGCTTAAACCAGTAAATCCAATAGGTTCAATAAAAATTGCAGTTACTCCGGACCGGTTTCGATTTTTCTGTAAACTTCCTTGTCATCAATTTTGGTCTATGGTATAATCAAACCGAAAAGGTCCCCAAAAAGCGGAGGAAAGGTTGTGGTTAGATGCTTTTAACCGCCGATTTTTTTTGGAGGCTGTTCGAGGCGACGGGTTCCGTGAGAGCCTACATACTCTACAGGAGGTTGGCTGTCCACTAGGTTTTTATAGATAAAACAGAGCAATGGTAATGAAGGGGAAAAGTAGATGGCTGGCGTTCTTCAGGGAAGGAGGGCCGCTGGACTGGAAGCCCTCTTAAGAATTAGGTCCATTGAAGTTCACCCCGGAACTGCAGCTGAACGTTACACAAGTAGGTGTCGCCGGTTCTTCTACCGTTATCGGAAGACAGTATCGGGTTTTTTTTATTTACCCCGTACAATGATGTGAGTTTATGCCTAAATAGTATAGACTAGAGGGTGGTACCGCGGAAAAACAAAAATAATCCGTCCCTGTAGAGGGGGCGTTTTTTTATGGTCATTTACGGGTATAAGTAGCTATAAGACTAAAATTAGTGGCTCGATGACTGCGAAATCGAACCTACATCGCTAATTTTCATCCTCTGCTGGCGCTACTCCAGTGGCATGGATGTCTATTTAAACAACTTACGCAGCGGGAGGTATTTTTGTTGGAGGTAAAGTTGCGAAAACTTGGTGAGGAGGCGCGCGCGGCCCTATTAGCGGCCGGAAGCCTCGAGGAAATGAATGAGATCAGGGTCCGGTTTCTCGGTAAAAAAGGAGAAGTGACCCATGTTTTGCGCGGTATGGGGGGCTTGAGCGCGGAGGAAAGGCCGCGGATCGGTCAGATTGCCAATGATGTCAGGGCCTCTATTGAAGAAGAGCTTGCGGCCCGGACGGCCGTGTTGAAAAATAGGGTTAAGGAGCAAAGGCTACGCAGCGAGGGCATTGACGTAACTCTCCCCGGCACGCCGGTGCGCAGGGGTGGAAAGCATCCTCTAAACCTTGTCCTGGAAGAAATCGAGGAAATATTTTTGGGGCTGGGGTACAGCATCGCCGAGGGCCCGGAGATTGAGACCGATTATTATAATTTTGAAGCTCTGAACCTGCCGAAAGATCACCCTGCCCGGGATATGCAGGACACCTTCTTTGTTACCGGGGATATTTTGTTGCGGACCCATACTTCGCCGGTTCAGGTACGGACAATGGAGAAAACAACACCGGCGCTTCCGGTTAAGATTATTGTGCCCGGCAAGGTTTACCGCCGTGACGACGATGCCACCCACTCACCCATGTTCAGCCAGGTGGAGGGGCTGGCGGTAGATAAAAGAATTACCTTCAGCGACCTGAAGGGCACCCTTGGCCTTTTTGCCAGACAGATGTTTGGTAAAAAAACCAAAACCAGATTCAGACCCAGTTTTTTCCCTTTCACCGAACCAAGTGCGGAAATCGACATTTCCTGCGTAATGTGTGGTGGAAGCGGTTGCCGAGTTTGCTCCAACACCGGCTGGTTGGAAATCCTTGGGGCAGGAATGGTACACCCCCGGGTGCTGGAGATTTCGGGTTACAACTCCGAGGATGTTACGGGCTTTGCCTTTGGTATGGGAGTAGAGCGGGTGACCATGCTGAAATACGGCATTGATGATATGCGCCTGCTGTTTGAAAACGACCTGCGGTTTTTGCAGCAGTTTTAGAACAACTAGTATTTATATTTCGACGGCCGGCATCCGCGCCATCGATTAAACACAGGAGGTTAGCTGCACGTGCGCGTATCTTATAAATGGCTGCAAGAGTTTGTTGATATTGACATTCCTCCCCAGGAACTAGCAGACCGCCTCACACTGGCGGGCATTGCTGTGGAAGCGGTTACGGAACCGGGTGAAGGGGTTAAAAAAGTAATTACGGGACGAATTGAATCCATCGAGCCTCATCCCAATGCTGATAAATTGATTGTTACAAGGGTAGACACAGGAGAAGAAAAGCTGCAGATTATTACTGCCGCCACCAACGTCAGCGAAGGGGACGTGATCCCCGTTGCTGTAGAGGGGGCCAGGCTTGCCGGCGGGCTGGTCATCAAACGGGCTAAACTGAGGGGTGTGGAATCCCGGGGGATGATGTGCTCAGGCCAGGAACTGGGGATCGACCCCAAAACCATGCCTTCCGAAGAAGCCCACGGAATCATGATTCTACCGCCGGGCACTCCCCTGGGGAAGGACGCTAAAGAAGTCCTGGGGCTGGATGATTATATCCTTGAGCTTGACCTTACGCCCAACCGCGGCGACTGCCTTTCCGTGCTCGGCGTGGCCCGGGAGGTGGCAGCCCTGCTGGGGCGGTCGTGCCGTCTACCCCAGCCGGAATTCCCGGAAATGGAGGAATCAATCGAAGGCCAGGTCCGGGTAGATATTGAGGCCGTTGACCTATGCAGGCGCTTTGCGGGGCGGCTGATTAAAAATGTTAAGGTGGGGCGCTCTCCCCTGTGGATGCAGCAACGCCTGCGCAATGCGGGGATCAGGCCAATCAGCAATATTGTTGACGTTACAAATTACGTCATGCTGGAGCTCGGGCAGCCCATGCACGCTTTTGACTTCAACCTGCTTAAAGAAGGCCGGATCATCGTGCGCAGGGCCGGGGAGGGGGAAAAGATGGTGTCCCTGGACGGCGTCGAGAGAACTCTCACCCCGGATATGCTGGTTATTACCGATCCCTCGGGGCCGGTGGGCCTTGCCGGGGTCATGGGCGGCCTGGCAACCGAGGTAACCGGTGAAACCTCGGCGGTTCTGCTGGAATCGGCTTTTTTCAATCCCATAAACATTCGCAAAACATCCAAAATCCTGGGACTGCGCTCAGAGGCCTCCCAACGCTTTGAAAAAGGGATTGATCTCGGCGGCTGCGCCAAGGCGGCAGACCGCGCAGCACAGCTGATCTACGAGATGGGCGCCGGGGAGATTGTGTCTGGAAAGATTGACGTTTGCCCGGATCCACTGACTGACAGGGCCGTCTCTCTCAGGCCGGCCCGGGTGTCGTATGTTCTTGGAGAGGATATTTCCGGGGAGGAGGCCGCGCGAATTCTGACAAGCCTTCAGTTTAAGGTGCAGGATGCCGGAGAGGAACTGCTGGTGACCGTCCCCACCCACCGGGTTGACGTTAACCTGGAAGTCGACCTGATCGAGGAAATTGCCAGAATGCACGGTTACGACCGGGCGCCGGTCACTCTTCCATACGGACAGTCCACCCAGGGGAGCCGCACCGAAGGGCAGTTATTTATCAAACAGATTCGCGACAACCTGGCCGAAGCCGGGCTGTACGAGGTGGTTACCTACAGCTTTACGCACCCCAGGATGTTCAACCGCATGAACCTGCCACAAGACAGCCCCTTGAGGAATGTCGTAACAATACAAAACCCGCTTAGCGAAGAGCATTCGATCATGCGGACAATGATGCTGCCCGGCCTTCTGGAAATACTGGCCAGGAATTATAACCGCCGCGTCCAGAACGGGGCCGTGTTTGAAATCGGCCGGATCTTTTACCCCCGGGGGAAGGAGAGTCTTCCGGAGGAACGCCCCGTCCTTGCCGCTGCCGCAATGGGAAGTGCTCCCGGAAGCTGGAATATAGCGCCTCGAGAGATGGATTTTTACTTCTTGAAGGGCATCTTAGAGGGCCTGTTTTGCCGAATCGCTACAGAGCCGGTCACGTTCCGGGCTGAGACCGCAAACCCGAGCTTCCACCCCGGGCGATGCGCCTCCCTGGAGGTA
>DHTR01000004.1:41969-42152 GCA_002408725.1 Pelotomaculum sp. UBA5255
CGATGCGCCTCCCTGGAGGTAGGAGGAATAAGCATGGGCATTCTGGGAGAACTGCACCCCGATGTTCTGGAGCATTACGAACTACCGGAAAAGGCGGTAGCTTTTGAAATAGATCTCACAAAACTCCTGGCTGTTTCCGGGAAGCCCGTTATGTACAGCTCCCTGCCAAAATTCCCGGGAATT
>DHTR01000004.1:42376-46807 GCA_002408725.1 Pelotomaculum sp. UBA5255
CCCTGCCAAAATTCCCGGGAATTGAGAGGGACATCGCAATCGTAGTCAAACAGGATACGCCGGCCGCCGAGATCATCGCTGCAATACGAAGCGCGGGAGGGGATCTACTCAATTCTGTTTCACTTTTTGATATTTATCGCGGGGAGCAGGTTTCCAAAGAGCACCAGAGCATGGCGTTCTCCCTTAAATTCCAGGCAGTTGACCGGACCCTTACAGATGCGGAGGCCGATGATCGGACAAAACGTATTTCTTTGGAGTTGGCCCGGCGGTTTGGGGCCGAATTACGCAGTTAAGATGTTGCCGGTAAGCATGAAACGGTTTTCTAAGGACGAGAGTATTTGGTTGTAAGATTTTCTTTAATAACCGTAATAGTTTGGATCTTTATTAGTAAAAATAAAGCTTGCCTTTTCGTTTTCTCTGAATAATAATAAGGGTATAAAGGTATAAAAAAGGAATATTTTTTTAAAAAGACCTAAGAGGAGATACCTTATTTAAGGAAGGCAGGCCGAATTAAGACCAAAGGCTCTTTCTTTGGTTGATATTTTTAAGGCTTGTATCCACAGGCCTTTTTCTTCTTTTAAAGGGAACATTCTTTATTATTAGAGGAGTATTGGGCAAGTAGAGTTTTAGGAAGGAGCATTTCAATGCAGTTTTCTAGAAAGCTCTGGGGTTACCGGCAGGATCAAGTAGATAACTATATTAATAAAATGAATGTTGAATACGAGAAAAAGGCCCAATCGCTTCAATTAGAGATTAATAATATGATGAAAGTAAACGAACAACTGAAGGACGAAATATCATCTTTGCAAGCGGAGCTGATCAAATACCAGAAGGCTGAAAAAGCTGTTGCGGAAGCTTTTATTCAGGCGCAGTTAAAAGCCATTACCATTGAAGAGGATGCTAGAAGCGTTGTGGCAGAGATGGAAAACGAAGTGCTGCAAAAAATGGAATCAAAGAAAAGGGAATTAGATGAATTGCAGAGTTTATACTCCCAGGCAAAGACAGAGTTTGAGGAGATTATTGTAAAGTATCGGTTGTTGATTGAACCTTCGTAAAAACTTGCCTACTTTAACTAATTGATTTGATAGTTCGGGGAATCATGTAATCAAGGTAATTTGATCTTTTCTATAAAAAATTAATTTACCGGGGTAACAATCATGACTAAACTTTTTAAAAAAAGGATCTTTGGCTATAGCCAAAAACAAGTTGACCATTACATTAAGGTTTTACAGACCGATCATCAAAATAAGTTAAATGATTTGGATTCTGCCGTGGCGAAGCTCAAGGCCGAGCACGGACAGCTTCAAGAAAAGTTAGCCATGCAGCATCTGTCGCCCGCCCTTCCATCCTTATCAATCTTGGAAATGGCCAGGGAAAAAGCAGTAGCGGCGGGTCAAGTGCTCATTGACAACGCGCAGGAGAAGGGATGTTCAATCGTTCTTAAGGGCCAGGCCAAGGTCAAAGCGATTTGCACGTCGGAGATTGAGACTCATGAAGAGTGTTTAAGAAAGAAGTTACTATCTATACTCGATTCCACTCATCTGGAATTGATGAAAGAACGTGGTGAGCTGCTTCAAGGGCAGCTAAAACCATCCGATCTAGTATTGGAAAGTGTTCCACCGGAAGATATCCGTGCTGGAGTCGAAACTGAAGATCAGGAAATGATCAATGACTCCGCTGAACATATTCAAGAACAGCCAAAACCATCCGATCTAGTTGATATAAAAATTGCCCGCACTGAAGGAGCTGTCGGTGCAGGAGCCTTAGGAGAAATTGTTGTCGGAAAAGTACCCGTTAGGCTAAAGAAAGTTGTCATTAAAAAGAAGTATTTTTACCCTTATAGTATTAACAAAAAAAAAATTGTAAAAGTTTTTCCTGCAGCGGAGCCTGAAACAGTTCCGTACAATATAAATAATATAGCAGATTCTGTTCCCGGAAATATCGATCTAAATCATCCGGAGCTGGTACCGGCAGCTGGTGAAGTAAGCCGAAACAGAGAATTTCCTTTCACTGTCACCGCTTTTGTTATAATGGTCCTTGTTGTCGCCTTAATCCTCAGCGAGGTAAGGGCCGGCATGGAAGTTCTATCCCCCCTGGCCTTAATTGCCCTGCTTATCGGCAAGGAATTCGTGTCAACGGCGTCTAAGTCTTCTGACTGTGCCGGTAAAAAGGCTCACCTGAGGAGTCTTCGCCTTGTTCTGAATGTGGCCATGGTGCCGCTCTTAATTGTTTTTGGACTGATTCTGAAAGCAAGAATCATTGAATCGTTAAACCGATAAATAGACCTGCGGCCGGTTCCCCGGCCTTAATATTCTCTATTTTTAGATGAGCGAAGGAGGTTTAGCGTGGAGACACCGGAAGTATTATTAACTCCATACGCATGCCGGCTCAAGGAAAAGATCGGTGATAAAACAGCCGTTATTAGCGTGATTGGCCTTGGTTACGTGGGCCTTCCCCTGGCCGTAGAGATAGCAAAGGTGGGCTTTAAGGTGGTGGGCCTTGACCATAATCCCGCCCGGTCCGGGAAAGTAAACTGCGGGGAAAATTACATAGATGATGTGAAGGATGATGAACTGTTACAACTGGTGCAGGGGGGAATGATTTCCGCATACTCCAGTTTTGCTGAATTGCCGGATGTGGATATCATCGTTGTCTGTGTTCCTACGCCCCTGACCATCAACCGGGAGCCCAACATCTCCTATATCGCGAATGTAGCCCGGGAAATCGCTTTAATGCTCAGACCCGGAAATTTAGTAACGCTTGAGAGCACCACTTATCCCGGTACGACCCGGGATGTGCTCCTCCCCCAGCTCCAGGAGAGCGGCCTGACGGTAGGCGAGGAATTTTTCCTTGCCTATTCCCCGGAGCGAATTGACCCCGGCAACGATCACCACAACGCCAGAAACACCTCAAGGGTAGTGGGCGGAATTACACCGGCCTGTCTGGAAGTTGCCCGGATGTTTTATTCCAATACCGTCAATTACAAAGGTCCGCGACGGCGTCGCGAAGACAAACTTCACCCGGACGTGACACCGGTGTCGAGCCCCGAGGTGGCTGAACTCTCAAAGCTTTACGAGAATACTTATAGATCGGTTAATATTGCGCTGGTTAATGAACTGATGCTTCTCTGTGACCGGATGGGCATTGATGTCTGGCAGGTCATTGATGCTGCCGGTACAAAGCCCTTCGGAATCCAGATTTTTTACCCCGGCCCCGGGGTAGGGGGGCACTGTATTCCAATAGATCCCTTTTACCTTACCTGGAAGGCGCGTCAGTATGACTTTCACACCCGCTTTATTGAACTGGCGGGCGAAATTAATATTGAGGCTTCCTACCATGTTGTTCGCAAACTGACCCGTGTTTTGAACAATGCCGGCAGTTGTCTAAAAGGAGCTAAAATTTTTATTCTTGGTGTAACCTACAAAAAAGACATCCGGGATATACGTGAATCCCCGGCCCTCAAGATCATCGACCTGATCCTGCGGGAGGGCGCCGGGATTGGCTATCACGACCCTTATGTTCCTTACCTCAAGCCGCACGAACCCTACACCTGGGAATTTGAAAGCCACCCGTTGAGCGTCGCTGGACTGCAGGAAGCTGACTGCGTGCTGATTTTGACCGGTCATTCGGGTATCGATTACGAGTGGGTGGCGAAGCACTCCAAGCAAATTCTGGACACGCGCAATGCCACCAGGGAAGTACAAAACAACAGGGAAAAAATTATTAAAATTTAAAACCAGGGGTAATGGAGTGTATATAATTGGAAACCAGTTTTAGTTTTATAGATCCGTCCTCGCAAATCGGCCCTGACTGTCAAATAGGCCATTACTGCATCGTCGAAGCAGGGGCTGTTCTTGAGCCGAGCGTAAAGCTCGGCCATCATGTTGTTGTCCACGCCGGTACAATTATTGGCGCCAATACACAGGTTGGAGACGGGTGCATTTTGGGCCGCCCCCTGACGCCTGCAGCCACCAGTACAGTAAAAGCATCTGAACTACCCCCTTTGCAAATCGGTAAAAACTGCATTCTGGGCAGTCACGTGGTCATTTACCGGGGGACGCTGATCAAGGACGGTTGTTTTTTTGGGGATTATGCCTCTGTTCGGGAAAAATGTAAGTTGGGCTTATCCGTACTGGTGGGGCGGGGAGTAGCAATTGAAAATCAGGCTGCGATAGGAGATTTTACGAAAATCCAGACCAACGCCTATATCACGGCGTATACAACGGTAGAGGACCATGTTTTTATCGGACCCTGCGCCCGGACTTATAACGACAACTTTATGGGCCGAACCGAGAAGAGGTTTAAATACATCAAGGGACCCACTATCAAAAGGGGCGCCCGGGTCGGTGGGGGAAGCATTCTTCTGCCCGGTATTGTTGTGGGCGAGGAAACCTTTGTGGCCGCCGGAGCGCTGGTGACCCGGGATACCCC
>DHTR01000004.1:47003-58887 GCA_002408725.1 Pelotomaculum sp. UBA5255
CAAACTGGTAAAAGGCATTCCGGCAAGGGTCGAAAGGGATGTTCCGGGGGAAGAGATAATTTTTTCGGCCCCGCTCCAGGAGGATAACCTGCCGGGCCCCGGGGTGTCAGAATGCAGCGGACATCCCGTTCCGGGTTTTGATCTAAAACGCCAGAACATTCTTCTGCAAGAAGATCTAAGAAAGGTCCTGGATGAAGTTATTAAGAAGGGGCAATTTATTCTGGCGGAAAACGTGCAGGAACTGGAAAGCGAGATTGCCCGGATTTGCGGAGCGCGGTACGGCATCGGTGTGGCGAACGGAAGCGACGCCCTCTATCTGGCTCTCCTGGCCTGCGGAGTTGGCCAGGGTGACGAGGTGATTACCACACCTTTCACGTTTTTTGCAACAGCCGGCGCAATTGCCCGGGCCGGCGCTGTGCCTGTATTTTCGGACATTGATCCTGTGACGTATAACCTCGACCCTGTGCTTGCCGCCTCCCGTGTCACCTCGCGTACCAAAGCAATTCTGCCGGTTCACCTTTACGGTCATCCCGCTGACATGGAGCCGCTCATGCAGGTAGCCCGGGCAAATCAGCTTAAAGTGATTGAAGATGCCGCCCAGGCCTTAGGGGCTTCCGGACAAGATGGGCCGGTGGGTAACATTGGCGATGCCGGGTGTATCAGCTTTTTCCCAACAAAAAACCTGGGCTGCTTCGGCGACGGAGGCATGGTCGTCACAAGCGACCCGGAAATTGCCGAGCGCGTCAGGATGCTCCGTGTTCACGGGAGCCGGAAGAAGTATATTCATGAGGCGCTCGGGTGTAACAGCAGGCTGGACGAGATGCAGGCAGCTGTCTTAAGGGTCAAACTCGCACACTTCCCCAGTTGGACGGAAAGGCGGCGGGAAATAGCCCTTCTGTACGATCAGCTTTTGAATTCTTCGGGGCTGGTTCAAAAAGGAGTTATCCGGCTGCCGCGTCAGCTTCCGGGTTGCTTTCACGTTTACCACCAGTATACCCTCGCTGTGGGAGAAAGAGACCGGCTGCAGCAGTATCTTAAAAACAAGGGGATCGGCAGTACGGTTTACTACCCGTTGCCCCTCCACAGACAGGAGGTTTTTCGCAGTCTGGGATACAAGGAGGGGGACTTCCCCCGGGCAGAGCAGGCAGCCAGGGAAGTTTTATCGCTGCCCATGTTTCCGGAAATGACGGGAGAAGAGGTCGACCGCGTGGTGCATGTGATCTGTGAATTCTGGAAAGGGGAGGTCCAGTGCTAAAAACTGCTGTTGTTGGAGCCGGCAATTGGGGCCAAAACCTGGTGCAAACGCTTGATCAGATGGGTGTTTTGGCAGCGGTAGTTGAAACCGACCCGGCCCAAAAGGAGAACTTAGCAAAAAAATACAACAATCTAGTAATTTATGAGGACTTCCGGCAACTTCTGGACAATCCCGAGATCCAGGCACTCCTGATCGCAACTCCGGCCCCCACCCATTATCCGTTGGCCAGGGCGGCCTTACTGGCTGGAAAGGACGTTTTCCTGGAAAAACCGATGGTGTTGTCCTCGGCGGATGCAGAAAATCTGGTGGAGTTGGCCGGACAAAAGGAGCGGGTGCTGATGGTTGGTCATTTGCTTCTTTACCAGCCGGCCATTCAGTGGCTAAAGCAGTACATATTGTCCGGCGCCGTCGGAGACCTCCGGATCCTGAGCCAGGAACGGCTTAAGCTGGGGCGGGTAAGGGCAAATGAAGATGTGCTGTGGAGCTTTGGGGTGCACGACATAGCGGTGCTGCTATACCTGGTCGGCCAATCGCCGGAGGCTGTCGAAGCAACCGGGCAGTGTGTTCTTCAGCCGCAGATAGCGGACGACGTTTATGTCCACTTGACCTTTAAAAGCGGTGTGAAAGCAAACCTGCATGTCTCCTGGCTCTGGCCGGAGCAGCACCGCCGCTTAACTGTCATCGGCTCGGAGGCCATGCTGGTATACAATGAACTGGAACAAACGGTGACTTTGCACCGCAAGGGAATTTCCTCCGGCTTAGCCGTCCGGGATCAGGGCTGTGAAGTGGTTTTCCATGGCAGCGCCGAGCCCCTGCGCCTGGAATGCGAGCATTTCCTCCAGGCTGTTGAGCAGAGAAAAGCTCCCCTTTCGGACGGGTGCAGTGCAATTGATGTAATCAAAATCTTGGAGAGTGCTTCAAAAGAAATTGCAGGGACAGTGAAGCAGAAAGGCGGGCAAGATGTATAGAAATCACACAATCGGGGTTGTGGTACCAGCCTATAATGAAGAGAAGTTAATCGGCGAAACGCTTGCCGGCATGCCTGCTTATGTGGACCGGGTTTACGCGGTGGACGACGGCTCCACTGACCGCACGCCAGGGATTATCCGGGAGTTTCAGAAACGCGATCGGAAGGTTGTTTTAATCCAGCACGAGAAGAACGGGGGTGTGGGGGCCGCTATCATAACAGGCTATAAAAAGGCGCTGGCAGAAGGGATCAGCGCCACGGCAGTAATGGCCGGTGACAACCAGATGGACCCTGTTCAGCTTACCCGGTTGCTTAATCCCCTAATTGACGGCATGGCAGACTATAGCAAGGGCAACCGTCTGTCTAAAAAAGAGCACAAGACCGGCATGAGCAGGTGGAGGCAATTTGGTAATTTTATTCTTTCCACGCTGACTAAAATATCTTCCGGCTACTATCATGTTCAAGACCCCCAGAACGGCTATACGGCAATATCGAGAAACGCTCTCCAGTGTCTGAATCTGGATGAGGTATATACCTATTACGGTTACTGCAATGACTTGCTCGCCAGGCTAAACGTGTTGGGAATGAAAGTTATTGAAGTAGATATGCCCGCCCGCTATGGAGATGAAAAATCAAAGATCAAATATGGCCCTTACATACGCAAAGTATCGTTTTTACTTTTACGCAATTTTTGCTGGAGGTTGAGCAGGAAAGTAATCAGTTTCATTGGGCGGGACAAAACCGAGGCCAGAATTTTATCTAAGTAAAATTATATAGATGCGGATGGGTGAAAAGTGCTTGATTTCACGCTGCAGAAGTACAAAAGATTATGCCTGATGCTGATTGAGGCCGGTTTTATACCTCATACGGTTCAGGCATGCCTGGAGTCAAAAGTAAAAAGCGAAAAGCGGGTTGTGTTAAGGCACGATGTGGACCGAAAACCGGCTAACGCTCTAAAGATGGCAAAAATGGAGGCCGAGCTGGGTATTCAATCCACTTATTACTTCAGGTATCCTTACACATTCAAGCCTGATCTTGTTCGGAGAATATGCGATCTGGGGCACGAAATTGGGTATCACTACGAAGTCCTGGCTAAAACGAGGGGCCGGTATGAGGAGGCCATCAAGCTTTTTAATTTAGAACTGGGGGAGTTTCGAAAAATCTGTGATGTCTTTACGATTTGCATGCACGGAAGCCCGCTTTCAAGATACGATAATCGTGACTTATGGAAGTGCTATGATTTTAAAGAATTTGGTATTATTGGGGAAGGGTATCTTTCGTTTTTGGAGAAGGATATCTCCTACTTGTCCGATACTGGACGGAGTTGGAATTCCAAAAACAATGTCAGGGATTTTCTTCCCGGTCGCGGGAGCGCCGGACCCACGGGATCCACGAAGAGTTTGATAGAATGGATTAAAGATAAAAACACAGGTGATTTATACCTTGTAACCCACCCTGAGAGATGGGATCCCAACTTGACCGGCTGGGCAACCAGCGGGTTGAAGGATTATATATTTAACTTTGCAAAGAAAATATGGGTAAGGATAAGTTAATGACACAAATCTCAACCGAGGTTCAAAGAGAAGAGTGGTTGACGTTTCTGGAAAACAACAAGGACGCAAGTGTCTATCATACCCCCGGGTGGAAGCGGTTTCTGGAGGAAACCTTCAACTATGAAGCCCACTATCTTTATGCAAAAAATGATTCCGGTAGAATTGTCGGGTTGCTGCCTTTGCTTCACGTGGACAGTTTCATCACCGGCAGCAGACTTTGTTCCTTGCCGTTTTCACACAGGTGTGGCTATATAGGTGAGCCGGCCGTTTTTGAAGAGCTAATTAACAGTGGGATTAATTTATGCTTGAGTCATGGTATTCAGTATTTTGAAATAAGGGACAAGGTTGATGTCAGCGAGTTTAAAAACGATAATTCATTTTCGACTTATATTCTAAAATTAAATGAAAATACTCAACAAGTATGGAATTATTTAAGAAAGGCTAATAAGGGGAGTGTTGCCAGGGCAATTAATAAATCAAAAAAAGCTGGGGTTCATGTTGAAGTCACTCGTGATTTGAGGGACATCCAGGAATTCTATAAATTAAATTGCTTAAACAAAAGGGAACTCGGTGTTCCTTGCCATCCCTGGAATTTCTTCAAAAACCTGTTTACTTATTTGGGCGATTATGTTTCTCTTTACGCTGCAAAATACAATAATAGAATGATTGCGGGGGGGGTCATGCTCTACTATAAAGACACTGTTCTATATGGCTACGGGGCATCGGACCCTAACTATCTTCAAATGAGACCAAATAATGCTTATGTGTGGAAAAGTATTGAAGACGCCTGCAAAGCCGGATTCCGGTACTATGATTTTGGCCGCACCTCAAAACGGGATGATGGTCTTAGGGACTTTAAGAAGAGATGGGGGACGGTCGAATACCAGCTTTATTACAGCTATCATCCAGGTTGTCGCAGGTCTCTCAGTGAAAACCGGGAGGGCATAAAATATAAGCTTTTAACAAAATTAGTCCGAAGAATACCCATGCCCTTTTACATAAAGCTCAGTGATGTTGTTTTTAAACACTTTGGGTGAGAATTGTTAATGTGGGGAATATCTCCTGGTTTTAGCTCTAAGAGGTTTAGCCGGCAGGTTTGAATAATGCATTTGAGCAGTTGTTTGTAGTTTTCTGGAAGTGTATTAATAACCCGGGTGGTGATACCTTGAGCCGCGACTATATCCTGATCACACCGGCAAAAAATGAAGAGAAGAATCTTTCCGGTGTGGCAGATTCTGTAGTCGAACAAACCCTAAAGCCAAAGCTGTGGGTCATCATTGACGATGGAAGTGTAGACAACACGTCGGTGATTATCGAAACCCTAATCAATGATTATGAATGGATTAAGACCGTTAAATTACCGCCGCACCCGAGGGATATTACGTTTCATTATGCCTATGTCTGCAAAAAGGGGTTTGAATATGCACTTCAGTATGCCAGGGAAACATCGATTTCCTATGCTTATATTGGGTTACTCGATGCCGATACCATCTTGGAAACCGCGTACTTTGAAAAGATACTGCAAAAATTTGATCAAGATAAAGTTTTAGGTATAGCTAGCGGCGGCATTTATTTGCAAAATAACGGGAATTTACAGTGGGAAAAAAGCAGTGTGCACCTGCCGGCCGGTTCTGGTAGAATATGGGCGAAGGCCTGTTTTTTAGACACGGGTGGATACGCCCTTGAGCCATCGCCGGACTCGATCTCAAATGTTAAAGCAATTCTCAGGGGCTGGCGAATTCAACTATTTGAAAATATCGTTGCAATCCAGCAAAGGGCAACAAGCAGTGCTAATGGCTTATGGAAGGGTTATAAGATAAACGGTCAGACAGCGTACTACCTGAACAAGCATCCTCTGCTCGTTTTATTAAATGTTTTATTTCTGTCGACGCAGCGGCCATATTTTACTGGCGTACCCTATTTAATTGGTTATTTCATCTCATTCTGCACCAGGAAACGACAAATTGATGATAAGGAAATCAAGGACTATTTCTGGGGCAGAAGATTGAAGGATGTTTTTAAGAGGGTGATTTAAAAGCTTTAAAGCCGCCCGAAATTGTTAGATTAGTTACATTGAGAACACAAAAATCGAGGTGGATAAAAACAATTGAGGTTAGTTTTTGATATTCACCACCCCGCTGATATTAATTTTTTTAAGAATGCTATAAATGAGCTATTATCCAGGAATTTTGAAGTTATCATTACAGCCTTGCCTAGAGGTCCACTGGTTGAAATTTTAAAAAATGAACTGCCGAATTTGGATATCCTGGTTGTTGGAAAGGAAAGTAAAAAGGGGTTACTAAATAAAGTTAATTATACGGTGAAAAGAATTATAGAATTATATAATGTCCTTAAAAAGATTGATTTCAATTTATCATTGGGCTTTGGCGGGGAAGGAATTTCTCATGCCTCTTTTTTATTAGGCAAACCGTCTCTTGTTTTTGAAGACGATCCTGAGTACACCTTGTCCTATCTTTCGTATAAATTTTTTGCAACAAGAATCTTGATGAATAATTCTATTAGCATTACAGGAAGGAAAATTCAAAAGTATAATGGATTTAAGGAGATTGCATACTTGCATCCCGATTACTTTATACCTTCCACGAAAGTTTTGAGTCAATATCAAGTTGAGCCTTTTAAATATATTTTTGTAAGGGAAGTAGATAACGTAAGCTTAAACTATAATCATTTAGAAGATGCTCAATTGTATAGAACTTGTCAAAAACTTAAGGCGCAAGGGTATAAAATCATCTTGTCTCTGGAAAATAAATCACTCATGCATAAGTATATTGATAGTTGTTTGGTTTTAAAGGAACCAGTAACCGATTTTTATTCCCTTTTATATTACGCATCTGCGTGCATATCATCCGGCGATACTGTTGCAAGAGAAGCATGCTTACTGGGAACTCCTTGTTTATATACAGGCGGTCGAGTTATGGCAGCCAATCAACCCTTAATTGAGTTAGGCATATTTAACGAATGCCAGGAGAGTTTAAGTGAAAAGGCAGTTGAAATAGCAAATAAATTGTATGATTGGAAGAGTGTGATGCGTTCATTTATCGTTAATCATTGTGATGATACTACTGCAATTATTGTTAAGAATGTGGAAGGAATGTTGAATATCCTGGGTTGTGATAAGGTTTAGAGAGATGAGGAATATATTTCAAAAGGGTAACTTTACCCATAGTGTTTTCTTGCTTATGAGCAGCACAGCCTTAAGTCAATTTGTGGCCATGCTGACAATGCCAATTCTTACCCGTCTTTATAAACCAGAAGATTTCGGGTTGTTGGCGGTTTATGGTTCAATCTTTTCCCTTCTTCTGATTATTGCCTCAATACGTTATGAACTCGCGGTTCCATTACCCAAGAAAGATGAAGACGCAGCAAACCTTCTCGTGTTATCATTAACAATTGTACTCTGTTTCAGCATCCTAACGATTCCGGCCGTTTACTTGCTTGGTGATGGAGTTATCCGCTGGGTTGGGGCACCCGCCTTGAAGCCCTACCTATGGCTACTATCTTTGAGTCTCCTGGGGGCCGGCTCATATCAGGCACTCAGTTACTGGGCAATACGAAAAAAGGACTTCACCCGCAT
This sequence comes from Pelotomaculum sp. UBA5255, assembly GCA_002408725.1. Classification (GTDB taxonomy): domain Bacteria; phylum Bacillota; class Desulfotomaculia; order Desulfotomaculales; family Pelotomaculaceae; genus DTU098. The sequence continues at coordinate 54,374 of DHTR01000004.1, forward strand.
CGCTCAAACGAAGGTCAGTCAAAGCTTGGGAAGAACGTTATCACAAGTGGGTCTTGGGTTTTTGCATGTGGGTCCGATAGGTCTGTTATTGGGACTGGTGGCAGGTCAATCACTGGGATTCGGTACTCTGGGAATCATGGCCGTTAAGAATGACAAAGAGGCATTTAAACGTATATCCTTCGAACGAATGAGGTTGGTAGCTTATAGATATCGTCGCTTTCCCCTAATCTCCGGTAGCTCGGGTATAATCAATACCATCGGGTTAGAACTTCAGCCATTATTCATGTCGGCATTTTACGGGCCCCGGGTATTGGGATGGTTCTCTCTCGGCGAGCAGGTAATTGGAGTGCCCATGTCACTTCTTGGGGTAGCCGTTTCACAAGTATATTATGGGGAAGCCTCCCGTTTGGCGAGGGAAAGCGTAGAGGAATTAAAAAAATTATTTAGTCAAACCGTAAAAAAACTGTTCATGATCGGGTGTATACCTATAACTTTACTGGGTATTAAAGGTCCCTGGTTATTTGCCCTTGTCTTTGGCGACATCTGGCAACAGGCAGGGGTTTACACGCAACTATTAACCTTATTGTTTGTAATCAAATTTGTAGCAATTCCATTATCCTGTACTCTTGAAATCCTTGAGCGGCAGGATTTGAAATTCTATTGGGATATTGGACGGTTAGGAATATTATTGGGAGTTTTTACACTGGCCCGTACCTTTGGGTGGTCAGACTGGCTGTTTGTTTTGTCTTATTCGGTAGTGATGTCTATTTCCTATGGAATTCTATTGATTTTAAGCTATATGGTTATCAAGTCCGCAAAAACTCTTCATTTGGATGAAAAATAAAATATAAAGATGCGAAATGTTTTATGAGAAATTTTAAGTTAAACCTTGGGACTATCACAAAAAATTTGGACGTCATCGCAGGTGTGCTATGTGCATTACTGGGCGTAATGATTATTGGCCTATGTTATGTGACGGGCTTGCGTCAAACAGATATCGGCTTTACTGTGCTTCTCTCTTCATTACTGTATTTTTATGTCAGAAAAACTTTACAAAAAAAATCTCCGGTCTCCTATCAAACAAATCGAGCAGCAAGCTTAATTCTGAGTATTGTATTCTTAATCCTTGTCAGCGCTTCCTTATTTCTTTACAGCATGAATTTATACCAACGCACACCTTTATACTTCATAACGATTGCCCTTTTAGCAGGTGTAATTTCAATAGAAATAGTTTATAAAAGAGAAAAGGATTCTTCATGGTTAATACTCATGAAGATCTTTTTCTTGTCTTTAATAGTTAGATACGGGATATTTTATAATTATCCCAGTATTATGGGTTACGATGCATATTGGCATGTTAAGATGGCGGATTTAACGACCTTTCAAAGTCATATACCGCCCTTTGAGATAATAAACAAGTACTATTATTATCCCATATTACATTTGTTTATCGCAATGTCTAAACTAATTTTTGGGATTGAGATAAAAAATGCCGTGTTTCTTTCAATTGGTTTTTCAGGTATTTTGGCTTTAATGTTTATATACTATATTGGAAAATCAATTGCTTCCAAGCAAGTCGGGCTAATGGCCGCACTACTTGCAAGTCTTAGCAATCAGCTAATTGTTACGGGTTTGACAAACATTACGCCAGGTTCATTGGTGCTGGTTTATTTACTGATTGTCCTGTGTTTGTTATTAAAAAAGGACACAGAAACACCCCAGACAACATTATTAAGAATAGTTCTGGCACTGCTGATCATTATTACTCACCAGTTAACCTCATTAGTGGTTTTTTTAAGCCTAACTTCATTATGTATTGGAAAATTTATATACAAAATATTATATAAAGATAGGGAAGGAATTAGTATTAATTACCTGTTAATATTTGCGTTTTCGATGATTACATACTGGATGTATACCTATATCCAATTGGATAAAACTATCTTTGACAAGGGTGTTTTCGAGCTTGCAAAAATGCTGCAGCACGGTGGGGAATATGGAAGCAATTCACTGATTGTTGGTATAGATTACAATAAATCACTGTGGGAGGAAACAATTCTCCATCTGAGTTATTTAATCACTCCTTTTTGGGCTATCGGTGGGATTTTTTTGTGGCTCTCTTCGCCCAGTAACAAGAAATTCGGTGTCCTTGCACCAGCTATTATTCTTAACATTCTCGTTTACGCAGTGCCGCTGCTTGGCATCAGGTCCTTACTGACAGATAGGTGGATGCCGCTTGTTACAATTTTTCTGGTTATAACGGCAGGAGCCTATATCTGTAAGATATCTGAGCTGTTTAAATCGCACTGGCTAAAGATCTTGACTTTATTGGCTATCACCGTGTCATTTTCCTTTCTCAATGTTATTACGCCGGCAATCAATAAGGATTGCCCCTTCGTTATGAAGGAAACGACTGTAAGGAATCAATTCAAGAAAAGCGAGATTTGTGCGGTAGAGATGATCCACGGGATCTACCAGGGGCAAGTTAATGTGGATATACCATATCTAGAGGCATTTGTTTATTATCAGCCCGTTGATTATTTCCTCAAGGCTGACTTGAAATCTGTGTTTAAAGCTTTTAGTTCAAGTTATATCAGTACGAATTCCCTTGATGAAAAAGGCGTCATGATCGTTTTGAGAAAATCAACGCTTAACGAACCTATCAGCATTGATAACTCAGACCTTTACGGGGATGTCAGAGCTCAGCTGTTACCTGCTGTTTTTATGAACCGGTTTGAATCCTCCGGGTATAATTTCATCTATAACAACGGAGAGGTGAGGTCATATAGCACCAAGTAATGTATTTTTTATAAGTTATCGTTTTAGTTCATATTGAAAATATGGCTTATTATTAGAACTTTTGGAGTAATGGAAGTAGTTTCCTATACATTTCGCGATATGGATGGTTTTTAACACAAAGAGATGTGTTATGCCAGAGCATCGTAAAAACGCCACCCACACATGCGCATCTTTTTGCCAGATCCAGGATGATTTTTTCGGCTTCAATAGTGTTAATGTGTTTATAATTTGCTAAAGTGCTGTCCATGACGATAAGCGGACATTCGTATATATTTATAATCCGCTGCTCTAAAACATCAAAGGGTTGGTAGGGATAACAGGTCCCGCACCGGAACCCTTCCTGTTCAGGGTATCCCAGTGTTGAGTCATAAATAAGGCTTGCTCTTTCCCAGAGACGCCAGGTCATTGGCACTTCAAATCGGAGATAATGCTGCCGGCCTCCGTAGTTTGTTCTGCCCAGGACCTGGTCCATACGCTCTTTCTCCATAAGAAAGAGCGTATCGTTATTAAAAGTATAATAGCCGGGATGAAAACCAATTTCAAAACGGAGCGCCTGCAAGTAGTTGATGATTTCCTTGGTTTTGGATAGCTCGTATTCAGGATCATATTTTGATTTTTTTGACATCATGAAATTAAAGGAACTTATTATTCTATTTTCAAGGGAGACGTCCGCAAGCCACTTTATATTTTTTATATAAGGATTATATTTAAAATCTTGAAAACCGCGCATTCCATCCTGCAGTGTTTTAAGGGCCATTCTAGGTTTAAAACGCTTCACAATATCTCCAGCGGTTCTTAATAACAGGCTTATTAAACCCGAATACATGCTCATAGAATCAATATCATGACTTATTTTTAACCTAAAACCGCTGGGTTCAGGGGCCCACCGGGGTCTCAGTATTTTTAGGCATTCCCTTAGAATAACTGAATACTCATCAATAACGGGACGGTCAAGGAATCCTTGTTTATAGGCTGTGCTCTCATGAGCCGGAAACCTGTTGTGGTTGTCGCGAGTTTTTAGGACAACCTCTTCCCAGCGTGACAGCATAAAAAAAGTGGCTGCAAGGATGTCAACATTAAATATGATTCGATTGGAGCCTTTTACCAAAAAAGGCTTTTTGCCGTCTTCAGCCCCTGAACTCCAAAATAAAGCTGGCATATCCTGATCAATAAGATGACTGCCGGCATCGGGTAGAAAATGAGCTACATTTTGAAATGTCAGACTATTTTCGACAAGGTACAGGATGTTTTCAAAGGTTTCCTTTGTACACGGTTTAATCCATATTAAGGGTTTATCCAGGTTTCGGTCCAGATTCTCTTCATGACCATAATAGATGAGCACTTCTAGCTTATCCTTTATCTTTATCCTGCCAGCCAACTGGTTCCAGGCATATTGTAAAGCTTTCCTAGTAAGTGGGAAAAAAACAGGAGTGTTTACAGTCAAAACAGTCATTCGTTATGTTGTTTCCTCTAACTGTGCTCTCATCTTTTTCTTCCTGATGTCCTCTACAGTTTCTTTAAAGGTATCAATCGTTTTCATGGCTATCGATTCCCAACTCCTGTTCTCAATAACATAAAGGCGTCCCTTTAAACCCATTTTTTTTCGCAGGTGTGGATTTTTCAGCAAGGTGATAATTGCTTTAGCCAATTCGACCGGAGCATCGGGTTTTATTAAAATACCGGTTTTGTATTCTTCTATAGCCTCGAGACCGCTT
>DHTR01000004.1:59072-61032 GCA_002408725.1 Pelotomaculum sp. UBA5255
AGACCGCTTATTCTGGAAGCAACTACGGGTTTCCCACAAGCCATGTATTCACATAATTTAAGGGGTGACACACCCGATTGTTCGTTTCTTTCCGAAACGAACGGGGCTGCGCAAACATCACTGGCGTTTATATAACAGTGAACTTTTTCATGGGGTACTAATCCGGTAAAGACGATTTTATCTAAGATATTTATTTCTTTGGCAATTTCAAATAATTTGTTTTTCAATTCCCCGTCGCCGACTAATAACAAACATGCCGATGGACACTCTTTTAACACCAGGGGCATGCATCTTAACAAGACCTCCAGACCCTGCCACGCTACAAAATTTCCGCAAAAACAGATATAGTTTGAGTCTTGCTCCAAACTTAATTTTTCTTTCAATTTCTCGTTATTAACGGGTTTAAATAAATCAGTATTGGCACCGTTTTCAAGAACGACGACTTTATCCTCCGGTACTTCATACGCTTTCGTTAAGGTCTCTTTTAACCTGGTAGTAACAACAATAATTTTATCAGCCTTGGGGAAACTATATCTTTCAATACGGTCTATGATTTTCAAGGGAAGATATCTTACTGACCCGGTGACTTTCATTTCGTGTGCCAAAATACCGTTAACTTCTTTGATGGCCGCAACTTTTAGCCATCTTGCCAGCCAGTAGCCGGAGTTAAACAGACTGTGACGGTAATACACCAAGTCCGGTTTTTGATTCACTTTTTTAAGAGCGATAATACCTTTAAAAAAAGTTCGCGCTTCTCCCAAGAATGAGAGAAAAATGCCCAGAGAGGGAACAGCTTCAGCAAGTCTATTGCCAAGGCCGGGTTTAGGGTCCCGCTTTTCAACATGTCTATACCATGGAGAATGAGGGTTTGATTCGTAAAGAAGGACGTTCTGTCCATGCTTAACCAAATTTGTTAAGATTTCGTGAACGTGAGTGGATGCGGTTCCTTTATAATACCCTTTTAGAAGATCATAATAAAGAATATGCAAACTCAAAAAGCACCTCTTTATGGCGTATAAGAATGAAACACACAGATTTGAATAATGTATACTTCGTTATTTGTTAAGAATTTCCTTGATCAGATCATAGGGATTTATTGGTATAATTTTATTCTTTTGAGTAAAAGTTTCTTGAAGCAAAGGGGTTGTTAAGGGTGTTTCTAGATTGTTGGCAATATCTGTTGAATTTCCACGGTCATCAATATAACCTGTTTTGCTGTAAAGGAAGTTGTTCTGCACAATGGTCCCAGTTGACTGTCCAAATTCATCCGTAATCCTGACGGCATAGTCCGCGACCCTGATCTCGTTCCCTTCGATAACATTGCCCGTTGTAGTGTACCAGATGAATATCCCCGTATTCATTGCCCGCCAGTACTGGTTCCCTACGTTAATTATATTTCCCTTGATGATGTTGCGAGAAGGGTTGTAATCCGGCCGGTTTGTATTGATGATCATACCGGCTTCGGTAAGGATATTGTTTTCAACGACGGCATCATCAGAAATAAGCCATATTCCCGTCCAGTCGCAGTTGTTGATTTCGTTACCCGTCACATTTGCCCCGGGGAAGTGGATAGTGATGCCCCTGTATACGCCGTCAATTCTATTGCCGCTGATGTTAATTTGCTGACCGTACTGATCCATCGAGTTAATTCCTGTTGAGTAATCGCTGCTGCCTTCCTTTTTGACAGTATTATTTGTAATGTCGATGCCTGAATTCGGACCAGAAGCACCGTATAAACAAATACCGTCCGCAGTAACTCCGTCTGGAAGTGTAATGGTATTTTGAGTAACCAGGCTGTTTGCGCAACACCTGATTCTAATTCCGGCATCTTTACAGTTGTAAATTGTATTTTCAGCTATTGTGATATTGCCGGCATAGTCCTCTGGCTCTCCGTTAGTGAATACTCCATAGTTGTCAGAATCATGAATTATATTTTTTAGGACGCTGATATTGTCTCCTT
>DHTR01000004.1:61233-64210 GCA_002408725.1 Pelotomaculum sp. UBA5255
ATATTGTCTCCTTTATAGGTGTAAATACTGTGTGAACTGACATTATAAACCTCGTTCTCTTCAAAAAGGGAATTGCTGTATAGGCGTACTCCCTTTGTGCCGGTGTTTCCGTTTTCCTTATTTCCATCTATTTTTAATTGCCTGGTTTGTGTATACTCTTTCAACCGGATAAAGCCCCCCCGGTCAGGATGGTTATCTGCAAGCTTAATTATGCATCCGTTGCCTACAAGGTTTAATCCCTGATGGACGGTAATGACCGAGCCCACAACGATGGTTTTGTCGCTGGGAAAAACAACGTTTTCAACAAAGTTGTCTCTGGCATGGTCTAGGGCTTCCTGAAGCAGGAAAGCTTCATCCGTGCCGTCTGCTTTGATGCCGAACTGCTCGAGATTTAGTTGTGACTTGCCTTCGATATTCGGACTGTAATCCATTTCACTTTTGATGTCACTCTGTAAAGTTGCTAGCTGTGTTTTGCTGCCAGTATTTTCGGTGGGATTGTCTGTTTTGCATGGGATGGACAGCATATAGTTTAAATAAGTAATGAGTAATAGAAAAGAAATAACGGTGATAGTAATTGCTTTAATCACCTTTTGTGTAATCCTCTTCTTAGCTGCCAAGGCTTATCCCCCATTAGTACTGAGTTTTTAAGTGATTTCATCTTATCAGTAAATGATTTGAAAAGAAAGATGATTTCAACATTTGGGGATGTATTTAGAGCTTTAGTTTAGTTGGAAATTATGTCCTCCTATTAAAATCTTAATAAAATAGTCTTCCTTGCTGTGCTCTACAGCTAGGAAGACTTGAAAAGGTAGTTATTAAAACTCAAAACAAATTTCTGATTGTTGTTAATGAATTACTACTTACATTTTATTCTGAATTGAATTTCATGATGATTGGATAGCTGCTCCCGTTAGGACTTTATAATTGTATTGTTTGTCGTTATTGTAGAGATTCCGAGGTCCAGAATTACATCATCCGTTTGACTGTAGATAGTGTTGTTCCGGACGATGGTACCGGTGGACAGGCCAAATTCATCGGTAATTTTGACGGCATAGTCATCGACTCTGATTTCGTTACCTTCGATAATATTGCCGGCTGTTGCGTACCAGATATATACCCCTGTGTTTTTAGCCCTCCAGTACTGGTTTCCCCCGTTAATTTTATTTCCTTTAATCAGATTGCGGGAAGAGTTGTATCCAGGCTTGTTGTTAATCATAATGCCGGAATTGGTAAGGATATTATTTTCAACTATGGACTCATTAGAAACAAGCCATATGCCTGTCCAGGCGCAGTTATTGATCACATTCTCCGTTACGTTTGCTCCAGGGAAATTGATGGAGATTCCCCTGTACACGTCATCAATTTTGTTTTTGCTGATGTTAATATATTCATTATCTTCGTTATCTGAATTGATTCCCAAATTATACCCACTTGTGCCTTCTCCTTTAATGGTGTTATTCGTAATGTCGACGTGCGAGTTTGGGCCATCAAAACTGTAGAGGCAGATCCCATCGGCAGAACCTTCAGGGATGTCCGGTATGGTTATGGTATTTTGGGTGACCTGGCTGTTGGAACACCACCTGATTTTAATGCCGACTTCTTTACAGTTGTAGATCTTATTCCCTGATATTGTAATATCGGTGGACAGGTCCCCCGTGTCCCCGTTTGTAGCTATACCATATTGGTCGGAATCGTGGATTATATTATTTATAATCTTAATATTGTCCCCCTTGTAGGTGAAAACGCTGTATGAGCTTACATTAAAAACTTCGTTATCCTCAAAAATCGCGTTGCTGTACAACCTTACGCCCTGGCTTCTCGTATTACCGTTGTCTTTATTCCCGTCTACCCGTAGCTGCCTTGTTTGAGTATACTCTTTCAAATAGACAAAACAATTCAGGTTAGGGTGGTTGTCCGCGAGTTTAAGGGTGCATCCGTTGCCTTCCACGATTAATCCCTTGTGGACGGTGACGGGAGAGCCTATAAGGATGGTTTTTCCACTGGGGAAAGCCACAGTTCCGATGGCATTGTCCCTGGCGTAGTCTAATGCTCTTTGAAGCGTGGAAGCTTCATCTGTTCCGTCCCCTTTGATACCGACCTGAACCAGGTCCAGGGTATTTCTTTCTGCTGGGACATTAGTAATCTCCGATGACATTTCTTCATTTTGCTCAGGTGAACCGGTTGTATATTCGAAAGTGAAAGATTTTTTCAGAGAATTGCCGCTGTTGTCCTGTACTGCCTTGGAAGGTATGGTTACTTTATATTTTGCGTCTGGCTCAAGGTTATCCACCTGATCAATAATTAATATGTTATCATCTATGTTTATCCGATAATTAACTATTTCCCCTTTTGGGTTTTGAACTTTAATTTTTTCATAATTGAATCCGGCCATAATGTTTTCACTGAATGAAACAGTAATGCTCTTGTCAACTGGAACATCTCTCGCTTTCTTTTCAGGATCGGTGCTGACAACGGTAGGAGCATTTTTATCAGCTGACAAAGGGTTGTTTGCTGCAAAGCTTTCCACTGGGGATCTGAGAATAAATATCCCCGCATCATTTTCGGAATCGGTGGAGACAATGGTAGGGACAAATTTATCGGCTGACGATGGGTTAATTATTTGAATGCTTTCCAATGATGACGCGGGCATAAACATATCCTCCGGATCCTTTTCGGGATTGGTATTGACAACGGTAGGAGTATCTTTATCAACTGACGAAGGGTTTTTAGCTGCAAAGATTTCTGCAGGTGACGTGAAAACAAATGTTGAGATGAAAACAAAACTCATATATACGGTTAAAAATTTTTTAAAGAGCATTTTCTTCTTAAGCACCAGGCAACCCTCCCATAATTATTTAAAACACCGATAAAATTCAAAAAACCCGCCTTTTGGGGCAGGTTGCCTTTTTGTTTTCCAGGACAAAAGAAAGTGGATCAGATAAGAGTCCGGGAAATTTTCCTGGCAACCCAGCCACCG
>DHTR01000004.1:64425-64666 GCA_002408725.1 Pelotomaculum sp. UBA5255
TTTAAGCTTTAGGTCTGTAGGCTTTGCGTCCCCACCTTTCGGTGAGTTTGCCCTTGTCAAGATTCCGTATTCTCTTAAATTGTGGTTATTTTTAATAATTTTATAAGCATTCCATAAAAAAACCTGCCTTTTAGGGCAGGTTGCACTTATGTAATATTTTTGGTAACCATGAAGCAATGGTATGCCAAAAAACCACCGGCAACCCAGCCACCGTAGCGTTTAAGCTTTAGGTCTGTAGGCT
>DHTR01000075.1:0-432 GCA_002408725.1 Pelotomaculum sp. UBA5255
AAGAAAAAGAAAAGAAAAAGAAAGATAGCATTCCCAACAAACCAGTTATTATCGATGCGGAAGATCATTTCACCATTCTGGAATCAACGGAAGCTCGAACAGAAGAGGCTGGGCAGGAAAAAGGATCCAGTAACCCTTTGTCTCATCCTGGAAGAAGTGTGAAACCCTCCCCGGAAAGCGTTGAGCAAAGCGGCACTGGCACAGACAAAGTCGAGGACGACGGGATTTCATTCTTTGACCAGGAACACCCAGCGGAGCTGTCTTCTTTTAAGCTACCACCCCTGACGCTTTTGGCACGTCCAAACAGGGTAAAAAATATTCGTTTTAATAAAGATATCAGTGAAAATGTTCGTATTTTGGAAGATACGCTGGAAAGTTTCGGCGTCAAGGCCAGGGTTATGCAGGTATCCAGGGGGCCGGCCATCACCCGCT
>DHTR01000075.1:613-1796 GCA_002408725.1 Pelotomaculum sp. UBA5255
CAGGTGTAAAAGTGAGCCGTATTGTTAATCTTGCCGACGATATCGCACTCTCCATGGCCGCTCCAGATGTACGTATTGAAGCGCCGATCCCTGGCAAAGCTGCAGTCGGGATCGAGGTTCCAAATAAGGAAATCTCCATGGTTCACTTAAGAGACCTGCTGGAAACGCAGGAGTTTATCCAGTCAAAATCAAAGCTTACAATAGCCCTGGGGAAAGATATTGCCGGCAACCCGATCATGGGCGACATGGGCAAGATGCACCACTTATTAATAGCAGGAGCCACCGGTTCAGGAAAAAGTGTCTGCTTGAATACCTTGATTGCGAGTATTCTTTTCAAGGCAACCCCGGACGAAGTTAAACTCCTGATGATCGACCCCAAAATGGTGGAACTTGCCACCTACAACGGGATCCCCCATCTGGTAACTCCGGTGGTGACAAACCCCAGGAAGGCTGCAACCTCTTTACGCTGGGCGGCGAAGGAAATGGAACGCCGCTACGAGCTATTTGCCGCGGCTGGGGTACGTGATATCACTCGCTACAACAAGATGTTTATAACAAAGGAGCCGGAATGCAACGGCCTGCCCCTCCCATTTATTATCGTGATCATAGACGAATTAGCCGATCTGATGATCGTGGCTCCCGCGGATGTTGAAGATGCTATTTGCAGGCTGGCACAGATGGCCAGGGCTGCCGGTATTCACCTGGTGGTCGCCACCCAACGCCCATCCGTCGATGTGATTACCGGGCTGATCAAGGCTAACATCCCTTCCAGAATTTCATTTGCTGTCTCCAGCCAAATTGATTCCCGGACGATCTTGGATATGTCCGGCGCGGAAAAGCTTCTGGGCAAGGGGGACATGCTCTTCTTTCCTGTAGGCGCGTCCAAACCTGTTCGTGTCCAGGGCGCCTATTTATCCGATCGCGAGGTTGATGAGCTTGTCAGCTATTTAAAGAACCAGGCAGAACCGGTTTACGACGAAAAGATTTTAAAGGAGGCCCCCCCGGAGGAAAGCGCTCCGGAGATGGAGGACGAACTACTGTCCCAGGCCGTTTTAATTCTGATTGAAACCGGGCACGCATCAATTTCCATGCTGCAAAGGAGGCTGCATATCGGGTATGCCAGGGCGGCGCGACTGATAGACATTATGGAGAGGCGGGGCATCGTTGGGGGGGATGAGGGAAG
>DHTR01000075.1:1980-3095 GCA_002408725.1 Pelotomaculum sp. UBA5255
ATGAGGGAAGTAAGCCCCGGACTATTCTAATGACACTGGACCAGTACAACCAGGTTTTTAAAAAGGGCTTATAAATACTTTTGTGCAAGAACTGGTCTAATGTTATAGATTTAAAGAAAAGGGAAAACCTAAAAACAAACGGCCGAAAAAGGCCTCAAGGGGCAGCGTAATGTACAAAGATATCACGATTAAAGAGGCCTTAAAACGTGAAGATGCGCTATTAATTGATGTCCGTTCAGAGGAGGAATATACCCGGGCAACTATCCCCGGTGCGATTAACGTTCCTGTTTTTAATAATGAGGAACGAGCTCTTATTGGAACCATCTACCACCGGGAAGGTCCGGCGCCGGCCCGAAGGCTCGGCCTGAAACTGGCTTCTCCTAAACTGCCATACAAAATTGATTCCGTGGATCGGCTCTCGGACGGCCGGGAACTAATTGTGTTTTGCTGGCGCGGAGGTCTGCGCAGCCAGTTTATGGCCTCACTTCTGGGTACCATGGGTTATCCGGTGCACCGGGTTGTGGGAGGCTTTAAGGCTTACCGGCAATATATCAACGAATATTTAAAACGGGACGAACTAACCCAAAAAGCCGTTGTCCTCCACGGTCTCACCGGTGTCGGAAAGACGGAGGTGCTTCTCGGCCTGGCCCAAAAGGGTCTCCCGGGGCTTGATCTGGAAGGATTGGCACGCCACAGGGGATCGGTTTACGGGAAAATTGGACTACCTCCGTCCCCTTCCCAAAAAGCTTTTGAGAGTTCTCTGGTACATTTTTTTAACACTATTGGTGAGAAAGGTCTTTTTATCGTAGAGTGTGAGAGCAGGCGGGTGGGCAATCTAATTCTACCCCCTACGCTGATGAATTCCATGAAAAAAGGATACAGGCTCCTTTTGTATACCTCCATAGAAAACCGGGTCAAAAGAATCAAGGAGGTTTATACCGAAGGGCCCGGTGAAAATATCTGTGAACTGCAGAAAGCCACCGGCTCCCTGGAAAAAAGAATCGGGCGGGTCCGGGTGGAAGCGCTCAACAGGTCACTGTCCGAAAGAGACTTTGACACTGTGTTTACGTATCTTTTGAAGAGTTATTACGATCCTTTGTATCGTTATCCGGACG
>DHTR01000075.1:3298-3602 GCA_002408725.1 Pelotomaculum sp. UBA5255
TCCTTTGTATCGTTATCCGGACGGTCCTTCAGATGATTATGATTTTTCCGTTGACACGGGGGACATGAAAAAAGCCATTCAGGAACTATCTTATTTTATTCAAAACCTGCCCGAATATATGAGCATACGACCTAGGGAGGTGCAGTAAGTGGAAATCGGCCAGGCGCTGAAGACGGCAAGGGAGTCTCTGGGACTTTCCCTGGAAGCCGTTGAGGAAGAAACCAAGATCCGCCGCAAATACCTTCAAGCTTTAGAAAATGAACAATTTGAAGTTTTGCCGGGGCCCGTATACGCCAAGGCTTTT
>DHTR01000075.1:3771-4890 GCA_002408725.1 Pelotomaculum sp. UBA5255
CAAGGCTTTTCTGAAAAACTATGCCAGGTTTTTAAATTTAGACGTTGGGGAAGCGACGGAAGCATTCAACCAGTTCTTTACCAAAAAAGCTCCCCCAGAAACAAACGCCTCCAGGCGCGCGAAAGAGCCGGTCAAGGTTAGCGTTCCGGGAAAACCCCGCTACTGGCTTTACCTTGCCGCAGCAGTTGTCTTTATCGGCTTAGCTTTTTCAGTGTTTTACGGCGCTAAAGGGCTAGGCTTGCCCCAACCGGCGGACAGGGAAGAGGTCCGCAGAGACCCTGCCCAAACACCCCTCCAGACCGGCGAGCAAGTCCAGGTGCCTGCCGGCCAGCCTCAATCGCCGGTCCAGCAGGTCTCACCACCCAACCAAACCGGCGTTAATATTATTTTAAACGTTAAAAACGACCGGAGTTGGATCCGGGTGATCGTGGACGGAAACCCCGCATTCCAGGGAGAAGTACCGGCCGGACAGTCAAAGAGTTTTCAAGCCAGGGAGAAAATTGCGGTTACGCTGGGGAACGCGGGTGTGGTCGAGGTGCTTCTGAATGAACAAAACCTTGGTTTTCTCGGAGGCGAGGGAGCGGTAGTTTACCGGGAATTTACACCGCCGCAGGGTTAAGCAGGTAAAAGGAAGCCGGAGCAGCCAGCTTCCTTATTCGGGAACGAAGATCACGCCCACAACCCCGGGTCCCGTGTGGGTACCGACAACAGCGCCCAGTTTGGAAATAATCGGTTCATCACAACGCAGCCTCGCTCTAATTTTCAGGCGAAACTGCTCCATCCCGGCAGGGTCCATGCCATGCACGAGGGCACATTGAATTCTTTGCCCGGCGGCCCTTTCCTCAACAATTTGGGCCAGTCTTTCAATGGCTTTGGCCTTGCCCCTGACCTTTTCATAAGGCTGAACCAGGCCGTCCTTTAAAAATAAAAGAGGTTTGATGTTTAAAATAGATCCCAGAAAAGCCCCGGCCATCCCGATCCTGCCGCCCCGCACAAGATAATCCAGGGAATCCACGAAAAAGAAAACCTGGATCCGGTTCTGAAAATCATTAATTATTTTCAGGATCTCTTGCTTTGTTTTCCCTTCCCCGGCCGCTCTGGCAGCCTCCAGTACAACCA
>DHTR01000075.1:5062-16246 GCA_002408725.1 Pelotomaculum sp. UBA5255
CCGAGTCCCATGCTGACCATTTTTGAGTCGATGACTTCAATATCCGCGCCGGGAACCATTTCTTTAGCGATCCGGGCAGACTGGCAAGTTCCGCTCATAGCGGATGAAAGGTGGATGGATACGATGCTTTTTGTCGAAAGCCGGGTGTAGACCGAGCTAAATTCTACCGGGGTCGGTTGGGAAGTGGTTGCCTGCTCACGTCTTTCCACCATGCGCATGTAAAACTGTTCCGTATTGATGTCTACACCGTCTAAGTAAGTCTCCTTGCCATTAAAAATAACTTTCAGCGGTACAACGACAATATTATATTTTTCGACTAGTTCTTCCGGCAGGTCGGCGGTACTGTCGGTAACAATTCGAACCTGACTTATAATTAACCACCTGCTTACTCTACTGAAATAATTAAATGATAAACCGGCTGTCCACCTTCTTGCACATCAAAATCCTGCCCATGGAAACTTTTCCTGATCCTTTCAACCAGTTCCACAACCTCGTTATCGTTCATTGAATCTCCATAAAATATTGTTATTAAACGGCCTTCTCCTTCGATCAGAACGGCAAGGAGCTCTTTTAGCACGTCTGTCAGGTCGGTACCTGCGGCAACGATTTCTCCGTCACCCAGGCCGATAAACTGACCCTTTTCGATGGATAATCCATTGCAGCAGGCAGAATCACGAACCGCCGTGGTAATCTCGCCCGTGCGGACAGATGCCAGAGCATGTTTCATTTTGCGGGCCGCAGTTTCAAATTCTTCCTCCGGGCTCAAGGCGAGGAGCGCACTGAGACCCTGGGGAATGCTCCTGGAGGGAATAACGATGATTTCCTTACGAGAAAGCTGGCCGGCTTGCTCCGCAGCCAGAATAATATTCTTATTATTGGGAAGAAGCAGAACCTTTTTCTCCGGAACTTCCTCGATTCCCTTTAATAAGTCCCCCGTACTGGGATTTAAGGTCTGGCCACCGTCAATCACGGTATCCGCACCAAGGTTTTTCATAATTGCGGTTAATCCTTCACCGGACCCTACCGAGACGATGCCAAAGGATTTTATGGATCCTGCCTGTCCCTCAAGTGGAGGCTTATCCCTTTGTTGTTCTTCCATGTTCGTAATTTTCAAGTTATGCAGCTTCCCGTATTTGAGGCAGCACTCCAGCACAAGTCCCGGATGGTTGGAGTGGATGTGGATCTTGGCCAGTTCCTCATCGCCCACGACCATCAAGCAGTCCCCTAATGGAATCAGTTCTCTTTTTAGTTCAGCCAGGGGAAGCCCGTCCCCTCTTAATAACAGCTCAGTGCAATAGGTAAAACTTAAGACCGATGTGACCGTTGTAGGGTCCGGCCTGCTTGCTTCTGTTTCCAGCGGAGCAAGCCCGGAAACAACATCTTTGGCCAAAGGTGAAGCAGATTTGAGAGCCTGCAGAAAACCCTCCAGGATCACCACAAAACCTTTTCCCCCGGCGTCCACGACACCTGCCTGCTTCAGGGCCGGCAGGAGGTCCGGAGTTTCCTGCAGCGCATCCAAGGCCTTTTTTGAGATTGCCACCATCATCCTCAGCAGGTCTCCACTCCGTTGCGCGGCTGCTTCTTCCGCTGATTTTCTAACGACGGTGAGAATTGTGCCTTCCACAGGTCTCATAACGGCCTTGTAGGCCATCTGCACACCTTCTTGCAGTGCGCGTGAGATATCCGAAGCGTTAGCATTTTCTTTTGTTCGCAGTGCGCAGGCAAACCCATGCAGGACTTGGGAAAGAATGACACCTGAATTTCCCCTTGCGCCCATCAGGGCTCCCCTGGCTGCCGCCTCGGCAACAAGGTCGATGCGGTTTGAATCCGCTCCGAGGGCTTCTTTTAAGGATGCCTCTATGGTTTGGTACATATTGGTGCCGGTGTCGCCGTCTGGAACCGGAAAGACATTGAGGGCGTCAATGTCTTTCTTTGCCTGGCCCAGTAAGATCACTGCACCCCGAAGCATCATCAGCAAGTCAGTACCGTTGAAACTGTATACTGCCACAGGCTACCTCCATCAAATTAAAACGATTATAAACTAATTCGACACTAACTACCTTTTTCCTCCGGCAGCCAGTCAAAGGACGAAACCGCCTAAAAAAAAATACCCCTGGCACAGGGGCGTTAGTAAAGAAACAGTGGAACAAGATAGAACTCATACGGGTTATTCTCATTTTCTTGCTCATTTTCTTTTATTTCTTCCTGCCGGTCCTGATCCTTCATCTTTAGCCTCCCGCTTTCTGTATATATCAAATATAATATGTCTTAAGACAGTACTTATGACAACGAATTGCACGACATCCTTTGACATTTTTCGTTATTGGTTGTAAATTTAATAAAATGACAGGAGGGTGAATGGTCCCAATGGCAAAAGAAAATTCTTTCGACATTGTCTCACAGGTTGATCTGCAGGAGGTCAACAATGCCGTTAACCAGGCCGTTAAAGAGCTACAGACCCGCTTTGATTTCAAGGGAAGCAGGAGCGAGATCAACTATGATGGTGAGCACATTACCATTATTAGTGATGATGAGTTTAAACTCAAAAACGTAGTGGATATCCTTGAGGCCAGGCTGGTCAAACGGGGTATCAATTTGAAGGCCTTAAGGTACGGGAAAATGGAGCCTGCCGCCAAAGATACCGTGCGCCGGCGAGTTGATCTTATTCAAGGCCTGGACAGGGAAATTTCCAAGGTGGTTACCAAGCTTGTCAAGGAAAGCAAGCTAAAAGTACAGGCCAGCGTGCAGGGTGATCAGGTTAGAATCAGCGGCAAGAACCGTGATGACCTGCAGAAAATCATCCAAATTTTAAAAGATCATGAGTTTGAGATCCCGCTGCAGTTTATTAATTATCGCACAATCTAACGTGGAAAGCCTCTTTTGACCGGGATACCCGGTTCGGCCCCTGTGCTGCGCGCAGACGGTCCACGGCTCGATTCTGCACAGAAACCTTATTGGATTGTTTTTTGACTTGTAAAAGCCTGTCCGCTATACTAATTAGAATGGCTTGATGAAAGGACACCTAAATAGCTATGAAAGTGGGTCTTGTCAGCCTGGGCTGCCCGAAAAATTTGGTTGATTCTGAGATTATGCTAGGGCTCCTTCAGGCGTCCGGATTTGAAATAACCAACCGGGAGCAGGATGCAGATGTTTTGATTGTTAACACCTGTTCCTTTATTAATGATGCCAAGGAAGAATCTATCAACACGATTCTTGAACTGTCACAGCATAAAGACAGGGGAAGATGCCGCGCGCTTCTAGTTGCGGGATGCCTCGCCCAGCGCTATGCCCATGATTTACTCGTGGACATGCCGGAAATCGACGCTGTTATCGGGACGGGTTCTATCCCGGAACTCACCGGAGTAATCCACCGTGCTCTGAATGGGGAAAAGGTCTTACTTGTAGGAAAGCCCGGTTATCTCCACACTGCCGAATCACCCAAAGTCCAGGCTACACCCTTTTACAGCGCTTACCTAAAAATCGCGGAAGGGTGTGACAATTGCTGCACGTACTGCACCATCCCGCACGTAAGAGGTCCTTTTAGAAGCAGGGACGCGGACGACATCTTAACAGAAGCGGCGTCAATGGCCGCGTGCGGCGTCACAGAACTAACCCTAGTAGCTCAGGACACTACACGATACGGCATGGACCGATACAACAAGTCGTCCCTGCACACCCTGCTCAGTCGCCTGACCCACCTGGAGGAACTGGTCTGGATCCGGCTGCTTTACACCTACCCGGCGCTTTTAAATGACGATTTGATCCAGTTAATGGCCGAGGAAGAAAAATTATGCCGCTACCTGGACATCCCCCTGCAGCATGCCTCCACTCCCGTACTACAGCGAATGAACCGGCGTGGCAGCGGGGAGCAGTCGGCCCGGCTCATTGAAAAATTGCATGCTGCCATACCAGATATTACCCTTAGAACAACCTTTATTGTGGGTTTTCCAGGCGAAACCGAAAGAGATTTTGAGGAACTTCTTCAGTTTATGTCGGAAATACAATTTGATCGTGTGGGTATTTTCCAATATTCCAGGGAAGAGGGAACCCCTGCGGCCACCTTGCCCGATCAGGTTCCCGAAGAGCTAAAGCAGGAACGAAGAAACAGAGCCATGGCCCTTCAACAAAAAATATCATGGAAGAAAAACCAACTCAAGGTAGGGCGAGTTCTAAAGGTACTGGTTGAAGGCCGCAACCCAAGGGGAGTATATTTTGGGAGAAGCGAAGGGGATGCCCCGGATGTTGACGGTAAAGTATACTTTAAGGCGCCCTTGGAATTAAGCCCGGGTGAATATGTAAAAGTTCGGGTAACAGCAGCCCGCGCCTATGATTTGAATGGAGAATTGGTTTGATGAACCTACCAAACCGCTTGACCCTGGCAAGACTACTTTTAATTCCTGTGTTTTTACTGGTGGCTTCTTATAAGTCCCTGTATGCGGATGCAGTTGCTGCTGCTGTTTTTGTCCTGGGCGCGGTCACCGATGGACTAGACGGATACTATGCTAGAAAAAACAAGCAGGTGACTCTTCTAGGTAAATTCATGGACCCTCTCGTAGATAAGATTCTAATCTCGGCCGCACTTGTCGTCCTTGTTGAACTGGGAAGGCTGTCAGGTTGGATTGCAGTGGTGATTATCAGCAGGGAATTTGCCGTAACAGGGTTAAGGGCTATCGCCGCAGCGGAGGGAGTGGTAATCACCGCAAGCAACCTTGGTAAAATAAAGACCGTCACCCAAATTGTCGCCATCGCTGCAATTTTCCTCAGGGATTTTCCTTTCAGCCTCATCCACATACCCTTTGGCTCTATCGCTATGGCCGTAGCCTTGCTGTTTACCTTTTGGTCCGGCCTTGACTACTTTATGAGCACCTGGAAGCTCTTAAAAAAAGACGGCTACTAATAGGGAGGAGCATTCCCCTATTAATCAACTATATAGCGTGGCCATACTTGTAAGAACATTATGTCGGTTCTAACACCCAACTATCTACTAGGGAAATAGAAGGCTTTTTGTGCTATAATGGTGAAACATTATGCATCTTTGCAGGAAGGAGATCCGCCTATGCAGTGGCAGGGCTTAAAAATACCCATCATTGTTTTTTCCCTGCTGGCCGGATTGGCGCTCATCTTTGGCGCACAGTGGCTGTACCAGAAATACAGCTTTCAGGAGCCGCTAAATGCCAAACTAAGTCAAAATAAATCAATTGAGTCTTTTAACATTAAGAATGAGGGGCGCCAACTTCAGGTCCACGTGGCGATTCAGTATGATCAAGATCTGATGCAATCCTACAAGGAAATCAGCAAAGAACTCACTCGCACCATGGGCCGGAAGAGTTTTCAAATCATTCTGGAAGACAGCCCGGATGAGGTCCTCAACCAGGTTTGGTACAACGCCCAGTATGCGGTCTATCAGGCCGTCTTCCAGGGAAGCTTTCAGGACATGGCCCTGGCTGTTAATAGAGAAGCCTTGTCTTTAGGTGCGGAAACCCAGATTAACCTCGACCAGGGGAATATTTATATACGATTAAAACATCAGGGGCATACTCTCGACGAGGTTATCCCACTGGGTAACTGGGCGGTTTCTGCTACAACTCAGTTGCCCGCTACCGGAGGTGCAAGCAGTGTTCAAAGAACTTAGCATCGGTTTTGGTCTGGCTGCAATCATTTCCCTGGTTGTGATGGGCTATGACATTACACTCTTTATTTTTCTGATTGCAGCCAGTGCAGGTCTTTTTTACCTGATCAGGGCTAGGGGCATGGTCAGCACAAAAAACTTTAAAAGTGCAACCGGAACAGGGCGGTACGAAATTTCCTTCCAAGATATCGGAGGCCAGGAATCAGCTATCCAGGAACTGAGGGAAGCTCTTGATTTCATCAAAAACCACCAGAATATCAAGCTCTTGGGGATCCGTCCGCTGAAGGGCATTCTACTTTCAGGTCCGCCGGGGACGGGAAAAACGCTTATGGCGAAGGCCGCAGCCAGTTATACCGACGCGGCTTTTGTGGCGGCCTCGGGAAGTGAATTTATCGAGATGTATGCCGGCGTGGGAGCCCAACGGGTCAGGAAACTCTTCCAAACGGCCAGGGATGCCGCCCAGCGCCAGAATAAAACTAATGCCATCATCTTCATCGATGAGATCGAAATCCTTGGTGGCAAGCGCGGTCAGAACACAAGCCACCTGGAATATGACCAGACCCTAAACCAACTACTTGTGGAAATGGACGGTCTGCGTATGGAGGACACTGTCAGAGTTCTACTGGTGGCCGCCACAAACCGGGCAGATATGCTCGATCCAGCCCTTCTAAGACCCGGGCGCTTTGACCGGAGGGTCAAGGTAGATTTGCCGGATAGAGAAGGAAGAAAGATTATCTTAGCTCTGCATACCCGGAATAAACCCTTGGCTGAGGATGTCAAACTGGACATCATTGCCAAGGAAACATTCGGTTTGTCAGGGGCACATCTTGAAAGCCTGGCCAACGAGGCAGCCATCCTGGCCATGCGGGAAGGTTGCAAGGAAATCTCTCAGCACCATTTTAACGAATCAATTGATAAGGTTATGATGGGCGGCAAATTGGATAAGCGTCCTTCCAAATTAGAAATGAAAAGAGTGGCCATTCATGAGATCGGGCACGCCTTGATCAGCGAAAAGGTCCGGATGGGTTCCGTATCCACCCTGACCATCACGCCCAGAGGAGATGCTCTGGGTTATATGCGCCAGACACCGGAAGACGATACCTATCTTTATACAAAGGACTACCTAGAAAACCAGATATCCGTTATGCTGGCCGGGGCCGTCGCAGAGGAGATTGTCCTGGGCAATCGAAGCACGGGTTCAGCTGGTGATTTTGAACAAGCAGTGCGCGTCTCGGAAACGATGCTGCGCTCCGGCATGTCTGAACTGGGCGTCGTATGTTCGGACAGCCTGCCCCGGGATTTGAAACACCACACCATCACAGGAATCGTTAGGGAGCAGGAGGAGCGGGTAAGAGATTATTTGACTGGCTTAAAGCAAGTCTTCAACGAGGTACTGGAAATTTTACTGGAAAAAGAAAAAATCACCGGTGAACAATTCCGTTCCCTCATTCATTAGTCATCGTTTGAACCGGATCCGCCGTGAGGTGCTGAGTTTTTATAAGCTGCGCCTGCTGCCGGCGGTTCTTTAATTCTTGAATTAAAAATTCTAAATTTAAAAGGTTTGTGTTATGATCACAGAGATATGTTATAATTATGAGTTGGGATGTGGTACACCTGCAAGACTATCTAACATGCTGCGACATGGAGTTGCTCGAAGAAGTGCTGGGTATACTCTTAAAGGAATCCGGGCTATCCATCGGCGTGGCAGAGTCCTGCACCGGCGGGCTAATAGCAGCCAGGCTTACGGATGTTCCCGGCAGTTCGGACTATTTTAAGGGCGGAGTAGTTGCCTACAGCAATGATCTAAAAAAGTCGCTACTGGGTGTACCCCTGTCTATTCTTGACCGCTACGGTGCCGTTAGTGAAGAAACCGCCATTGCAATGGCAGAGGGAGCCCGTGAGCGCATCAAATCTAATCTAGGACTTGCCGTTACAGGCATCGCCGGTCCGGGAGGGGGAACTCCCGCCAAGCCAAAAGGCCTGGTATATATCTCCCTGGCCTCCGACGACGGCACGCTTTGCAGGGAGTACCGTTTTTCCGGGGAACGACCGGCGGTCAGGCAAAGCACTGTTAATGCAGCTTTAAGTATGGTGAGACAATACCTGCTTTCCAGGTCGTAAAGGCCGGCGTTAAAAATGTCCATGTGCCGTAGACCTGATTTACAGGGTATTTTTTCGTTTTGTATTAATAAAACAGGCTATTTAAAAAGGAGTATAATGAATGACCTCAATAAAAGATAGTGTTCGTTTCGGAGACCTGGAAATAAGCAGGCGTGTGGCCCAGGCTCTTACAGATATGGGTTTTGAGGAGCCCAGCCCCATCCAGCAAAAAGCCATTCCCCTGCTTTTTGAAGGAAAGGATGTAATCGGGCAGGCTCAAACCGGTACGGGAAAAACAGCGGCCTTTGGCATTCCAATTGTAGAGATGGCAAACACCCGTTACGGCGGAGTACAGGCTCTGATCGTAACCCCCACCAGGGAACTGGCTATTCAAGTTGCCGAGGAGATTTCCCGGATTGGCAGACACCGTCGTGTACGGACGCTGCCGATTTACGGAGGGCAATCAATCGACCGCCAGATCAGGGCCTTGAGGCAGGGGGTACAGGTGGTCATAGGCACCCCGGGCCGGCTCCTGGACCACTTAAACAGGAAAACCCTGAATCTTCAAAACATCAAGATGGTCGTGTTGGATGAAGCGGACGAAATGCTGGACATGGGCTTTGTCGAGGATATCGAGGCTATCTTGCAGACGACTCCCCCGTCCCGTCAGACCATGCTTTTTTCCGCAACCATGCCCGAGGAAATACGCCGTCTTTCTAAAAAGTACTTGCAAAATCCGGACTTTGTAACCGTAAGTAAAAACAGTCTGACGGTTCCCCAAATTGAACAGGTTATCTACGAAACACGCGAACCCAAAAAGTTGGAGAGCCTTTGCCGGATTTTAGATACAACCAATATTACCCTATCCATTATTTTTTGCAGAACAAAGCGCGGTGTGGATGAACTTGTGGCAAGCCTTCAGGCCAGGGGTTATCCGGCAGCAGCCCTGCACGGAGACTTGAGCCAGTACCAGCGCAACCATGTCATGAGGCAATTCCGAAACGGGCAGATTGACCATTTGGTTGCAACCGATGTGGCGGCACGCGGCATCGATGTTGAGAATATTTCACACGTCATCAATTACGATATTCCGCAGGACCCCGAGTTCTACGTGCACAGGATCGGGCGCACAGGACGCGCCGGGAAAAGCGGTGTGGCCATTACCCTGGTTAGCCCCCGCGACTACAAGCAGATTAGGCTTATCGAAAGCCTTACCAAAACCCGTATAAGCAGAGAAAAACTTCCTTCCCTGGCAGATGTCCAGGAACGGCAGAAGGAAGGAATCAGGGAAAGGCTGCACAGGATGCTGGATGCAGGAAGGCTGGCCTATTACCGCAACATTGTCGATTCCCTGGTGGACGACTATGACCCCATGGATATTGCCGCTGCCGCTTTAAAATTGTCCCTGGAACTTGATCAAGAGGAAGCGGAGCTGGCCACAGAATCTTTCGGCAACACCGGGGCCCGCCCCGGAATGGTACGGTTGTTCATGACCATCGGCAGAAAGGACAGTGTCTCATCGGCTGATCTCGTGCGCACGCTCGTTGACGAGACAGGCATTCCTGCAAACAGCATCGGTAACATTAATATCTATGAGACATTTTCCTTTATCGAAGTGCCGGAGGACTGGGCAAACTATGTGATTAGCTGCTTGCACCGTCAAACCGTCAGAGGAAGGCGGATTAGCGTCGAGCCAGCCCGCGGGAGGAATTAACAAAAAAAGGCAGGCCTCTTAAGCAGGCCTGCCTTTTTTTGTTTTAAAACATTAAATACTCATTGACATAAACCAATAATCACCATATAATAGAATAGTAACGAACATATGTTTCGTTACTATTTAAGCCTATATAAAATCAAGGAGGGGATACTTTTGTCGGATAAGCAGAAAGCTTTGGATCTAGCTCTCATGCAAATTGAGCGGCAGTTTGGCAAGGGCTCGATTATGAAGCTTGGAGAAGCTTCGGCCAAGTTAAATGTGGAGGTCATTCCAACCGGCGCCCTGTCCCTGGACATAGCCCTGGGAGTGGGGGGCGTACCGCGGGGCCGGGTCATTGAAATATTTGGGCCGGAATCATCTGGCAAAACGACTGTCGCCCTCCATATCATTGCTGAATCGCAGAAGTTGAACGGAACCGCTGCTTTCGTTGACGCTGAGCACGCACTTGATCCGTCTTACGCGAAAAACCTGGGTGTCGACATTGAAAACCTGCTGGTATCCCAGCCAGATACCGGTGAGCAGGCTCTGGAGATTGCAGAAGCCCTGGTGCGCAGTGGCGCCGTTGATGTGATCGTCGTTGACAGTGTAGCTGCCCTGGTACCCCGGGCTGAAATTGAAGGCGAGATGGGAGATACCCATGTCGGCCTTCAGGCCCGCCTGATGTCCCAGGCTCTTCGCAAGCTAGCCGGGGCGATCAGCAAGTCCAGAACCACGGTGGTCTTCATCAACCAGATTCGAGAAAAAGTAGGAGTTATCTACGGTTCGCCTGAGACCACCACCGGCGGCCGCGCCCTGAAATTCTATGCAACCATCCGACTGGAAGTCCGTAAGCAAGAGAATATTAAGCAGGGCACAGATATTATTGGCAGCCGTACCCGGGTAAAAGTAGTGAAGAATAAAGTTGCCCCGCCTTTTAAGCAGGCCGAATTTGATATTATGTACGGCTTCGGCATATCCAAAGAGGGAAGCATCCTGGACGTTGCCGCTGAACTAAATGTTGTCTCCAAAAGCGGGGCCTGGTATTCTTATGATAACGAAAGGCTGGGACAAGGCAGGGAAAACGTTAAGGAGTACCTTAAAGAACACCCGGAGATAACCAGGGAAGTTGAACATAAAATCCGGCAAGCCCTGAACATCGGCAAGGAGAAAGTGGAGCCTTCCGCAAATCCCCCGGAGGAAAACGGTACAGCCTAAATGAAAAGTGAAACCAATCAAGCTATGGCAACTGCCTGCAGACTCCTGACTGCTCGCCGGCGTACCCGGCGAGAGCTGGCAACCCATCTGGAGCGCAAGCGTTTTTCTACAGAAACAATATGTCATGTACTGAAAACCTTGGAGCAATACGGCTACATTGACGATAAAACCTTTACCCGCCTTTGGGTGGAGCAGCGGCTGACCAAAAGGGGCCTTATCGGACTCAAAAGCGAATTAATCGCAAAAGGTGTGGACCCCAATACCATTAATGAAATCATGGCGGAACTGAGCCCGGATGCGGAATACAACGCAGCCATGGCGCTGGCTCTAAAAAAAGTCCGGAGTAGCGGAGGCAATTGCCCCTTTCCCCGTATGGCAGGCTTTCTCCAACGCAGAGGATTCTCCTTTGAAGTGATCGGCAGCATCTGCCGGACTCTGACGGACAGCGGAGTTTTGTTGAATCCGGCAGACTTAAGACGTTTGAGCCAGGAGACCCGTTCTTAACTTGGGCGCTGGACTTGTAGTCGGCAACATCGGCCATAAC
>DHTR01000075.1:16414-16748 GCA_002408725.1 Pelotomaculum sp. UBA5255
TGTTAGTTTTGGACAACTTTCAGGAAGGCAGTTTAGCTTGACAGTTTTTTAAAAAACCTGTACAATAAAGTCTGGTAGAAAATAGAATTAGATACTACGGTACGGGTTTTATTATAGATAAAGTCCAATACTTTCAGAGGTAGGAGTTTAGCCGGGAGTTCTCTCATCGGCTGTTATAATAGTGCCCGATTAAGGGGCTATTTTCTTACCGTGTTCCAGGCAAGTATAAAAGTAGTGTCTGTTCTGTTTTTACCGAGCTTGACTCGGTTTTTTTTGTTATAAAATGAGGACAAACTTTAATCTTAACAAGGAGGTGAGAAGCACATGGACATGA
>DHTR01000075.1:16888-29658 GCA_002408725.1 Pelotomaculum sp. UBA5255
GTGAGAAGCACATGGACATGAGCCTGATTCTAGTTTTAACAGCAGGAGTTGCACTTGCGGCTTTTGCCGTAGGATATTTTGTGAGGAAATCCCTGGCAGAGGCCAGGATTACCTCCGCTGAGGCCGAAGCAAAAAAGATTTTAGATGAGGCTGAAAAGGACGCCGAGGCCAAGAAAAGGGAAGCCATTGTTGAGGCCAAGGAAGAAGTGTTAAAACTTCGCAATGATATTGAAAGGGAAAATCGTGAGCGCAGGTCGGAGCTACAAAGATTGGAGCGACGTCTCGTTCAAAAAGAAGAAACCCTGGACCGTAAAGTTGATTCAATTGAGAAAAAGGAAGAGAATCTCAACCGGAAAGAAGCGGAAATCGACGCAACCAAGGCACAGCTAACAGCAATTTATAACCGTCAGGTGACAGAACTTGAGCGCATATCCGGGATGACCTCAGAAGAGGCAAAGCAGATTCTACTTTCAGACATTGAAAAAGAAATCCAACATGAAGCGGCCCTGATGATTAAAGAAATTGAAAATAAGGCCAAAGAAGAAGGGGAAAAACGCGCACGTGATATTATTTCCCTGGCCATACAAAGATGTGCCGCCGACCACGTAGCTGAAGCTACTGTAGCCGTGATACCGTTGCCCGGTGATGAAATGAAGGGCCGGATTATCGGGCGTGAGGGTCGGAACATACGTGCTTTTGAAACCTTAACCGGCATTGACCTGATTATCGACGACACGCCTGAAGCAGTTATTTTATCTGGTTTTGACCCAATTCGCAGAGAGGTAGCCCGGATCGCCCTGGAAAAGCTGATCATCGATGGTAGAATTCATCCTGCCCGTATTGAAGAGATGGTCGAAAAAGCTCAGAAGGAAGTAACTACTCAGATCAGGGAAGCCGGTGAACAGTCCACTTTTGATACGGGTGTACACGGCATTCATCCGGAGTTAATTATCCTTTTGGGGCGTTTGAAGTTCCGTACAAGTTACGGGCAGAACGTTTTAAAACATTCCATTGAAGTCGCGCACCTGTGCGGCTTAATGGCAGCCGAACTGGGCATTGATATTCAACTGGCCAAAAGAGCCGGTCTGCTACATGATATAGGCAAGGCAGTTGACCACGAAGTGGAGGGCCCACACGTCACCATTGGAGTTGATCTGGCTAAAAAATACCGTGAGACACACGAGATTATTCATGCCATTGCCGCCCACCATGGTGATGAAGAACCTCAAACCATCATTGCAGTGCTCGTACAGGCGGCTGACGCTGTCTCTGCGGCAAGGCCCGGGGCCCGCAGGGAAACACTTGAAGCCTATATCAAGCGCCTTACTAAGCTTGAGGAAATCGCAAACTCCTTTGAAGGGGTCGATAAATCTTTTGCTATTCAAGCCGGGCGGGAAGTACGGATTATGGTCAAACCCGATAAGGTGGACGACCTTGGCGCCATTCGCCTGGTACGGAGTGTAACAAAGAAAATTGAAAGCGAACTGGATTACCCAGGACAGATAAAGGTCGTTATTATCAGGGAAACAAGGGTCGTGGAATATGCGAAATAGTGAACAAAATAAGAAACGGCCTTTATAAGGCCGTTTCTTATTTTCACAAGCCGTAATCTTTCTTGCCACTGCAGCATATTTGCTTAATTCTGGTGTTATTTGTAGTTTACCTTATTTTCACCATATTTCTGTATCCAATATTGGTCCCAAAAGAGATTTTTTTAGCAAGCTCCGCTAAATAAGCAGGAATACCTTGTTGAAAGCAGAATGTCTATTTATTCAGCAGGTTTTAAGGAAGGTGACAACATTGGGATTCCGCTACAAAGGAAACAGGGACAATGTAACAGACAGCGTTGGCCTGTTGATCTCGATTCTGGTACGTTACCCGGAAGTGGCTACTATTAATTTTGACCCGGAAAATCATTTATTAAAGTTTACCTTTATATACTTACAGGTATTAGGGAATAATGAGCTGGAAAATATTAAAGAAAAACTAATGGATAGCATCGAAGTTTATAATCTCCTGGAGGGGAAAGAGACGAGATTGGTTGCTCTTGACCACCAGATCTGCGGTAACCTCACCTTGCTTGAGGTCCAACGGGATGTGGATACCCTCGTTCAGGAGGAAATAACCCTGATTGTTGAACTGTTTCACCAACACCTCAACACCAATCTCGTTACGGAAGATAATGAGCAGTTGATTGAAGAAGACCTGCTTGCCCAGGAAGAAATGATTGAGCACATGCTCGAGAGCATCAAAGGCTCTACCCAGGATAAATTCCTTTTCGCATTCCGCGAGGAAGGTAGGGTCCTGGTATTTAACAAGTAACAGGAGGAAAGCCTCTTGCGTCTGCTGATGATCGGCGATATTGTAGGGCGTTCGGGCCGACGGGCCATCAAGGTTAATATAAGCGACCTGAAAAGAGAATTTGAGCTTGACCTAGTCATTGCAAACGGTGAAAATGCCGCCGGAGGCAAAGGTATCACGAGGGAGGTTGCCCAAGAATTGTTTTCCACAGGAGTGGATGTTTTAACCATGGGCAACCACGTCTGGAATATAAAAGAGGCCCACGAATACATAAACCGGGAAACAAGAATCATTAGGCCGGCGAATTATCCGCCAGGCACGTCTGGATTTGGCTCCAATGTTTTTGAGACCCGCCGGAAGGTGAAAATTGCAGTAATTAATCTAGCCGGGCGGGTTTTTCTTGACGCTCTCGACTGCCCCTTCAGAAAGGCAGATGAAATTCTGGCCAGGACCAAGGAAATAGCGCAGGTTGTAGTCGTGGATTTCCACGCTGAAGCCACTTCGGAAAAAGTTGCCATGGGGTGGTACCTGGCAGGGAGAGTATCCGCCGTGGTGGGCACCCACACCCATGTACAAACCGCAGATGAACGCATTTTACCGGGGGGAACCGCTTATATAACTGACCTGGGTATGACTGGCCCGTTGAATTCCGTGATTGGAGTGAAGAAAGAAATCATCATAGAGAAATTCAGATCTCAACTTCCCCAACGCTTTGAGGTTGCCTCCGGCCCATTTCAGTTTAACGGCGTGATAATTGATATTGATGAGTACACAGGCGAAGCTAATTCCATTCAACGTGTTCAAAATTATGAGGAGTGATTGATTCAACCATTTTAATTAACAAGTAACCCCTTTTAGGCAGCCCGTTTTAGAATTGACGGGCTGTTACGGCGCATCAAGAACTCAAATTTTTAAATTTTACAAAAGGTATTTTATAACCATTGGCGAATATAATTTCTGTACAGGGAGTTCAGGACAACAAAACTATTGACGCTTATAAGGAGGTTGCCCGAATGGAGGGAATATTAAAGGTTTCAGCAAGGTCCAATCCAAACTCTGTAGCTGGCGCCCTAGCAGGTGTCCTTCGGGAACGCGGATGTGCAGAAATGCAGGCCATTGGCGCGGGCGCCCTAAACCAGGCAGTAAAAGCAGTAGCAATTGCTAGGGGCTTCGTAGCACCCAGCGGGGTTGACCTAATATGTATTCCTGCCTTTACGGACATTATTATCGACGGGGAGGAAAGGACCGCTATCAAGCTGATTGTAGAGCCAAGGTAAGTTATAATATACTAACAAGTTAACTTGGCTATTTTTATTCTTGATAGATAAGATATGCGAATATCGACAAGAATCGCTACTTTTAAAAGCTGCCCACAAGGCGGCTTTCTATATTTCATAGAGTAAACCGGAGAACGAAAATATTTAAACTAAATCAACATCTTACGATAGCATCAAACCTCGAAAAAAGTAGTATAATTATGGGTAGCCCAATAGCAACTATTTATTATAATAGATAGACAGGTTTTATTATGATTCACCCCCGCAATTTGAGCGACAAGCACATCCGCGCTGTCCAAAAAGGCGGGGTCGGTACGAGCAACCTTCCGCAAGTCTTAGCGGATTGTACTTAATATCCTGTTATACTCAGGGTCTGATGAACAGGCGACACCATGAAAGTGAAATAAAGAAGGTCGTGGGCGGAAATTTTTTGAGGGTGTTGGAGCAAGTATTGAAATAAATGGTATCGAAAATTTAAAAAAGGTGATCTAGATGCAGGCTGACCTGCACATTCATACTACTTATTCAGACGGTATCAAAAGTCCGGAGGAAATCGTGTCCATGGCAAAATCCATGGGCTTGGCTGCCATCGCCATCACGGACCACGATACCCTGGATGGGGTTATTCCCGCTATTGCGGCAGGCAGACGCTATAACTTTGAAGTTATCCCAGGGATTGAGCTTGGTTCAGAATACAGGGGTGAAGAAATCCATATTCTTGGTTACCTGGTTGAACTGGATGA
The DNA here is from genome assembly GCA_002408725.1 of Pelotomaculum sp. UBA5255. GTDB lineage: Bacteria > Bacillota > Desulfotomaculia > Desulfotomaculales > Pelotomaculaceae > DTU098. The sequence continues at coordinate 21,210 of DHTR01000075.1, forward strand.
TCTTGAATTCCTTGACAAACTCTCGCTGTTTCGCCAGACCAGAATTGACCGCATGGGAAAAATGGTTCAGAAGCTGCAGAATCTCGGTTTTAAGATCGAGCTGAACAAAGTCATTAACATTTCCGGATCAGGCTCCATAGGGCGCCCGCACCTGGCAGCGGCTCTGCTTGAGGCAGGCGCCGTTAAAACTACCGCGGAGGCCTTCGATCTGTATATCGGGGCGGGGCGCCCGGCCTATGTGCCCCGTTACAAGCTTACTCCTGCCGAAGCGATAAACATGGTCCGCTCTGCTGGGGGAGTCCCGGTTCTGGCGCACCCGGGACTGAATCATTCCACGCAGTTGATTGAGGAACTGAAGACAGCCGGCCTCGCTGGCCTGGAAGCCCATCATCCTGCTCACTCCTGGGAACAAGCAGCTTATTATGAAAGGTTGGCCAGGGCAGATGGCCTGATCGTGACCGGCGGGTCTGATTATCACGACCCGGGGCACCTGGCCGGATGTCGGCTTGGTTCAGACACCGTACCCTACAGCGTGGTAGAAGATTTGAAAAATTACCGTACAAAAGCAGTCTCAGGATCAAATCATAAGATTGAAAGAGTTTAATAGCAGATAAGTCAAAAGGAGATGTAAAGGTGAATAAGGCAAAGCGGATGGACAGCCTAGCTTCAGGTGTTTTTAATGAGATGGAAGAAAAAAAACAAAGAGTTGAGGCAAGGGGTGTGAAGGTAATCGACCTTGGAGTGGGCAGCCCGGATCTTCCACCTGCTCCCCATATCATTGAAGCTCTCCGGCGTTCGGCCAATAACCCCTCCCATTATCGTTACACGCTTGTAGGCGTCCGCAGGCTATACGAAGCCCTAACCGGATGGTACAAAAACCGTTTTAACGTGGATCTTGATCCCGATAACGAGGTTCTCCTGCTAATGGGCTCTCAGGACGGGTTGGCCCATCTGGCCATGGCCTACGTAGACCCGGGCGATATTGCTCTGGTCCCTGATCCGGGCTATCCAATTTATAGCTTTAGCATTCAAATGGCCCAGGGAGAAATTTTCCCCCTGCCGCTTCTTGCTGAAAACCGGTTTCTACCTGATTTCAGCTTGATCCCACCGGACATTGCCGCCAAAGCAAAACTGATGTGGCTGAATTATCCCAATAACCCGGTTGCAGTTTCTGCTGACAGGGAGTTTTTTGAGCGTGCGGTCGAATTTGCGCGGAAGTACGATATTCTGATTTGTCACGATGTTGCTTACGCCGAACTGGCCTACGACGGATTCAAGCCGATGAGCTTTTTGGAAGTCCCCGGGGCAAAGGATGTGGGGATTGAGTTTTATTCTCTTTCCAAGACCTACAACATGGCTGGTTGCCGGATTGGCTTTGCCCTGGGGAACAGGGAGGTTCTTTCAAACCTGGCCTTAATCAAATCAAATATTGACTACGGCGTCTTTCATCCTGTACAGGAGGCCGGGATTGCGGCCCTGACAGGTCCCCAGGAATGTGTAACCATTAACGCGCAAACCTACCAGCGACGTAGAGATGTGCTGGTGGATGGGTTGGCCGAGTTAGGATGGAAAATGCCCAAGCCTAATGCCTCGATGTTCATTTGGGCGCCCCTGCCGCCGGGATACACCTCATCTACCCTTTTCGTTTCGGAACTGCTGGAGAAGGCCGGAATCATAGTCATTCCCGGAGTGGCCTTCGGCAACCGGGGGGAGGGATACGTCAGGATCGCCCTGGTTAGAGACGAGGGCATCCTTACCGAGGTCGTAAAGCGTGTCCGGCAAAGCTTTTCATTTAACGCCTGATAGCGCATATCTTTTGCAGTCTCTCTCAAACCGCGCCGGCTTCTATTTGCTATAACCCCGGCATATACTAGGATTGAGATGCCTGTGAGGTGATGAAGCAGTGGAAGATAGGGTAGACACTACCTATCTGAGGAGAAGGATTCATGAGCTTGAAGAAAAAATCGAACAACTACGGTTAAGCCGCAGGGTACTGATGAACCTAATTGAAAAAATAGAAAAGGATAAGTTAGGCTTTTTAAGCCGTCTGGAAAAGGAAAATCGTAAACTTCAACTAAACAATTACCGCTACGCCCAATGGCTGCTTCGTAAAAATCGTCAAATTGTTGAACTAGAGTCAAAACTACAGGAGGACCCTCCACACAAATCAGCAAAATATTAATTTATCCACAGAATTATACACACCATGGCATTTAATGTTAACATTAGCAAATTACGACTTTTCAGGCGCAAAAATGACATGCAAACAAGGACCCCGGGAGGGTCTTTCTTCTTGGTTAGATATGGTATAATGCTTTATAATATTGAAATTTCAGGCTCCAAAGGCGGTGGACTATGCGAATTGCGATAATTGACGGGCAGGGCGGGGGAATTGGCAAGCACATTACTGATAAACTCCGTCGAGAACTTCCCGAGCATGTAGAATTCCTGGCCCTAGGAACCAATGCACTGGCAACCTCGGTGATGCTGCGGGCTGGGGCTAACGAAGGGGCTACCGGTGAAAATGCGGTTATCTATAATGCCGGAAAAGTGGATTTGATTGTAGGCCCCATTAGCATTCTTTTTCCAAATGCAATGCTTGGTGAATTATCCCCCAGGATGGCAGAAGCTATCGCCTCAAGCCCGGCCCGGAAGATACTTTTACCCCTGAGTCGCGCGGGCATTGACATTGTTGGATTGAAATCCGAGCCGCTGCCACACTTGATTGAAGAACTGGTTAGAAGGGTAAAAGAAGTTATCGGAAACTGGCGTGATTTGGGTTAAAGAGTTGCTATATCGGCAGGACTCCGACTGTAGGTGTAGAATACAATATACAACGATCCGCAGGTCCCCTTAAAGAGGGATAATTGGGGAATCAGGTGCAATACCTGAGCGGTCCCGCCACTGTAACCGGCACAAGGTTTCACCTTAAGAACCCAATAAAGGGTTGGTTTGAAATTGCCGGGAGCCAGGATACCTGCCTGTGGATGTCGCCCGGTACCTTCGAGGCAAAGGGGTCGGCGGGTTATCTTGCCCGGTCAACAAACCCCAATCCTTAAAGGAGCGGGGTTTATCGGTTTTTATCTTTGTTAACTGGCTGGTGAAAAATGAAAGGAAAATTGATCTTAGCATTGGGAGGAGCCAGAAGCGGAAAAAGCGAGTTCGCTGAGAAGCATGCAGTGCAACTGGGGAAACGGGTTATCTACATTGCAACGGCGGCCGTGCGGGATGTTGAAATGGCCGGGCGAGTGCAAAAACACAAGGCAAGAAGGCCGGCTTCCTGGGAGACCGTTGAAGAGGAGAAAAACGTTATAGGTGTGATTGAAAATGGCCGCAAAGATGATGTTTTCCTCCTGGACTGCGCCACTATTTGGATTACCAATCTGCTTCTGGACGATTGCTCTTCGGACCAGGATGACGTATCTTCCTCCGCAAAAGAAGCACTGATTCTTGAGCAGGCTTCCCGTTTAGCGGATTCGGTAAAGAACGGGGCACACCTGATTATTGTATCCAACGAAGTCGGGCTGGGTCTTGTGCCCGAGTATCCCTTAGGTAGGTTTTTCAGGGATATAGCCGGAAAGGTCAACCAAATCCTGGCGTCCAAAGCGGACGAGGTATATTTTATTGTTGCCGGTCTTCCGCTAAGGATTAAACCTCCGGCCGGGGTAAAAATGGAGTGATGGCAAAATAAAAGCAAAGTCAATCATGGTTCAGGGAACTGCTTCCCATGTAGGGAAGAGTGTACTGGTCGCTGCATTATGCCGTATTTTTGTCCAGGATGGTTATCGTGTTGCCCCTTTTAAGTCACAGAATATGGCCCTCAATTCATTTGTTACGAAAGACGGCGGAGAAATGGGCCGCGCCCAGGTTGTACAGGCAGAAGCGGCCGGCGTGGAGCCTTCTGTGGATATGAATCCAATACTTCTGAAGCCTACAGGTAATGCTTCTTCCCAGGTTGTGGTCCTGGGCAAGCCGGTAGGAAATCTCCCGGCCCAAAAGTACCATACCGAATATGCGCCAGGGGCCCTGGACATCATTGAAGGAGCGTTGGAACGGCTGCGGACGGAGAACGACCTGATTGTTATTGAAGGCGCTGGAAGTCCCGCCGAGGTAAATCTTCAGGAGCATGAAATCGTGAATATGCGCATCGCCAGGATGGCCGGAGCACCGGTTCTGCTGGTTGCAGATATTGATAAAGGGGGTGCCCTGGCCTCCCTGGTGGGTACCCTGGAACTGGTTTCTCCGGAAGACCGGGACAGGATAGTTGGATTTATTATTAATAAGTTTCGCGGGGACCTGAACTTATTCCGGCCAGCCGTTGATTTTCTGGAAAAGAAGACGGGTAAGCCGGTTTTTGGTGTTGTCCCTTATTTTCAAGGTTTCCGGATTCAGGAGGAGGATACGATACCTGAAGACAGGAGTAGGGCTGAACAGGTGGAAGAGCAGGGGGTAGTTGAAATAGCCATTGTTCACCTGCCGCATATTTCTAATTTCACAGATTTTGACCCCCTGGAAGATGAGCCTGATGTCCGGCTTCGCTATGTCGACAGGGTTAGCCGCCTGGGTTACCCAGACCTCATTGTCCTACCGGGCAGTAAGAATACAATTGAAGACCTGGCTTTTTTGAATCGCTCGGGGCTGGCCGGCCAGCTCCTGGAGCGTCATCGTGCAGGCACACCTGTAATAGGAATCTGCGGCGGCTTTCAGATGCTTGGCAGGGAACTAAACGACCCGCTTCATACCGAGTCGGAGATACCGCAAATTAAAGGACTTGGCCTGCTGGACACAACCACTACCTTTGCACCGGATAAGGTCACCACTCAGGTTGAAGCTGAAGTAGCGGGCTCCGGTCTTTTTCTATGCGAGGCGCCTTCATCCAGGATTACAGGCTACGAAATTCACATGGGCAGGACTGAGCAGGCCCCTGATCTGAGGCCTGCCTTCACAATCCTGTTGAGATCAGGCGAGAAAGTATTTTTCCCAGATGGCGCTGTCAGCCGGGATGGCCTGGTGCTCGGTACATATATTCACGGCATCTTTGACAGCGACGGATTCCGCAGGCATATTGTCAACACCCTGCGCAGGAAAAAAGGGCTTGAGCCGCTGGCTACCGCCGGCACTACGCCCGCCCTGGAGCAAAGAAACAAGGATTTTGACAAGCTGGCAGCACTGGTCCGCAGTAGCCTTGATCTAGAAAGAATTTATCAACTGCTGGGACTGGAAGGTCCTGCAGGTGGCAGGAAACAAATATGCCGCTAAATACCGGTTGCCAGGTTTTCCTGGCCTACCTGCTGGACCTTGCGCTGGGAGAGCCGCGGCGCCTCCCTCATCCGGTCATGTTGATGGGAAAGGCTATTGAGATTCTTGAACGCCTGATGCGCCTTGTAGCCAAAAGCCCGGCTATGCTGCGGGGGGCTGGAGCCGTTACGGCATCCGTAGTCGTGGGTGGGAGCTGGCTTTTAACCTTTTTCATCCTGCACTGGTCCTATTCCCTGAGCCATTGGCTGGGGACAGCCCTTTCCATCTGGCTGATTTATACTACAATGGCTACACGCGGCCTGGCCGATGCAGCCGGGGAGGTCTATTCGGCCTTAAAAAATGGGGAATTGCCGGAAGCCCGTCGGAAAGTCGGCTGGATCGTCGGCAGGGATACCAATTCCATGGATTCCAGGAACGTTACCAGAGCAACCGTGGAAACCGTTGCTGAAAATATCGTAGACGGTATTATATCCCCAATGTTCTATGCTCTCATCGGAGGCGCCCCCCTGGCCATGGCCTACCGGGCAGTCAACACCCTGGACTCCATGCTGGGATATAAAAATGAGCGTTATATCGACTTTGGCAAAGCTTCAGCGCACCTGGATGACCTGGTCAATTATGTACCGGCACGCTTAACCGGACTGCTTATACTGGCGGCTGCATTTCTGTTAAGGATGAGCCCGAAAAGAGCGCTTGCAGCCATCCTCCGGGATTCCCGCAGCCATCCCAGCCCCAATAGCGGCATTCCGGAAGCAGCGGTTGCCGGATCGCTGGGAGTCCGGCTGGGAGGTTTAAATTACTACCACGGCCGCGAGTCCTTCAGGGCTTATATGGGAGAAGACCTGGTTTCCCTGAAGCCCAACCATATTCGCCAGACTATCAAGTTAATGTACCTGACATCTGTGCTCATGACCGTAGCCGGGCTATTCATTTATCTAACCATAAATTACTTTCTAACAGGGAACTTTAAATCATGATCGGTTTACCCCGGCTTGTTATTGTCGGCACCCATAGCGAGAATGGTAAGATCACCCAGGCTACAGCCAATGAAATAGGTTTAAAGATTTAAAACCACAGGGAGCGCTGAACTTGAGAAGTATTCTGTTTGCTTTCTACCAGTTGACAAGGCTGCCTTTACCCGGCGTGCATTTTGATGAAAAACCCTGCGGACATTCAACTGCTTTTTTCCCAGCCGTGGGTCTTCTTTTAGGCGCAATCCTGGCAATGCTCGCATGGGCGGCACAATGGTGCTTTCCGGATCAGGTTAGGGCAGTCCTGCTTGTTTCCGGAATGGTTGTTTTGACTGGAGGCATGCACCTGGACGGTTTCATGGACAGCGTTGACGGCCTGTTCAGCGGTCGAACCCGTGAAAGAAAACTGGAAATCATGCGAGACAGCCGGGTGGGCGCCTTTGGTGTAATCGGGGCTGTTTGCCTGCTGCTTACAAAATATACACTTATTCTGGGATTGCCCAACCAGGTCTTAACATGGATGCTAATCACGGTTCCGGCTGTGAGCCGGTGGGGCATGGTCATCGCCATTACCGCCTTCCCCTATGCCAGGCAGGAAGGGCTTGGGAAAGTATATGCTGTCTATGCCGACAAAAAGGAATTGCTTATTGCAACCCTGATTGCTGCCTTAACAGCAGGATTAGCTCTGGACCTGCAGGGGATCTGGCTAATGGCTGTAGGAGCAACCTTCACTTACCTGGCCTGCAGAAGAATAACCCGTGAATTAGGCGGCCTTACGGGGGATTGTTACGGCTTTATCAACGAAATGACGGAGGTTATTCTGCTCGCGGCCGTATACCCGTTCTTACGGTTAAACACAGGATTATAAATTGTTACCTAAAATAGGTAACCCTTCGCATGTTAAAGGAAGGAGTTTTCGTTGTGCAGCATCTGGAGCACATTCATGGGGGGAACGTCAATCTCGCCTCCCGCAAGTACCATCTTCCCGTTCAGGATTTGCTAGATTTCAGTGCCAACATCAATCCCCTGGGGCCTTCGCCCAGGGCGCTTGCAGCGGTCATGAACAACCTGGACCTGATCAGCAGCTATCCCGACCCGGATTGCAGCGAGCTCAAGGCTGTGCTTGCGGGCCACCTGGGAATACGGGAAGATCTACTCCTCATGGGGAACGGAGCGGCGGAGTTGATTTATCTGCTCGTACGCGTGACTGGATCTAAAAGGGCGTTGATCCCGGTCCCCACTTTCAGTGAGTACGGCCTTGCCGTTATAAGCCAGGGGGGTGAAGTCCTTGAAGTTGCTATGGATGAAAAAAACGGGTTCCGCCTTCCTTTAAAAGCAATCGTCAACTGTTTGAACCAGGTGGACCTTGTTTTCCTTTGCAACCCCAATAACCCTACCGGTCGCCTTCTGAACGCTAAAATGGTCGAATACATCCTGGACAAAGCTTTCAGCCTCGGAGTTATGGTTCTTGTGGATGAGGCTTTCATGGACTTCATCCCGCGGCGCGAAGATTTTTCCGTCATGTCCAGGGTGGGGCATTTTCCAAATCTCGCTGTACTTTACTCCCTGACAAAATTTTTTGGCATTCCTGGCCTGCGACTTGGTGCAATTGCAGCACCCGGTAAACTGATCACGCGAATGAAAGCTTCCAAAGACCCCTGGAATGTAAATGTGCTGGCGCAGGTGGCAGGAGTAGCGGGCCTGCGTGACCAGGATTATCTGGAAAGGACAAGTCGAATCGTGCGCCAGGAAAAAATATTTCTATTCCGCGAACTAACCCGCTTTAAGGGTCTAAAGCCGCTGCCCGGCGCCGCCAATTTTATCCTGGTAGACATTTCTGAAAGCGGGATAACCTCAGGTAAACTTACAGAGCTGCTTGGCTTGCGGGGAATTATGGTCAGAGACTGCATGGGTTTTTCAGGACTGGAAGGGCGATATATCCGACTGGCAGTTAAAACACATTCAGAGAACATTAAATTAATCCTCGCCCTCAAGGCGATCTGGGAGGGATTTGTCAAGTGAGCTGCCGTGTTTATCTAGTCAGGCATGGAGAAACGGAGTGGAACATCACCATGAAAGCCCAGGGGCATATTGATGTCCCACTGTCGGACCACGGGCGCCGGCAGGCTGATTTTCTCGGAAAGCGTCTAGCGGTAGAAAAGTTCGATGGGTTTTATGCCAGCGATTTAACAAGGGCTATTGAAACTGCAAAGATTATT
>DHTR01000075.1:29855-32956 GCA_002408725.1 Pelotomaculum sp. UBA5255
TTCAAAGCACCACAACCTGGAGCTTGAAGCCCTTCCGGAACTGAGGGAACTTGATTTTGGGGACTGGGAGGGCATGACCATAGAGGAAGTCGCAGCGCTTTTTGAGGATGACCTTAAACGGTGGTGGGAAAATCCCCTGTCTGTCAGGATACCGGGCGGTGAAACGGTGGGTGAGATGGCCCAAAGATGCCTTGGCGCTCTCAAACAGATCGTTAGCCGCCACACCGGGCGAAATGTCCTGATCGTATCCCACGGCGGACCTATTAGGGCCATTACAGCCAGTATCCTGGAAATGGATTTAAACAAATACTGGCGCCTCCGGATGGATAACGCCTGCCTCAGTATTATTGACTTCCCCGAGTGGGAAAAGGGTATTCTAATGCTCTTTAATGATTGCAGCCATCTTACCTTCATCGACAGCAAAGATTCAAATAACCCTTAAAAAAAGGGCTCGGATAAACCATAAATCCATGAGACAATCGCTCCCGCTCTGAAGCCCCTGTTCACGAGTGGGTTTTTTTATTCCGTCCTAAAAATGCATCGATTTACCTCCCCGGTGGAACAATACTAAAGAAACGGAGGTGTTCCGATGGACAGTAACGACTCCTTCTTTCAGAGCCGGGTTCCGTGGAGCAGCGAACCTAGCCTTAAGGAAATGACCCGGGAAGTTGGAGTAGATTTTGACCGCTTTATAGAAGGGGTCAAAGATGACAAGTCCGATTCTGAAATGGCGCAAGAACTTAACGTCTCAGAAAAACTAATTTACCATCTTAGGGATCATTTTTACACCCATGGCGTCCATTCAATTACAGGGCAGGATTAAGACATAAAAGGGAACGGGCCCTCCACAGTTGATGGGCCTGTCCCCTATAGTAGCTCATTAATTCACACTTTTGTACCGCATTCATAACAGAATTTCGACTTGTCCGAAAGTTTGGCCCCACACTTTTTGCAGTTGCCGACCTTCTTTAACTTTGCACCGCATTCCGGGCAGAACTTGGCGTTTTCAGCGAGAGGCGCCTCACATTCCGGGCAGGAAGCACGAATGGTTTGATCCCAGTGTTCCTGACTCAGCTTTTTATCCTCTTCAGACATCTGAGCGTGTGCCCAAACTTCCTCAACAGAACGGCTGGCCTGGGCCGCCGACATCTCCACACCCAGGTCCGGCGCACACTGCTTGCATAACCCCCGCTTGGTGTTCCAGCAGCTTTTGCGGCAGACCCAGGAAGAGCAACGCGGGCACTGGGCAAAATCCGGCTTCAGTTCTTCCATTGCTTCTATAAAGGCCTCATCGTGAGCCTTTTCCCAGGAGGCGGAGCGAACCCGCTCACTGATACCGGCGGCTCTTCCCAGGATTCCACCGAAAAGGCTTCCAGCAGCATCAAGTACATTTGTCATTTTGCCGGTCAAGGATGCCTTGAAGCACGTACGATAGCCCGTGCCGCACCGGTCGCAATAAAATTCAAACTGAAAACCTTCATTTGTACTCTGATCACTGTAATTGCTGGTAAACTCAATCTTTTTCGGCATTTAAAAAAACTCTCCTTTCAATCGTAGCGACAACGATCTTTTTCAGCTTCCAGATCCTTCATTTTCAAGAGACATTATTCTACATCAAGACAGGAAACTCCTATCAACAAAGCCTATCTATTTTCTTGCATCCTGAAGCTCCCTTGAACTGAAATAATAGACCTCAATGATAATGCAGAACAGAGAGGTTTATGCTATAATAGACCAATACTATTTGCTTGCAAATGCCGATTGAACGGCGGGGAGGTATGGCTTATGTGGCCGGAAAAATTTGATAAAATGGGACTTACTTTTGATGATGTCATGATTGTTCCAGCTGCCTCGGAAATCCTGCCCAAGGACGTCGATACAGCCACAAATCTAACAAAAACCATTAAGATTAATATTCCCATTATGAGTGCCGGGATGGACACCGTTACAGAGTCGAGGATGGCCATCGCCATTGCCCGAGAAGGGGGCATCGGCGTGATTCACAAAAATATGTCGACCGAACGGCAGGCTCTTGAGGTCGACCGGGTAAAACGGTCGGAGCACGGTGTAATCTCAGATCCGATTTACCTTTCTCCGGATAACCTGGTTCGTGAAGCGCTGGTTTTAATGGAGAGATACCGAATCTCCGGAATACCGGTTACCGTTGGTGGAAAGCTGGTAGGTATCCTGACCAACCGAGACCTTCGTTTTGAACAGGACTTCAGCAAGAAAATTGGGGAGGTCATGACGAAGGACAACCTTGTAACCGCACCAGTGGGTACTACATTGGAGCACGCCAAGGGAATCCTGCAGAAATATAAAATTGAGAAACTGCCCATTGTTGATGATGGCTTCAATTTACGTGGCTTAATCACCATTAAGGATATTGAAAAAACACGTCAGTTCCCTAGCTCATCCAAGGACAGGCGGGGCCGCCTGCTGGTGGCAGCGGCGGTTGGCGTCGGCTCCGACACCATGGAAAGGATCGAGGCGCTGGTCAAAGCAAGTACCGATGCCATTGTCGTAGATACGGCCCATGGCCATTCCAGGGGTGTACTGGAAACAGTATCGAAAATAAAAACACTGTACCCCGAGGTTGCCGTCATTGCCGGCAACGTCGGCACTGCGGAAGGAACCCGGGACCTGATTGCAGCGGGAGCAGATGCGGTCAAAGTAGGAATAGGGCCGGGTTCAATTTGCACCACCCGTGTCGTTGCCGGTATTGGTGTTCCCCAGGTCACAGCAGTTTACGACTGCGCCCAGGAGGCAGCCCGGTACGGCATACCGATTATTGCAGACGGGGGCGTTAAATATTCCGGTGATATCTCAAAGGCAATCGCCGCCGGGGCGGATGTCGTGATGTTGGGAAGCATCCTGGCCGGTACCGAGGAAAGCCCCGGGGAACTGGAAATCTACCAGGGGCGTAGCTATAAAGTATACCGCGGGATGGGTTCTCTTGCCGCCATGAAAGAAGGTAGTAAAGACCGTTATTTTCAGGAACAGACGGAGAACGAGAACAAACTTGTGCCTGAAGGCGTGGAAGGACGGGTGCCCTTTAAGGGGTCTTTATCCGAGTCTGTGTATCAACTGATTGGCGGTCT
>DHTR01000075.1:33129-42153 GCA_002408725.1 Pelotomaculum sp. UBA5255
CTGTGTATCAACTGATTGGTGGTCTAAGGGCTGGAATGGGTTATGCCGGTTGCCGCACCGTTTGCGAACTGAAAACCAAAACAAAATTCATCCGCTGCACGACCGCCGGACTGAAAGAAAGTCACCCCCACGATGTTGTGATTACAAAAGAAGCGCCGAACTACAGCATCCGTTAAACATTCGTAAAGAGCCTGCAACATGCGGAACACTCCGGAGTTGCAGGCTCTTATAATTTAAAATAACTTATTTTCAAACAGCATGGCTTCAAAAATTTCGATGGCTTCTTTTTTTACATGCTTGCCCGGCCTAACCATGAAAACATTTGCCGGGTGTTCAGTGATATCGGGATCATCTGTGGCTCTTCTTTTCAGGCCTACGGTGCCAAAGAGTCTAGCCAGCATTTTTTGATAGGTGAACATTTCCAGGCGGCTGTTTTTTAAATCCCAGTGCCAGCAAAATTCAATGGTTACAACAATATAATTTTCTAAGATGGGATTGCTGAAGGCTTCTTTTAAGAGGGCTATGGCAATCCCATATTTTCGCCATTCCAGACTGATCTCAATGCCACCCAACTCCAGTATAGCCGGGTGCTTGCTCCATCTGCTGTATTCATCCGGGTAGTGAAAGGTAATGTAACCAATAATCTCCAGACCATGCCTGGCAATATACACCATACCCTCCGGCAATTTAGAAATGGCAACCAACGCTTCCTTTTGTTTGGCGGGGGGGCGGAAGTTTGTCATCTTCCTATTCATAAAAAGGCTTTCTAACTTGGCCGCCTTTACCGGACCTTCCAAAAAGACCTCTCCCAGTGAGGTTTGAATTGATTCAACTTCGCAGCAGGCAATACTCATAAGGTTTCACCTCTACAGGTCTTTAATCGAATTCCTGGCGCGATACCGCTGGAGCATGAATATCGACCGTTCGGACCTTATTTTAGACCTTTCAGACTTATTATATGGCATCCAGGAGATTTTAATCAAGTTTTATATTCCTCCTTTTACCGTTTTCCAACGATAAATATTGTTGAACTATGAAGGAATTATTTTACACCTATATATATGGTATTTAAAGGAAAATAGGCAACGGTAGTGGAATCATTAATCATGTGCAAAATATGTGCAAAAAATACCACCAAGGAAGGAAGGTGAATCTCTTAAAATGGGTGGGAAACTTAATTCCCTGACCGATGTCTTAAAGAAAACACTTTTCTTTTTTGAAGCCCTGTCGGTAGCTGAGCTGGCACCTCACGTCCAAAGGAAGATGCTGAAGGATTATTCCTTGCCGCAGGTGGAAGAAAAGGTCAACCTTTGCCTCAGGCAGAACGAATGCTTTTACAGAGAAAAAGACTACTGGCGTTTAAACCTGGAGGGGAACAAGGAAAACGATCAGTTTTACTCCCTACTTCTTAAAAAAGGCCAGCCGCAAAACCTTCGCGAAATTTTGAAAAACGCAAACGCGAAGAAGAGAAAGGTAAAAAAACTGCTTTCTGAGGAAGCCTGCCTGATTAATGACGGGAGGTTTATTCAGTTGGACAACGGATACTGGGGTTTAACCGAGTGGGAAGTTGAAACAAGCCATTACTCGCTGAAAAACCTGATTATTAAGGCTATGAAAATTCATCCCGGTGGACTTTCCAGCCAGCAACTGCATCAATTGATTAACTCCTGGCGCAACACCGACATCAAAACCCTGGAAAGCGTTCTTCGAAAACTACCCTACTTTGAAATTGTAGGGGAAGAGGTTTGGAGTTACAACCCCACGATGAGGATTATGTATGAAGATTTGCTGAAAAAGTTTCTAAATATGATGAACAGGCAGAAAATCCGCTGGCACCGCAACAGGTCACATTGGCAAAGCAAGTATGAATCTATGCAAAAACATTATCAGGAGGCCATGGCCGGAAGGCGGGAAGCTGCTGCTGCGCTGGCAGAAAAAATGGAGTTGGCGGGTCAGCACGAATACTTGTTGACCCAAATGGCTGAAAAAGACCTTCTCCTCTCATTGCGCAAGAGGGAGATTTTGCGCTACAGGGAACACATCAACAAACTTGAAGCAAAGTCTAACAGCATCCTTTACCAATGCCGTCTTTGGGTCAGGCGAACAAAAGAGGCACAGGAAGAAATCGCAAGGCAAAAAGAACTCCTGGCTAAAAATCAGGGGAGCCTTGAAGGCTTGTTTACCAAACTCCAGCAGTATAAAGAAAAAGACCGGGAAAACAAGTCCAGGTTGGCTGAATTAAAAGAACAGCATGGGATCAGGATAGCGGAATTGCAAACCGAAATTGTAGAACTTAAGCAGAAAGTGGAGAGAGAAAAAACCTTTGCTATTATTGAACAAAGGCGAATGCAGGATGAAATTAATGCCCTGAGCAACGATCTTAAAAAGTCACTCAGGGTAGAAGAGGAGCAGCAGCGGTCGTATCTCTTGGCCCAGCAGGAATTGGCCGCCGCCAGGGAAGAACACGAGCAGATCGAGAGGCGGCTAAAAAATCCCCTTGTGTGCTTGGTTCTAAAGATTTGCGGATTATTCGGCAAATATTACAGGCAATCGGTATAAGCATATCATTGACGGATCCGGGCCGTAGTCTATCCAACTGCAACGGCCCGGAGAAGTAGCGCCACAGATGGTACTCCCAATGGGGTTTATTCCCTATCTAAGCTAGCAATCCGATCTAGAATTGATCCGGAGGGCGTTTCAGGCTCTTTCAATACTGATTATTCGGGTAAGACCATTTATTATAATCGACCTTACAAACTGTACATCTACAGGGGTGGCTACTCCGGAAATAAAAGTAAGGACCGTGAAGGGGAAAATGGTAGGGGCAGTCAGTTCAATATAATTACTGCCAATCCTGGTAAGAGTAGCTCCTATGACTTTCTTTACGGAATCCTCATCGGTTTCAAACTCGACGTTCACAACGGTATCCTGAAAAGCTTCGTCAAGCCTATCAACAAAAGATTGTTTAAACTGGGTCCGCGTCATTTCCTGTTCCTCGTTGGTTTCAGCACCGTCACACATGGGGGTTTTCTCCTTTTCCATTTGATCATTTTCAAACATTATTCCTATCTCCTTTTTTGATTTAGAGTTTTCAAGACATAAGCTATGAATTCCTGGAGCTGCAAATATCATTGAATCCTTTCTCCTTTTCCATAGGATATAATAGTGTATGCCCAAGGGGTACCAAATGTTATTAATACGGGAAGAATATGGAACATGTTACTGGCAAAAGAATTTATGAATAGATGTAACCCCAACCCGCTTACCGGAATATTATTACATTATCAACAGGTTAGAATCCGTGGCATTAAATTGTTGCAGGAGTCACTCCAAACAATAATGTTCTCGGTACCCTTGAACAACAGTTTAAAGTCGTTACCGGTAATGCTGCTCTTAAGATGTTCGTATGTTTTAACATTCAGCCTCTAAATATTGGCTTATAGTTAACCGAACTTCAAAAGGTAACATATAAATCTATTGAAGCCCCGGCTTTATGCCTGGGCTTCATTCTTTGGTGTTTCATTTTTTAATACCCTGTCCTTGAACCACAATTCTTAAAGTTACCACTGCTGATCGTAGTTCCGTCCTTCCGGATCATCACTCAGGACAACGTTTATGAGCCAGTCATGATAGCCGTCAGAGCCCATTCTAAGCACAGACGGATACAGTTTCAAAGAAATTATAAACTTAAACCAGGAAAATAAACAACATTTCACAATGGCCGTCTCAATCTAAAATAATTATTATTATATGGTAAGTGTGTCAATAAATGCTTGGTGGAATATATTATTATTAAATGCTTAGTAAAGGAAAATCTGGAAGAACAATCCACCGGGGGTGTGGTATCTCTTGAAAGGAACGAAATACCCACATTACTTCTTTGGCACCCTGACCTGGTCGTCGCGGCCAGATATTGCTGTAAATACAGCTGAATTTAAGCTTCTAACAGCATTCAGGCGTGATTATTTTACAGGCAAAGGGAAAGACGGTTATCCCGTAAAAGGGGATAGAATTCTTGACATTATCGGCGGCACCAGTTTAGCTTTCGGGGATGGAACCTTCACGGGAATGCTGTGGTTTCGGGTCATTGATTTAGATGAAAAGGATAACTGGATCCTATGCCAGGCGATGGATCCGTTAAACCAAAGAACAACCATTTTACACACCTATAGTGAACCTGTAGACCCTTATACTGACCGGCCCTGGGAGGCCGTCATTCAAAGCTGTTACAGGATTGGCGGACCGGATCACGCCAACAATCCTGAAGGGAGTTACAGGCTCCAGACGCTGCTGGAATTTAACCATTTGAACAATTCGCCTGTTGCCATCGTCCCTGTTATCGTAAATTTGCCATGTGATTCCGTGTGCTCATTTCCCTTTGCTGCTGTAGATCCTGACGGCGACACCTTGAACATCCGGCTGGCTTCCAGTTTCGAAGCCAGTGGTTTCATTGACGAATTTGTCCAACCGGGACCGCCGCATACGCCTAAACCCTTAACAATAAATGCTGAAACCTCTATGGTATCCTGGGACACCTTTGGGACAAAGCCGGGACAGCTCTGGTCATATCAAATGATCGCTGATGATGGGAAAACACAAATCGGCGTTGATGCGCTGATCCGGACAATTGAGCAGAAAGGGGAACCACCCTGTTGTTCTGTTCCGGGTAAAAGATTAAAAGCAAGGGCAGCTGTACCGTTTCACCTGAACTTTGAAGCCAGTGATACGGATGGCGAAATAACAGATGTTAAATCAATTAACCTGCCCCGGTGGGCATCCATAAAAACAAATTCCCCTCTGCCCTCACCAGAGGTAACCATCAAAATCTCAGGCATTCCAAAATTTGAGGATCAAGGTAACCATGCTGTATCCATCATGGTTACGGATAATGACGGTAACCAGGCTGTCAGCTCTTTTACCATTCAGGTCGACAGCTGTTCTATCATTCAGTTTCATCCCTGTCAGGGTGGATAGGTTCACTTTAATAATTTGAAAGGTGAGGGAGTTATGCGTTACTGGAGAAGTAAAAACGTTTTTGTAACAGGATGTACGGGTTTGCTGGGCAGCCATCTATGCGGGCAACTAGTTGCAAACGGTGCAAACGTCGTAGGTCTGGTACGGGACTATGTTCCTAAATCCAGGATTTATAGTGAAGAAATAAACAGCAGGATGGTGACCGTGCGTGGCAATATTGAAAACTTCGGTTTAGTGGAAAGGGCCTTAAATGAATATGAAATTGATACGGTTTTTCATCTAGCTGCACAGACCATAGTGAGTATTGCGAATAAAAACCCTTTATCCACATTTCATTCAAATATCATGGGTACCTGGAACGTCATGGAAGCATGCCGTAGAAACACTGGTGTTCAAAGGATTATCGTGGCTTCAAGCGACAAGGCCTACGGGGACCAAAAGGTACTGCCTTACACTGAAGAAACACCTCTGCTGGGGAAATTTCCCTATGATGTATCAAAAAGCTGCTCCGACCTGATTGCTCACACGTATTACCATACATACCGCCTCCCGGTATGCATTACCCGCTGTGGTAATTTCTATGGTCCTGGCGACCTGAATTTCAACCGTTTGGTACCCGGCACAATCCGCTCTGTTCTGAATGCAAAAGCACCGATTTTGCGAAGTGATGGCACCTACATCAGGGATTATTTTTATGTTAAAGACGGGGCGGAAGCATATCTTTACCTGGCCCAAAAAATGGATGAACTCCCCATTCATGGCGAGGCCTTTAATTTTAGTAATGAATTGCAAATCACAGTTATTGATCTAGTCAAAAGGATTCTCTTGTTAATGAGCCGGCCGGAACTTGAGCCTATTATTAAAAATGAAGCTTTCAACGAAATTAAGCACCAGTACCTTAGTACCCAAAAGGCCAGGAAAATCCTTGGCTGGAAGTCCAAGTATGCGCTGGATCAGGCTCTCAAGGAAACCATTGAATGGTATACCAATAATCTTTCCTCTGAACTCCATGACTGAGGTGAATAAAAAGGTGAGGTTTTGTCTTGTAAGCCTGCAGCCGCCCTGGGAAGGTCACGGCAAAAAATATAGACTTGAGACCAACCACATCGAATTCTGGGCTACTGTCATGGGTGGAACATGCTATTGCGGGCCTGCCTTTGACAATGATTTTTATAACCTGGATTACGACTATTTTAATGAATTTGACATTGTCATGATTGCCTTAAGAGATGAGTTAATTGATGTTGGGCTCAAGATTAAAAAGCTGGCGTCGCCTAAAGTCGTTATCTTTTTGGATGCGGAAATAGAACATTTTACTTGTAATATGCGCCGCGAATTGCAGCCCGGAATGATCGAACTGTTAAACGTTGCCGATGCTGTCGCCGTCCTCCACGATGAAACAATCCCTTTACTTAAACTGCTCACGACTAAACCCGTGGGTCTGGTAGGTTTGCCTTTTCCCCTGGAGAGAGTACGTAAAATCTGCCCGCCTGTTCAAAAAACAGAAGAAATTGAACTGGGGAGCATTATGGGTGCGAGCTGGTTGAGAAACAGGAACGGACTGGTAAATGTTACGGCCCTCTCCGAAATTGGAATGCCCGGTACCGTCGATATCTGGCACCCTGTGGAAATTCTATACGTAGAGTCCATGAGGGAATTCGTTTCCATTCCACCCATCCGCTACCGTGGCGCCTTTGGCTGGCAGGACTATATAACCGAAGCAAACAAATCACACTTGGGGCTGCACCTGGATTTTAGACTGACCTGGGGCAGATTTCCCGTGGATTGTGCCGGCGTCAGGATGCCCTGCGTAGCTCCTTCCACGCTTTACACGCAGAAAAAGCTATTTCCCGGCCTATGTGTGGCCTATTATGATCTTGAGCACGTCAAAGAACTAGTTATCCGTCTTGTTTCAGAGAGTAAATTTTATGAAGAAACCGTTGCCTATGCCGAATCGCAGCTGTCGTTCTTCAGTCCCCAAAAAACCAGAGAGAGGCTTTTTAACCTCTTATGATCAAAATTCTTTGCACATGATTAACCGAGGTGAACCCTTTTGAATTTTTGTCTGGTCAGCTTACTCCCCCCAAGCTACTTGGATGGCCAAATCTTCACCCATGAAGTAAACCAGGTTTCTCAGTGGGCTACAGTAATGGGGGGAACCCATTATAATGGAGTAGCCTTTGATCAGGGTTTCTACGGACTTCCCTACGAATTTTTTGACCAGTTCGACCTGGTTATGATCGCGCTGCGCTCACAGCTGATAGATGTGGGTATTAAAATTAAAAGAAAATCAAACACCATGCTTGTGGTATTTTTTGACGCAGAACTAGAACACTATACAACTTATCTGGATCGGGAACTGCAAGTTCATTTTGTGGAATTGCTAAATCTAGCCGACGCGGTGGCCGTCCTGCATGAATATCAAATTCCCGTGATCAGGGCGATAACAAAGAAACCGGTTGGCGTTGTGGGTCTGCCTTTTCCTCTCAAAAAGGTCCGGGAGGACTTATGTCCTCCTGTAGAAAAAGAGAGGATCATCGACCTGGGCAGCGCACTGGGGAAAATCTGGAGTCGGAACGGGCTGGTTAACATTGCTGTGCTTTCAGAAACAGGACTTCCCGGAGCTGCAGACATGCAAGATCCCGAGGAGCTAAAATACCTCCGGATAATGAGAAAATACATGCCCATTCCTCCCATTTACTTCAGAGAAACCAGTTACAGGCCGTTTGCGTCCAATGACAGGGTCGAATTATGGGAGACGTATATCACCCAGGTCAACCGCTCCTTGCTGGGGATTCACCTGGATTATCGTCTGACCTGGGGGCGGTTTCCCCTGGATTGTGCTGCAGTAAGGATGCCCTGCGTTGCAACACCCCACTTTTACACCCAAAAGATTCTCTTTCCTGATTTATGCGTTTTATACCAGGATGTTGACAGAGCTGCGTACCTGGTTAAAAAGCTGTTAAAAGACCGCGTTTTTTACGATCATGTAATGTCCTATGCCGAATCCAAGCTACCCTATTTTGCCGAATCTGAAACAAAGGAGAGATTGTTGGAGTTGTTATCTTAATTACCAGAGCAGGAGGGAGTCTATGCGTGGAGTGGTAACGCTTGGAGCGGGCATTTCCGGCCTGGGGTTTTCTTACCATTACAACCATCTTACGGACATCTACGAGCAAGAAAAGTCCTGGGGAGGGAACTGCCGTTCTCATTTCGTAAACGGTTATACCTTTGACGAAGGGATCCATATTTCTTTTACCAGGGATGCCTGTGTCCGAGAGATATTCGCCCGGAGTGTCGCAGAGCAATACAGGGAATTAGCTCCTGTGGTCTATAACGTATATGAATCTCACTGGGTTCGCCATCCTGTTGAAATCAACTTAAAGGGGCTGCCCACCGACCTCATCCGAAAGTGCCTTTTGGATTTTATCCGTTCCGAACAGGACCGTGATAAACCTGCAGAAAACTATCATGAATGGCTTGTTTCCAACTTTGGTCAGAGCTTGACCCAACATTTTCATGGCGCCTATACGCGAAAATACTGGACCGTGGAAGCTCAGTATTTAACCACTGATTGGATAGAACAGAGAATATACCGCCCATCTCTTGAAGAAGTCCTCCGGGGAGCAATAACCAATCAAGTTATCCAGGCGTATTATATTAATCTTTTCCGTTACCCCAGGCAGGGAGGCTACCAGTCATTTTTAACCGCCCTGGTCGAGGGGGCGGCCATCAAATATAGCCATAAACTTATTGAATTAGATTTAAAAAATAAGAAGCTAAGCTTTGAGAATGGTTTTCAATGTTACTATGACACCGTCATTTCCTCCATCCCGCTGCCCGAAATAATCCGCTGCATTAAAGATTGCCCGTTGGAAGTGAAGGAAGCCGCCTCAAGACTTACCCATACAAGCGTGGTGCTGGTTAATCTGGGAGTAAAAAGGGAAGACATAGCTAAATGTCACTGGTTTTACCTGTATGATGAGGGCTTGCTCCCCGCCCGGGTACATTTCCCAAACAGTTTATCCGGTTGCAATGCGCCTCCCGGCT
>DHTR01000075.1:42315-54163 GCA_002408725.1 Pelotomaculum sp. UBA5255
GTTGCAATGCGCCTCCCGGCTACACCGGAATACAAGCCGAGATTTATTATTCGACTTTAAAACCACTTGATGCCTCCCGGGCCAACCTTCTGGAAAGGACCATTGCGAACCTGGGGCAGATTGGCATCCTTGCTCAAGATGATAACATAGACTTTTCTGGAATCCATGAAATTCCTTACGCCAATATTATCTTTGACCATAATTACCGGAAAAACCGCGGTGTGATTCTGGATTTTCTAGGTAAAAACCGGATTTATTGCATCGGACGGTACGGAAAATGGGATTATTTGTGGAGTGACCAATCCCTTTTAAGCGGCAAGCGCGCTGCGGAAAGACTGGGGGGTGATCTTAAGTGAAGTTTTGTCTTGTAAGCATCCTACCCTATAATCCCTATCTCGATGGGAGAATTTGCACGCTTGAAACAAACAATCTCTACATCTGGGCCACGATCATGGGGGGCGTCCATTATAACGGGATTGCCTACGACCAGTACTTATACGGTTTAAATTATGACTACTTTGACTGTTTTGATCTTATTATGGTTTCTGTCCGAGATGTGCTGATTGATGTTGCTCTGAAGATCAAGCAGCGTTCAAAAGCGAAAATGGTTGTTTTCCCAGAACCGGAATTGGAACACTTTACATCCCTTTCACCTGGTGAGCTGCAGTTTAAATTTATTAAGCTTTTAAATACAGCGGACGCAATCGCTGTTCATAATGAAGAAACCATTCCGTTTTTTCAGGCGTTGACCCGTAAACCCGTTGGTTTTGTAGGCCTGCCGTTTCCCTTAAAGAGGTTACGGGAGGAACTCTGCCCCCAGGTTCAAAATGATGAAGGGGAAATTCATCTCGGGAGCCTGATGGGCTCACTTATTAATCGAAACGGATTTGCAAACCTGGCGGTGCTGTCGAAAACAGGTCTTCCAGGCGCTGTGGATATACAGCATCCCATAGAAAAAGAATACATCCGGAAAGTTCGCAACTACCTGCAAATACCTTCCATAAGATGTCACCAATCCCTTTCCTGGGACCACTATATGGTCGAAGTCAGCAAGTCCACACTGGGCGTTCATCTGGATTTCCGGCTTACCTGGGGCAGATTTCCGATTGACTGTGCTGCGTTAGGAATACCGTGTGTAGCGTCACCCAATTTATACACACAAAAGATCCTCTTTCCGCGTTTATGTGTGCCTTGTCAGGACATTGATAAAGCAGCCGGCCTGGTCAGAGAATTATATAATAACTACAATTTTTATGATGAGGTTATGGCTTTCGCGGAGTCGAAACTTCCCATGTTTAGTTATGAAGAATCAAAGAAGAGATTATTAAATCTTGTTTAAATGCTTCTTAAAAATTAAAATTGCTGATCTTGACGGGGGAAAGATACCGATGCAAATAGATCAAATCACCTCTTCTTTAAACTATGAAGATGGCAGCACCAATATCATTATAAATATGCAAAAAATATTAAAGCTGATGGGTTTTAATTCCAATATATACGTAGAAGATAGTAAACCTCAATTGGTCTTTGAAACGCTGGATTGTAATTTATTGAAAGATAATATAGACGGTATTATTTATCATTTTTTACCCACCTCAAAATCTTCCTGTCCCATTCAAGACTTGAATACTAAATTGAAAATTATGTACTGTCACACCATTACCCCGATCAATAATTTTAGTGATTATTATAGAAAAATACTTCACGCACGAGGGAAAGAAAAACTCAAGTCCTTAAAGAACACCATTGATTTGGTAATTACTAATTCACGTTCTAGCAAGCACGAATTAAATGATCTTGGATATCAAAGAATAATCGTTCTACCACCTCCAATAAACTTAAAGGATTATGCACGAGAACCCAATCCGCACCTTCTAGAGATGTATAAAGATGATTACACTAATATCCTTTTCGTTGGTGAGATAAGTTCAAATAACAGGCAATTAGATATTTTAAATGTTTTTAACTACTATCACAAAAGAATAAACAGGAAATCCCGTTTATTCTTTATTGGCAATTATTTGGGGCATATGAGTTATTATCGAAAAATTATAGAGTTAATGAATGAATTGCATATTCATAATGTTTTCATAACCGGTCTGGTTTCATTCACACAACTTTTAGCATATTATCGATTGTCTGATGTTTTTTTGAGCATGAGTGAACATACCGAATACTTCACCCCATTGATTGAAGCAATCCATTTTCGGGTTCCGGTTATCGCGTATCATTCTAGTGTCGCTCAGGAGATTATGGGGGAAGCGGGGGAGTGGATAGTCGATAAAGATGTCCGGGAAGTTTCCCGCATAATAGACCAGGTGGTTTCGGACAAGAAAAAAAGACGGGAACTTATCCTGCGCCAGTCTAAAAAAATTGTTGATTACCACCCGGATCGAATCATTTCACTATACAAAGAGGCCATTAAGAACTTTTTTTGACAATCAACCTTTGATGATTAAGCTTGAAAGGGGAGGCTGGCGGTGAAGCCGAAAGTTGTTATCCTTTGTGGTGGAAAAGGCACACGATTGCGGGAAGAAACGGAAAAAAAACCAAAACCAATGGTCACTATTGGTCATCATCCAATCTTGCTTCATATCATGAAACATTACTCCCATTACGGATATAATAGCTTCGTTCTGTGTCTTGGCTATAAAGGAGAGTTTATTAAAGAATACTTTTTAAATTATATTGATCGCTGTTGTGACCTCCAATTGAATTTAAAGGATGGGGTAAAATCCGTGATCAAAGATCAGAAAGGGCTGGATAACTGGGACATTATTTTTGCCGATACGGGGTTGGAAACTAATACCGGGGGACGCATTAAAAGGGTGGAAAAATATATTAAGGGGGAATATTTCTTTTTAACGTATGGAGACGGTCTCTCAAACGTTAACCTGAAGGAACTCGAAAAATTTTTCCTACAGAAGGGTAGGATCGGTTTAGTGACCGGGACCCGCCCTGAGTCCAAGTACGGACAGATTGCCGTGGGTTCGGATTCAATTATTACCGGGTTTAAGGAAAAGCCTATACTCAGTGATTACATCAACGGTGGTTTTTTTGTTTTTAACCGAAAAATATTTGATTACCTGGATGAGAACTGTGTTTTGGAGAAGGAAATCTTTGAAAGATTGTCCCGTGAGAAGGAACTGGCTTTGTTCAGACATGAAGGTTTCTGGAAATGCATGGACACCTACAAGGATTATCAAGAGCTTAACGAAATGTGGAAAAACGGCAACACACCGTGGAAGGTAGAGTAAGCTATGGTTTATTTAGTGGGTATGATTCAAGGAGGTGGGCTCTCATGAAAATGCTGATTATTGGCGCATCGGGCCAAATCGGTTCTTACCTGGCTGAAACGTTGAGGAGCAGCCATTGTGTTACAGGTACATTTTACGCTCACCCCCGGCAGGCGTTGGTTCAAATGGACATGACCGCACGGAAACTAGTTGACAAAATGGTAGGACAACTAGCGCCGGATGTCATTCTCATTCCAGCCGCCATGCCCAACGTGGAGGTCTGCCAACAGAGCCCGGATTTATGTTGCAAAGTGAATGCTAAAGGTGTATTCAACGTTTTGGATGCAGCGGAGGCTGTGCAGGCAAAGGTCGTTTATTTTAGCACCGATTATATTTTTGACGGAATCAACGGGCCATACCGTGAAACCGACCGGCCAAATCCAAAATCCGTTTATGGGAAGGTAAAATACAAGGTTGAACAACGAATCCTGCAAGCTCAAGTTCCATTTCTGATCATTCGGACGACGGTGGTTTACAGCCGGGAAAATCAGGGCAAAAACTTTGCCATGGGTTTAATTAATCGACTGAAAAAGGGTGAGGCCGTGAAAGTACCCTATGACCAGGTAGGCACCCCAACTTACGCCCCAAACCTTTGTCAGGTTGTAAGAGAATTAATCGAATTGGGGAAAGAAGGAATTTATCACGTAGCAGGTCCGGACTTGATGGACCGTTATGAATTCTCACTTGAAGTGGCGAAAACATTCGGGTTGGGGCAAAACCTGATCATCCCTGTTTCCACGGTAGAACTTGGCCAGAAAGCCCCCCGTCCCCTGAATGGCGGACTCCGCATTGACAGGGTTCAAGCACAGGTGTCAACCCCTTTGATGGGTGTACGTGAGGGACTGGCGGAGATGAAAAGACAACTGGACCGGCATCCGTTCGGCTGTGTCTCATTTAGATCCAAGAGGAGGACGAATGATGGCATTTAAAGCGGGGGATATCATCAAAACAGCGGGGGGCTTTGTCCTGCTAGCCGCCCCCGGGAGTAAAGCTTATTATGCCTGGCCAATGCACGATCCCGCGCCTGAAAGTACCGTCATCCTGGAGCCGGGAGACCTCGTTAATGAGACAGACCTGGAAATTCCTTTAGGAGTTGATTTAACAGACCAGCTAAAAGTTCCAGAAGGTAATTTTCAGACCGTCGTGGCCAGAGTTCAAGAAACCTGTCTGGAAAAACTCTGGAGAAACGATTTCTACCAGCGGGCAGGGCAATTTTACAAACTATTTCATAAACCTTCAGCCTTTGAACCTGGAAATACATGGGTTTCCTGCTCCGGCAAGGTTTATGATGAACAGGAAATGTTGCATTTAATTGACGCTGCACTGGACTTTTGGCTGACCTCCGGAAGATACGCGACCTCATTTGAGGAAAAACTAGCTGATTTCCTGGGCGTCCGCCACTGCCTTTTAACCAACTCGGGTTCATCGGCCAACCTGTTGGCGATTTCCGCCCTTACTTCTCCTGTGTTGGCGGAGCGGCGGCTCCAGCCGGGGGACGAAGTGATTACAGTTGCGGCAGGATTTCCCACCACCGTTGCTCCCATTATTCAAAACAAACTGGTTCCGGTTTTTGTAGATGTCGACCTGAAAACTATTAATGTAAATACTGAATTGCTGGAAGCTGCCGTCAGCAAAAAAACCGGGGCTATTATCCTTGCCCACACCCTCGGCAACCCGTTTAACCTGGATGCAGTAACCCAAATTGCCCGAAAATACAAATTATGGCTGATTGAAGATAACTGCGATGCCCTGGGTTCAACCTACAGGGGAAAATATACCGGTTCCTTCGGGGACCTGGCGACAGTAAGCTTTTACCCGGCCCACCAGTTGACCATGGGAGAGGGGGGAGCAGTTCTCACCAGTAATCTACAATTAAAAAAGGTTGTTGAGTCTCTCCGTGACTGGGGGAGGGACTGCTGGTGCCCACCGGGAAAGGATAACACCTGCAGGCGACGCTTTCACTGGAAACTGGGATCCCTACCCGATGGATATGATCATAAATACACCTATTCCCACCTGGGCTACAATCTAAAGGTTACCGATCTCCAGGCTGCTATCGGCGTGGCCCAACTGGCAAAGCTACCGCAGTTTATCACAACCCGTCAACGAAATTTTCACCTTCTTTACGAGGGCTTAAAGGACTTCAGGCATCTTTTTGTTCTCCCCGAAGCCACAGAACATGCCCGGCCCTGCTGGTTTGGCTTCTATCTAACCCTTCGTGAAAACGCCCCGTTTTCCAGGCAGCAGTTAATCCACCACTTGGAAAACCACTTGATCCGGACCCGGCTTCTTTTTGCCGGGAATGTGATCCGTCAGCCTGCTTTTAAGGGGATCCCACACAGGGTTGCCGGCGGCCTTCATAATACCGATACAGTTATGAACCGGACATTCTGGATCGGTCTCTATCCTGGGCTGGGTGAAAAGGAAATATACTATGTTATACGAACCTTTGCTGACTTTATACAAGGGGGAAGGGAACATGATTGATGGTGTTGTTGTAAAACCTCTCAAGCAAATACCTGATGAGCGGGGTAAAATCATGCATATGCTAAAAGAAACCGATCCGGAATTTGAACGGTTCGGAGAAATTTATTTTTCAGTGATTTATCCTGGTGTGATCAAAGGATGGCACATTCACCGGAAGATGACCCTGAATTACGTTGTGGTCCATGGGATGATCAAGCTCGTGTTGTATGATGAGCGTCCCTCCTCTGTGACTCGTGGGGAAACACAGGAAATCTTTCTTGGGGAAGACCAATACTGTCTGGTCAAAATCCCGCCCATGGTCTGGAATGGATTTAAGGGAGTAGGTGTCAAAAAGGCTATCGTGGCCAACTGTGCCTCCATACCCCACGACCCGGAGGAGATTGAGCGCCTGGACCCCCTGGAAAACCACATTCCCTATCACTGGCAGCTGAAGCACCGCTAGTCAGGCATAGCTTACCCGGAACGTTAAAGGCTCCCTTTTTGTATTTGAGGGAGCCCTTAACTTTTTATTCTTTAGCTTACTAATCTGTTTCCTTACGGTCGGGCGCCACCGGATAAACCGGAGGCGGTAGGGGTGTAACCGCTTCAGCAACCAGAGCCAGGTCATCAATCAATAACCCACTTTTTCCATCGGCAGGGGGCTCGAGGCGGATGTCAACAAGGGCCGCCACAGTACCGTAAGGAGCATACCCGTATTCTTCGTAATAATTCCATTTATTCTTGCCCAAATCACGCCCCCTGACACTAATTACGATGCCAGGTGGAATAGCCATTCCACCTGAGCTGAGAAAACTAACTTCAGCCCTGAGATTTGCCAGACCTGTAACATCTTCCTGAAGGATTTTCCTGGCATAAAATGAAAACTTAACGGGTGCGCCGGGAAGAATGAAGAAAACCACTTGTGAAATTTCGGCGATGGAGGACGGGGAAGATAACAGCTGTGCTGAATTTGTGCCGCTATGAGCAATCTCACTGTTCATTGAAACGAAACCCTGGGCGATAAAGTTATTCAGTTCATTTTCAAACCCTCTATTGGCCAGAAGTTGTCTGGACATGAAATCACCTCGGTTTTTATATTCCTTCTAATTTATTCCATTAAACAGTTGTTTTGTGACAAATTCATGTTAAATATTTTCCTCAATGTAACAAAATTACTCCATTATCATATTATGGAATTATCTAGGAGGTGGAGCGAAACCATGGGTGTTATTATGATTGGGGAACATACACTTGCTTTGCCTGTTCATTTCTTTACCTGGCACGCTGATGAAATAATCAAAGTGGGGAAATTCAGCGGTTTTGCCCTGGGGGTTAAGATATTTTCAGGAGGTGAGCATTTTTTAAACAACGTGGTAAATTGCTCTTTAAAAACACTGCATCTATATTCCAATGAGTCAAATAAAGATATCTATACCAAGGGACCGACCCTTATCGGCAACGATGTGATCATTATGTATAACGCCATTGTATTATCCGGTGTAAAAATTGGGGATGGCGCCGTCGTTGGAGCCGGCTCGGTCGTGACAAAGGACGTACCCCCATATGCTATTGTTGCTGGAAATCCGGCCAGAATCATTAAGTACAGGTTTACTCCAAAACAAGTCGAAGCACTGCTCAGAATCAGGTGGTGGGACTGGAGCTTTGAGGAAATTAAAAACCTTCAAGAGTACTTTTATATGGACATCGATACTTTCATTTCCAAAGCCTTTGAAAAAATGAATAAAGAGGGAAGGCTGTAAAGTTGGGTCAGGCTGGTTTCATGTTTTGACAGCGGTATCAACGCTGGTTTTTTTTTGGTCTCTTTCGGCTTGCTTGTTGAATAAAATGAAACGGAATCTAACAAAATTAAACGTACGGGTTCCCGGTTAAAGTCTCTAGTATTACCTGGTAATTGTTTTTAATGTTTTACTGAACGCCGAACAAATGCTTGCTTTACGGCTTTAACCTCAGCATTCAAGTAGAATGGAAAGATGTTTTTAATTTTAAAAAAAGGAAGGGTGTAAGATCTTGATTTATTTCGACAGCGCAGCTACATCCTGGCCCAAGCCCATTGAAGTCTGGAAAGCAATGGAACACTGCATCAGATTCGTGGGGGCCAACCCGGGCAGATCGGGGCACAGCATGGCCCTTGAAGCAGGCCGTCTGGTGGATGAAACCAGGGAACTCCTGGCCTCGCTTTTTAATATCCGGAATCCCGATCAGATTGTGTTTACCTTAAATGCAACGGAGGCTTTGAACCTCGCTATAAAAGGTCTTTTGAAAGAGGGAGACCACGTTGTGACCAGTTCCATGGAACATAACTCGGTAACCCGCCCGCTTCAAGTTATGAAGGGGAGAGGGGTTGAGGTAACCAAGGTCCCCTGCGCTGCAGATGGATCTATCAAGGTAAAAGACCTTGAAGCCGCGCTGAAGCCGAATACTGCCGCCGTCGTTATCACCCATGCCTCAAATGTCACGGGTACACTCATGCCGATTGGTGAAATCGGCCAGCTCACAAAAAAAAAGGGCTTGCGCCTGATTGTTGACGCCGCCCAAACTGCCGGAGTTTTCGATCTCGATGTTTCTTTTATGGGTATCCACCTGCTGGCGTTTCCCGGCCACAAGGGACTTTATGGTCCAACTGGAACCGGTGGGCTATACATTGCTGAGGGTTTGGAATTGACACCTCTAAAGGAAGGGGGCACGGGCAGCAAATCTGAAATACCGGACCAACCGGACCTCATGCCAGAGCGTTATGAAAGCGGCACGCTCAATTCAGTAGGCATAGCCGGGCTGGCAGCGGGCTTAAAATTTATAAGAAGAGAGGGTATGGAGAGAATTAGAAAGCATGAAATGAACTTAACCCATCGTTTTCTGGAAGGGGTGAAGGAAATCCAGGGACTCACTGTTTACGGTCCAAAAGATCTTTATTCCCGGACTCCCGTGGTTTCTTTCAGCCTGAAGGGGAAGCCGGCTGGAGCAGTTGGGACAATCTTGGACCAGCAATACAAAATCGCCTGCCGTGCCGGCCTGCACTGCGCCCCCGACGCACACAGGACGCTGGGCACATTTGAACAAAAACTGGTCCGCTTCAGTTTTTCCTATTTTAACAATGAAAGAGAGATAGACCAGGCCATCCTTTCCTTAAAAAAGATAGCCGCTATACCAACGGAAGAATTCAATAAGAAAGAGGATAAATCCTGCGGTTGCTAATTGCCCTTTTAATCATCAAAACTCGATACCCTGGCGCGCCTCTACACCATGATAATACGGGTGGTTTACAAGCGTAACGTCGCTTACCACATCGCCCAGCTCGATAATTTCCTTGGGCGCATAGCGACCGGTAAGGACAAGTTCCATTTCGGTCGGCTTGCTTTTAATCAGCTCAATAACATCATTTAAGGGAATCAGCTTAAAGTCCAGGGCAACATTGATCTCATCTAGGATAACCAGATCGTGATGGTTTTCCGCAACCACCTTTTTAGCCAACTTCAGACCCTCAAGCGCCAGGCGGATGTCTACCTCTGCCGGTTCTTCCTTGCTTACAAACGTCTCCAGCCCAGATTGAATGATGGTCAGGTCCGGAAGGTACTTTTCCGCCGCAATGATCTCGCCGTAGTTCTTGCTTCCCTTCATGAACTGAAGCATAAAAACTTTTCCGCCGTGACCTATCGCCCGGAGGGCCAGGCCCAAGGCAGCTGTGGTTTTGCCTTTGCCGCCTCCCGTATAAACATGGACCATGCCTTTTCCAGAAGTTTCCTTTGGCATAATGTGCCCTCCTTCAAAGATTTAGCCTGTTAAACACGTTGAAACGTCGTGGAAACGCTTTTTTCTCCTCATTAAATCGGTGAATGCCTCCAACCGGGTTGTCATACCGGCTTTTCCGGTCTGTTCATCCAGGAAAAACGTAAGAACCGGAATGTTATAATCCTTACTAACCCTGGGCAGGATGGTCCGGGCAACAATTTCCGGGATACAGGTAAAGGGCGCCAGTTGAATGATTCCATCAAAACCCCGCCCGGCGTACAGAATGGTATGACCTATTGAATCACGACCGTGTCCGCCAACTAGTTCCGGCAGATAGGGAGAAGCTGCCTCTTTCACGGTCAGCCCCTGGGTTGTCTCATTCCAGGTATTGTCCCGGGTCCAACCGGTCAGAAACATGGACCTCTCGACCTCAACACCAAGATCACCCAGAATTTCCTCAATCTCCAGGTTGCTGGCCGGCTCCAGCAGGACGTAGATCTCTCCGACAATTCCCACCTTTAAGACATCTTTGGAGAAATCCTGAGGAATGCCCCTCAACGCTTCAAGGGCTGCAGCTTCGGCCTCGACGATCTCCTCTGTGGTATAAGCTTCGCTGATCCATTCCAGCACCTTCCGGTAAACTGTAGTTGTGGTTCCACGCTTCACCTCCCGGGGCCTGACCACGTGGCTCAGCTTTTCGGCGTTGTCCAGGGCCTGGAGCTTGCGCCAGGCTCGTTTGATGTGAGCAATGATCTCCCTGATCGAAATACGGGCTTTATTTAACGCCCAAACGTTCTTAATAAAGTTGAAAGGATAAAGTCGTGGTGGCTCGAACACAATCATTTTTAAATCATAACCTAGATCGTTCAATATCTTCTGGTGGAGCATGGCATATTCGCCCGCTCGGCAAGGACCCACGCCTCCGGTAGTAACAATGGTGTCAGCACCCATCTCAATGGATTCGAGATAGGTTCCCATTAATATTTTCAGGGGAAAACAGGCAAATTCAGGGGAGTGCCGGACGCCAAAATCCAGTGTCCGCTTATTAGGACGAGGAGGAACTACTACTTCATTGCCCAAATCCTCCAACAGCATCTTAAAAGCTCTCCAGGATTCCCCCATCCGGGGGAAAGTTACCTTCGGCATGCTTCTGCCTCCTTCCGGCGCCTGACCATATCGACGAAAGCCTCGAGTCGGGTGGCCATGCCCGCCTCACCCGTGTGTTCGTCAATCATCAGGGTCATAAAGGGAATGTTTCTATGCTTCTTGGCTTCCATTTCAATTAATTTATTAAGTAGGGAGTCCGGTCCGCAGCCAAAAGCCGTCAGGTGGAGAACACCGTCGATGCGCCCCCGCTTGAATAAAAGGTGAGCTGCTTTAAGAACAATATCGCTAAGCGTCCAGAAGAGCCTCTTCGGAAGATCACAATTTTTTTGCAGCGCAAGCAGGGCCGGGTGAATGTTCTCCGCCGTCATGACCATAACCCCCAACTGGCGAAGCTTTTCAACAATGCTAACACTGATAAAGCTGTCGTATATTGCGTAAGGGTAGCCAAGAATCGCGAACTTGAGGTTGGCTTTGGGAGGCCTGCAAATTTTATCGGCGCCAGGGTTTTTTAAGAGTTCCATGGCCTCCAGAGGACTCCATCCTTTCCGGAGCAGCCTGTTATAGTGGTAATGGATGCCTGCTGCCTTCAAATAAGCCCGGATCACCGATAATTTCCCAGCGCCAAAATACTTGCCAATTTCGCAATATGCCTTTAAAATGGCGAAGCGTCCCTGCCGGCTATCCATACGCACATTGATAATCGGCGGTACGTCATCAACAGAATACTTAATCATGTCCGGTAAACCCAGGAATTTAGGACAATAGACGGTTTTTCGATTGAGACATACCACCCGTGGAATAAACAGGTAATCAACCTTACCTTTCAAATCCATAACATGACCGTAAAAAAGCTTGATGGGGACGCAGGCGTCTGCAAGCGCCTCGCGTATTCCCTTATCCATTATACTCTTTGTTGTCCTGCCGGAAGGAACCACCTGGACACCGATTTCATTAAAGAAGGCCTGCCACATCGGGAAATAAAGATAGAATAATAGTGCGCCAGGAATGCCAACTTTAACAGCCAACCAGTACTTCCTCCTTTCGTTCTTTGACTGGTTTGTAGTTAACTATACTTGACCGGAAAGCAGGTTATACCCGTATCCTTAATATCTGTATAATTTCTCCCTTCACAAGTATATTCCTCCAGCAACCTTTAACAAATCCAAGAAAAGCCGGAACCACGGGAACTCCATTCCCTGCAAAAAGGACAAAAAAGATGCCATATGGCATCT
>DHTR01000075.1:54347-70635 GCA_002408725.1 Pelotomaculum sp. UBA5255
ATCACCCCAAGATTGTGATTTTATAATAACTTCTCACGTGTTATACATTTTTATGCGTTTTATTTCCGTGGTAGGATGGGAAAGCTTTAAGGGAGGAAAAACTCACTTTATGGAGAAAGAAATAAGCGAGCCTTTTTTAGGATCAATCTTATGCAAATTCCAGCGCATCAACGATATAGAAGGGAGCAGGCAATTGTCCAATCTAAATGAAAAATTCATTTCCTCAAAAATGATCTATAAAGGTAAAATAATCAATCTGCGGGTTGATACCGTGGTCTTACCGCAAGGCAGCCGCACAGGTGTCCGGGAGATCGTTGAACATGTGGGGGGTGTAGCCGTCGTGCCGGTGAACGAAAAAGGGGAATTACTTCTGGTCAGACAGTACCGGCACGCCGCCGGCAAAACCCTGTTGGAGATCCCGGCAGGAAAAACTGAGCAGGGAGAGGACTTCATCGTAACCGCCAGGCGCGAATTACAGGAAGAGACAGGCTATGCGGCGGAGCGGTTGGAACATCTGGTCAGTTTTTACAGTTCACCGGGCTTCACAAATGAACAACTCCACCTTTTTTTGGCTACTAACTTGACTTTAAAAGAGCAGAACCTGGATGACGATGAGTTTATCGATGTCCTGAAAATTCCTTACAAGCGAGCCCTGGAAATGATCTGGTCGGGTGAAATCTGTGACGCCAAGTCCATAACAGGTATTCTTATCGCCCATAACATGAAAAACAAACCGGCAGAGGTTTTTTAGCTTCGCCGGTTTGTTTTTGTTTTTTATTCTAGTGGTTCATCTTCCGGAATGGTATTCTTCAAAAACGATTTCTTGTCCTGAAAGGCGGGCCAAGCGGGGACCCGGTTCTTGCTTGTCGCGATCGGGAGCATGCCGTCGATCTGCTATGCAGATAACCGTCGGCGCAAGCCTCAGGGCGATTACTTTTGCCGAGCGGTCTCCTCCCGCACCGGCGTGGACCAGACCCCGGCAGTTACCCAAGACTAGTACGTTGCCGCCGGAAACAACCTCAGCGCCCGGATGAATGTCACCCAGAACAACAACATGCCCTGGATAATTGACACGCTGCCCTGAACGAAGGGAGCGTTTGACCATAAATGCTGCTTCACCTAAAGATGGAACGGCCTTTGTGGTACAAGGCGCCTGTCTTTTAGAAACAGCCGGGAAGTTCGTGCTCAACACGGCCTGATCCTCTACAGCATTTGGTACCAGCCCAAACTGACGGCAGATATTTTCCAGTTCATTCTTCTGGTTTGCGGGTATGTCCTGTTGACCATTGAAGAACGAAAACTTAGCGCCCTTAAAAAAACCTTTGGCCGATTCCATTTTTTTTAAAAGGTTGTTACGAATATCTTCGTATTCGCGACTTGGATCGAGGACAATTACAAGGCCGTTCCTTGTTCCTTTAAATACGACCATGTCTCTACCCAATAACGACCACCTCTTTCCACATATTTCATGCGAAT
Source organism: Pelotomaculum sp. UBA5255 (assembly GCA_002408725.1). Lineage (GTDB taxonomy): Bacteria > Bacillota > Desulfotomaculia > Desulfotomaculales > Pelotomaculaceae > DTU098. The sequence continues at coordinate 55,824 of DHTR01000075.1, forward strand.
AGATTAATATTCGATTTCATTTGACCTTTTCCTTTTAGTTTCTTAAATTAATATCAAAAAATTTAACATTAAACTGTTTTTACTGAATCGGAACCGATACCTTCGTTCCTTGAGCGGTTGGCATAGATCAAAAAGAGCTTAAGACTAAAAATCAATCAGAAACATCCAAGGAATATATTAGAAAAAAGATACTTCCTTAAAATAAAGCAGTGTCTTTTTACTATCCTTCCTGAGATCTCGCCTGTACAATGTGTAGAGAGAATTTTTTTGGGGGAACAAGATGAAAACCTACCGCGTTGCTGCTGCAATCATCCGTAACAACGGCAAGATTCTTATCGCCCAGCGGCTGAAAGGTGCTCACATGGGCCTAAAGTGGGAATTTCCCGGGGGAAAGATTGAAACGGGTGAGGATGCTGCGGGTTGTTTGAAGAGGGAAATAAAAGAGGAGCTTGATCTGGAGATCGAGGTAAACGGGGAACTGACCGTTGTAGAGCACCAGTATGAGAACAAGAAAATTTTCCTTTACTGCCACTGGTGTCGGTGTTTGAGCGGTGAAGCCAAACCGAAGGAATGTCAGGACTTTAAATGGGCAAACCTGGAGGACCTGGATAACTACGACTTTGCGGATGCTGATCGGCCGGTCGTGCGGTTACTGCTTAAAACTTTTATACGGCCAATTCCGCCACAACCCGGAGCTTTCTATTAGACACCCATGCGCTGGTGCGGTGCGAGCAAAGAATTAAACCTGAAGCTGTAGATTCCAATCTGTCCGAACACTTTTATGCGATTATTTAAAACGGCAGCAGGTTACCGTCCCCGGAAAACTGCAATGACTCGGGCTGCCCAAGGGGTAGGATGAAAGGCAGATTGGCAATATCCCTGAAAACAGTTTCAGAAATTAGGATTTCGGAAAGCTGGAGGGTATTCTGAATTCGGATTAACCGGGCCTCGCGTAAGCTCTTCAGACCAAGACTATTCAAACAAACCAAAAGGGCTTCCCGATCGTTTGGCAGCGTCATGGGAATCATTGCCCGCTGAACGAAAGTACTGGCAAGGGCATTTGTATAGGTAGAATTCCGGTCCAGCTTGCTGACAAGGCGCTCGGTTGTAAAATCGGCCAGGCCAATGCCATAGGCATTGCCGTTTGCCTCCCGGGCCACATCCAGAGCCAGGATTCTCTTAATCCTGGGTGAGGGGGGTTCCGGTACTCCCTGAATTCGCAGGCGGCCGATAACATTTGTATCCATTCCGGTCCCGCTGATATTCTTGCCAATTTCGTCCACTATAAGAACATCCAGGTCCTCCACTGGAAGCCCGGGAAGATACTGTCGGGCCTCTTCAAGAAGGCTTTTCTCTGCGCTCATAAAATCTTCCGGGCAAATTGCAGCTACTTTTGCCGTTTGTTTGTATGCATCTTCTAGAATTGCCAAGCCCAGTACTACCGGGGCGACTTTTAAAACGGTCTGCCCTCCCTCGGCTACGGCCCGGGAAATTAGTTCAGGCCGGCAGCGGTGCAGGGATGCTGCCCCCGGCGGTCCACCCAGGCCCACTGCCAGCATTTTCAGCAGTCCGCTTTCATGGTTTCCATGAAACGAAGTATGGGGTCTGATCCGATTGACCACGATTAACGCATCACATTCCAGGACGCACCGGTTGAGATAGACTTCCCCATAAAAGGCCCGCCCGGCAATAATGTAATCCGACGAGCAAATCAGGGCGGCCCCCACACTTTCTTCTGTGATGCCCAGAGAGCAAAGCAGTTCCCTTTGTCCGGAGGGGCAACCCCCACCATGGCTGCCCATTGCTGCCAATAATACCGGGATACCTCCCAGGTCTTTAACATAGGATGTTGTTTCCCGCAGGATTGGAACAATGTCACGGATACCCCTGCTCCCTGCGGTAATGCCAACTTTCATCCCGGGCTTAATATTTTGCTCCAAAGCGGAATTTGCCAAGGCCGCTTTAATGGCCTCTCCTGGAGCAGGCAGTCCCCGGGAGGGAAAGACCTGCCGGACTCTGTACATTTGCAGAAAATCCATATTACCTGACCCGTCCGTCCTCTTCCTTGTTGTCTGGCCCAAGTGAAACCCCCTGTACATTTACGTTTGCCTGCAGAACTTTCAAACCGGTCATGTTTTCAACGGCAGTTTTAACGTTGCTTTGAATCCTGCAGGCAACATCCTGAATGTGTGCCCCATAATCCACGATCACAAAGATATCTATTACAGCCTCTTTTTCCCCAACATCGGCCTTCACGCCTTTGGAAAGATTCTTGCGGCCGAGCTTTTCTGCAATACCGCCGGCAATCCCACCGCTCATGGCCGATACGCCTTCGACCTCGATGGCGGCGAGACCGGCAATAACCTTGACTACATCATCTGAAATTTTTATGGAACCAATACCGTTCCCTTTGAGGATATACTGATTCTCAGGATAATCCAATTCAAGCACCTCCCATATATTACTAATTTATTATATCATCCACCTTTTATTGAAGTCTATAAAAGACGGATAAAGATTTTGACGCCTAAAGGAAAAGTGTCAGACAGGTAGAATATTCTTTTTATTGAAGCAAATGAAACATTGTTAAAGGAGGATTTGGTCATGTCGCTTTACCGTACGATGCTGTTTACGCCTGCTAACGACCTGCGCAAGGTTGGAAAAGCCCTTCTGTTAAAAGCGGATGGTGTGGTTTTAGACTTGGAGGACGCTGTCGCTATCAGTGAAAAAGCCAACGCCAGGCTTGCATTGAAGGAAGCACTGGCTCTCCCCCGCCAGGGGGATGTCTTTATTCGGGTTAACAGCGCTCAAACGGACTATATCCTTGCTGACCTACTGGCTTCAGTGACAGAAGGTGTAAAGGGGATTGTCCTGGCCAAGTCCGAATCAGCCGAGGAAATCCGTCAGGTGGACTGGGTAATTGGACAACTTGAAAAGGAAAGGGGGCTCCCACCCGGTAGCCTGGAGATCATCCCCTTCATTGAAAGCGCAAACGCTATTATCAACGCCTACTCCATTGCTTCTGCCTGTAAAAGGGTCAGTAGAATGTTTTTTGGGGGCGTAGACTATGTACTCGATATAGGAACAAGTTTTTCTAAAGGCGGCTCGGAAATATTTTATGCGCGCGCCCAGCTTGTCGTTGCCTCCCGGGCCGCAGGCATAGAGGCGCCAATTGACACGGTTTATCCGGACTTTAAGGATCTTGAGGGACTGGCTGCCGACGCTAAGGCAGTCCGCCAGATGGGATTCCAGGGAAAACTGGCCATTCACCCGGGCCAAATCGGTCCGCTTAATGAAATATTTATGCCGACAGAGGAAGAATTGAGATGGGCCAGGAAGGTGGTTGCCGTCTTTGACGAGTCAGAAGCAAAAGGTCAGGCGGTCTTGCAAGTGGACGGAAAAATGATTGAATATCCAATCGCAAACCGGGCCAGGCGGATCATGCATCTGGCGGAACTCATCGCGGCAAAAAACAAGTAACTTAACAAACGGGTTTTATTTCTTGCTTGCTCGCTTATACTATTCATATAAAAGATTTAAAACCAGCAAATGATTGGCGCAGTCCAATCAAGGCTTTTAAAAGCATACAAGGAGGACCCTGCCATGCTGAAAAGCAAAGTGTTGTTGCCCAGCGACGGCTCGCCCACTTCGACGAAAGCTGCGGCTTATGCTGCCCGCCTAATGAAAATAAACCGTGAAATGAAGCTTTCCGTTCTGGTTGTGCTCCCCGGAAACAATCTACTTATGGATTCAAAAGACGGGAAACAGAATATAATTGAATCCATCGCCCACGCGATGGAAGACAAGGGTAAGGAGATCCTGGAAAAAACCGTTGGGATCTTTAAAAACGAGGGGTTGAGCATTGACGGTATGATCGACAAAGGAGACCCCGCAGAGGTAATTCTCGAGCACGCAGAACGCGGGAATTATGATCATATTATTATGGGCAGCCGCGGGGTCAGCGAGTTACGGGGCGTTGCCCTTGGAAGCGTCAGCCACAAGGTGATCCACCTGGCCAACTGCAGGGTCACCCTGGTAAAATAGTTTTAATCGACAATTTTACGAACGTACAGGACAATATAAGGTAGGATCGAAAAGAACTCTTTTTTCCCATAGAGAATGAGCCAGATCATGTGTTCTTTCAGCGCTGTCCAGGAAGGGGCGGGTTTCAGCAACTCGTCCCTCAATTCCAACAGATTTAAGCGGGCTTCTATTAGTTTGGTAGGGTCCTGGATTTTAGACAGAATCTCGGCTATAGTGCGATCCAGGGGTGAGACTTCCTCGGACTTCAGGATATCCTCTAAATTATTGTCTAAACCCGTAAAAACTTCCCTGTGTTCTTCAACCGTCAACTCCGTTCCGGAACCACCCTGGCGGCCCTCTAAATCTTTAATGAGATTCTCAAGATAGTCCTTTTTGCAAATTATAATTTCAGTAAAATCCTCACGTCTCTGGTGTTCCGAGTAGGATTCGAAAACAGAAAAGCAACCCCCGCGCCCAGCCTGTTCAAAGCCATGGCGCTGACTTGATTCGTTTCCGTAAATCCGGTCAATAATTTTGGCTGTAAAGTCTTCCCAGAAGGTGTATTCCAGTCCGTAAGGGACTTTTGTAAGAATATTGTCAATATCCCTCAATTGCATTTCAATTAATTGTTTAGCTGCCTCGAGGTCCTTAATTAGCGGCATGTACTTTCCTCCCCCTGACCAACGGAAAGAAACCTTAACGGGTACTTTCCGACCTTTTTCCGGCATAAAAATTATATCATGTTCAACCGGCAGGTGGAAGAGGTTAAAAAACGGAGGTTCCCCGATCGGGGAACCTCCGTTTAAAACATTTTTCCGCATCTCTCCTGGGCTTCTTTTAAAAGGGTTCCTGTCTTATCACATAACTCCTTTAAACGCGTCTTTTCCGCATGACCCTGAGCAGGTAGGTTAGCCAGCACCGAACCCATTTCCATCATGTGGTTCCGGGCGTTTCGTATACAATTTTGAATTTCCGCTTTTTCACTTGTGTCAACCATGCGCTCACCTCCGGTTATAGCATTCCTTGTTTTCCCTAATTTATACCGTAATGCCGGCCGGCTTTAAGGATGCAAGCAGTTGCCTATCAAGTCTTGGATATCTCGAGGATGGCAGGACCTTTGACTTTCAACTTGACCCTTTCGCCCATTTTGACCTGTTTACCCATTTTTTGGCTGGCCCTACCCGAGTATATTTCTGACCCCCCGGTCCTAAAGGACAAGATATAATAGGACGAAAGGTGCTTGCGCTCAATACAGATGCCCTCAAAATCACTGATGGGCGTTGTAACGTGAAATTTTAAAAACCGATAGCCGGCAATCGTGGCCGTTATCAAAAGAATTAGAACTCCTGAGGTTTTGAGATCGGAATGTTCTATAACCGAACCCACAACCGACAGGATTAATCCGGCCAGAACAGCAACTCCAGCGATTCTTTCCAGCAAGTGACACACCTCCTACCCAAGTATCTTATCAAACAACATATATAATCTTCTAGAAAAAAGAGAAGAATCCTACAGGTTTTAGTTTCTATGAATTAAAATATACTATGCTCTTAGTTTTAGCATAAAAGAACTATTTGCGTCTTGAGCCAATCCTGCGAATGTCAGGAATCTTTTTTCAGGCTCATATTTAAAACCTGTTCTGGAAATGTTACACAGCAAGGTATTTGCTGGAACGTTTGCCATGATGACCTTTTGCAAGTATAATAGTTTTGTGACTTTAATCAGGAAGGATTATGCTTCATTGGGGTCTTATTATATTAAAACCTTCGGCTGCCAAATGAATGAGCACGATTCGGAAGTATTGGCGGGAGTCCTTGAAGAAATGGGGTATGCTCCCGTTGCTGAAAGTGAAAAAGCGGACATCATTCTTTTGAATACATGCTGTGTTCGTGAAACCGCCGAAAACAAGGTGTTTTCGTTTTTAGGACGGTTGCGCGCGCAAAAGGCGAAAAATCCGGAACTGATTATCGCTATCTGCGGCTGTATGCCCCAACAGAAAGGCATGGCCTCAAGAATCCGCCATCTTTTTCCGCACGTTGATTTGGTATTTGGCACCCACAACCTTCACCGTCTTGAGGAGCATATCGTTAAAATCACCGGAAAAAGAGAACCTGTTACGGAGATCTGGCCAGTTCCCAGGGGTATTGCGGAAGGACTTCCGGTTAAAAGGAAAGCGGGAATTAGCGCCTGGGTAACCATCATGTACGGCTGCGATAATTACTGTACATACTGCATTGTGCCTTATGTAAGAGGGAGAGAAAGAAGTCGCAATCCCGAAGAAATTATTGCGGAAGTGACCAAGCTCGGCGAGAACGGCTTTAAAGAGGTCGTTTTACTGGGACAGAATGTGAACTCTTACGGAAAAGACCTTGACCAAAAATTAGATTTCTCGGGACTACTGGAGAGATTAGAAGATCTAAACGGTATCTTAAGAATCCGGTATATGACATCTCACCCCAGGGATTTTAACAACACACTGATTCAAACTATTGCCTCATCCGGCAAGGTTTGCGAACAATTTCACCTGCCGGTTCAAGCCGGTAGCAACCAGATCCTAAAGAGAATGAACAGGGGCTATACTAGAGAAGAATACCTTCGCCTTATAAAAAACATAAAAAAGTTACTCCCCCGCTCCACAGTTACAACGGATATTATGGTGGGGTTTCCAAACGAAACAGAAGAGGACTTCGAGCAAACGCTGGATCTTGTCAGGCAAGTCCGGTTTGATAGCGCCTTCACATTTGTCTACAACAATCGACCGGGCACTCCGGCGTCGGAAATGGCAGGACAGGTTCCCGGGGAAGTTAAGAAGAGGCGTATCCAGACCCTGATCAAGCTGCAAAACGACATCAGCCTGGAAAAGAACAGAGAAGCAGTGGGACAGATCGAAGAGATCCTGGTAGAAGGAGAAAGAATGAAGAATGAACGTTTCCTTTGCGGCAGAAACAGGGGTGGCAAGATGGTCGTTTTTCCCGGTGAGCAGAGCTTAATCGGCCACATTGTGCCAGTGACGATTAATAGCGCCCATCTCACCTATCTCGTCGGCCGCAGGGCATAAGTTCATGATCATAATCCGCCCTTCTTCCGCCAAGAGCAGAAGGGCCGCAAAGGCAGGAGGTGAAAAAGATGTCAGCATCCGTCGTATACAATAAAGCAAAAGAGCTTGCAGCAGAAATATCCAAATCAAAAGAGCTGATTGATGTCAGGGAAGCCGAAGCGAAGATGTTTCAAAACCTTGAATCCCGAAGCATTATCGATGCATTTCAAGAAAAACAGCGAGCCTTTCAAATGATCCAATCCCAGGGGCATGTATTGACAGAAGGACAAAAAAAAGAAATAGAAGAGCTTGAAAAGCAAATGACAGAAAATCCGCTGATTTTTAATTTCTTTAATGCGCGGCAAAGTTTTGAGCAGGTTTTAGCAGAAATCAACCGGATTATTGGAGAATCCATTGCGCTGGGAGCCGAATGCAACAGCTGTGAAAGTGTATGTGGTGAAGGTTCTTGCGGATGTGGCTGTCACTAAGTCGATTCTACCCTATTTAGTACACCCTGAAAGGTATTAACAGTATTTTACTGTAGTTGTCACTTTGAGATAGCTCCCCACAAGGGTTTTGACCGCTTTGATCAATCCTTCCAAAGGGTTTCACAACCCTTGAACTGGGGGGTTTTTCTTTTGGTTTACAATACCATATGTTATAATGAACACCAGGGGGGGGTTCGGTGAGTTTTACACCGATGATCAGGCAGTATCTTGAGATTAAAAAGCAATATCCGGACGCCATTCTTTTTTTTCGACTGGGCGATTTTTATGAAATGTTTTTTGATGACGCCCTGCTTGCATCTCGAGAGCTCGAGATAACCCTGACCGGCAGGGACGGGGGCGCAAAAGAACGGGTCCCTATGTGCGGTATCCCCTACCACGCTTCAGATACCTATATAGCCAAGCTCATTGCCAAAAAGTACCGCGTGGCAATCTGTGAGCAGGTCGAAGATCCGTCTCTGGCGAAAGGGATTGTAAGGCGGGAAGTAATCAGGGTAGTTACTCCGGGAACGGTCATGGAAGGACAGTTACTGGAAGCAAAAACAAACAATTATTTGGCAAGTATTGCCCCGCTGGAAAAGGGCTTCAGTTTTGCAGTTACCGATATTACCACAGGCCTGTTCATGGTGAGTTCTTTTTCAGGAGAAAAGGCGGAGTCGACATTAATGGAGGAACTCTCCCGTCTGATGCCCGCCGAGATGATTATGCCCCTTTCTGAAATTGACTCTCTTTCAAAAATATTAATGCTGCAGGGTACGCTGACGATAAGCGGATACAAGGACGCAGCCTTTGATCCGGCCGGGGCCGTCCAGGCACTGAAAAACCAGTTTGGGGCAGACTGTCTTAAAACCCTGGCAACCCCCGACGCAGGGCAATCAATTCCGGCTGCAGGCGCCCTTCTAAGTTTTATAAGTGAAACTCAAAAAAGGGACCTGAAGCACATTCGGAAGATTCACTTTTACCGGTCCGGGGAATATATGCTTCTAGATGCGACAACCCGCCGCAATCTGGAATTGACCCTCTCTATCTCGGACGCTTCCAGGAAAAACACGTTGCTGTCGGTCCTTGATTATACCGTTACCGCCATGGGCGGAAGGCTAATCCGGAACTGGGTAGAGCAACCGCTGCTTGAAATTGAAAAGATTGAGTCAAGGCTAACAGCCATCGAGGCACTAGTTAAACAGACGCTTTACCGCAAGGACCTCAAAGCTGAACTCAAACATATTTACGATCTTGAACGACTGGCCGGCAAAATTTCTTTTGGAACTGCCAATGCTCGTGATCTGGTGGCCTTAAGGAAATCTCTTGGTTATCTTCCTCCGCTGAAAATGCTGCTGGAACAGGCCGAAGCGCCCTTGCTCAAAGAAACAGGTAGATTCATTGACCCAATGGAGGAGGTCCAGGATCTATTAAATACGGCTATTGATGATGACCCGCCCACTTCTTTAAAAGACGGCGGTATGATTAAAAAAGGCTTCCATTCAGAAGTGGACCGGCTCAGCAGGGCCGGTCGAGAAGCAAAAAATATGATGGCCGGACTGGAAGAGCGGGAACGCGCCCGCACCGGCATAAAGTCCCTGAAAATCGGATTTAACAAGGTCTTCGGTTATTACATAGAAGTAACCCGTTCATACCTTAAGCAGGTTCCGGAAGAATACCGGCGCAAACAGACCCTGGCTAATGCGGAGAGGTTTATCACGCCGGAATTAAAGGAATATGAAGACTTGATCTTGGGCTCAAAAGAGCGCCTGGCACAGCTCGAATATAGTCTTTTCCTGGAAATCAGGAATAAATTAGCCGGGGAGATTCAGCGAATTCAGCGCTCCGCTGCTGCCGTAGCCCGGGCCGACGCACTTTATTCACTGGCAGAGGCGGCGGCTGCCGGAAGCTACACCAGACCCCAGATCAGCCAGGATGGGCTACTTGTAATTAAGGATGGACGGCATCCCGTTTTAGAACAAGTTCTGGGAACCGAGCAGTTTGTACCCAATGACAGCATGATGGATTGCGAGAAATGCCGCCTTGTTTTAATCACCGGTCCCAACATGGCCGGTAAAAGCACCTACATGCGCCAGGTCGCCTTAATTATCTTAATGGCCCAGATTGGAAGCTTTGTACCCGCTTCGATGGCCCGGATACCCCTTGTTGACAGGATTTTTACCAGGATCGGAGCATCGGATGACCTGGCCGGTGGGCAGAGCACTTTTATGGTTGAAATGAGTGAATGCCGTTCCATTGTCAAGGGAGCAACAAAAAACAGCCTGGTCATCATGGACGAGGTAGGGCGTGGCACCAGTACATACGACGGGATCAGCATAGCTCGGGCACTGGTCGAATACATTCACTTGAAAATTGGAGCAAAGACGTTGTTTTCGACCCATTACCACGAGCTGACCGATCTGGACCAAATTGCTGGAATCGCAAACTACAATGTTGCGGTACAGGAAGACGGCGATGACATTATTTTTTTAAGGAAGGTTGTCAAAGGAAAGGCCGATCGCAGTTACGGCATTCACGTAGCCCGTCTTGCCGGCCTGCCGGAAGAGATTATCAACCGCTCGGCTGAAATCCTAAGAAATCTGGAATCATCAAGAGAGGCTCCGGCACAGACCGCAGCGGCCAGGGAAAACGAGGCTTGTCCTGCGCGGACGCAACTCCTGAAGAAGAACCACTGTATAGAGGCAAAGGTTTTGGAGAAACTGCGCGACCTGGATATTATAAACCTGACACCAATGGAAGCCATCAACCAGCTCCACCAGCTTCGTCAAGAGCTGGAAAAAGAAATATGAAGGTGTTATGAACAGGTTCTGCCTGACCTTGATGAGGGGGAGGAAAAATGAACGTCGGTGTGGATGTAGGGGGTACTTTTACCGACGCAGTGCTTTTGGAAAAAAACCTGGTTCGCGCCACTGCAAAAGTGCCAACCAGGAGGGACCTTTTAGTGTCCGTTCTGGAAGCCATTGATACTGTCCTAAAAGATGTGGATGTAAAAAAATTAGAAAGAATTGTTTTCAGCACAACGACGATTACCAACCTGATTGCAGAACGCAAGTATAAGGATGTCGCTCTACTTTTAATTCCCGGTCCGGGCTTGGCCCACGAGTCTTATAATTTTGGAACAAAGGCATATATACTGCCCGGAGCCATTGACTACCGGGGAAGGGAGATTATCCCGCTAAACGATCGGGATCTTGAGTTAGCCCTGGCAGACCTGTCCAGGCAAGGATGCAGTAGAGTTTGCGTAATCGGGAAGTTCTCACCCCGCAATACATCCCATGAGAAGCACGTCGCAGACATGATTCAGAAAAAATACCCGTCCTGGCAGGTTGATCTGGGCTCTATGATCGGCGGCCAATTAAACTTTCCCAGGAGAGTGGTCACAACTTATCTCACCAGTGCCACCCGCGTACCCTACCATTATTTTATTGAATCTATCCGGCAGGCGATGACAAAGCGGGAAATCAACGCAGATGTTTTCATCTTAAAGGCTGACGGGGGAACAATGTCCCTCGAAAATGCAGAGGAACTGCCTGTTGAAACGATCTTCTCGGGACCTGCGGCCAGCACTCTCGGCGTGCAGGCACTGATCCCTCCCGGTGAAACGGCAGTTGTTGTAGACATTGGTGGCACCACCACCGACCTGGCCCTGATTTTGAGCGGCCAACCGCTGCTTTCATCCAAGGGCGCCAGGCTTGAGAACCAACTCACCCAGGTGCGCACGCTGGCTGTAAAATCTGTTCCGGTAGGCGGTGACAGCGCTTTGGAGCGGGCCGGAAAAGATTTTATCGTACGTTCCGTCAGGCTTGGCCCAGCCTACTGCATGGGCGGGCCGGCGCCCACACCAACCGACGCCCTCCGGGTTATTGGGTTAACAGAGCTTGGGGATGGGGTAAAGGCCAGGGAGGCCATGGCCGGGCTGGGAACACCCCTGAATCTAAGTGCAACGGATGTCGCAAAAACGGTCATCAAGATGGTGGTGGACCGAATTGCCTCCGAGGTTAACCGGATGTTTCTGGACTGGGAGCAGGAGCCTGCCTACCTTGTTTGGGAAGTCTTACAGAAGAAAAAAGTCAGGCCAAACCTCGTCGTCGGGGTGGGCGGTGGCGCCTCCGGCTTGATCACTCAAATTGCGTCAAGACTGAGATGCGAACCGGTTATCCCGCCTTATGCCCCAGTGGCAAACGCCATTGGCGCTGCTGTCGCTAAGCCCACGATGCAGATTAGCCTGAGAGCGGATACTGAGCAGGAATACTATATTATCCAGGAAGAGGGACTGCAGGGCAAACTGGACCGCAGGCATTTCGACGAAAAAAAGGCCCTGGAACTGGCGAAAGAAAAGCTGATTCAAAGAGCTGCCAAATACGGGCTGGATGTTGAACCTGAAGAAATTGAAATTACCCACCGGGAAGTGTTTAATATGATCAGGGACTGGACAACAACCGGTAGGCTTTTTGATATCACAGTTCAAACTCCCAGAGGAATCACCGGCAAGGTTTTGAAGGGGGGGGGATATGATGAAAAAACTCAAATGTAAGCAAACCGGCTTAATCTTCTTCCCCGCCTTTGATTGGGCCATCTCGCCGACCCATCCGGAAAGGGAGGAGCGCCTTCTTTATACCCGCGACCAGATTTTTGAAGAGGGGATTATGGACCTTCCCCAAATTCTTGAATTCAAACCGTCCCTGGCAACAGCCCATGATATCGCCAGGACGCACTTTTGTGTGCCACGAGTTGAGGACCAGACCACCGAAGCACACTTAATTGCTGCTGGAGCAGCCATCTTGCTGGCCGACAAGGTCGTTACCGGTCAAATTGAAAACGGCTTTGCCCTGGTCAGGCCCCCCGGCCACCACGCCATGCGGGTGGTCCACGGGAACAGAGGGTTCTGCAATATTAACAATGAAGCCGTTATGATTGAATACCTTCGAAGCCGGCACGGCATCAAGCGGGTGGCCGTTATTGATACCGACGCTCACCATGGTGACGGCACCCAGAATATTTTTTGGCACGACCCGGATGTATTGTTTATTTCCTTTCACCAGGATGGTCGGACTCTCTATCCGGGCACGGGCTTTACCTATGAACTGGGTGGTCCGAGGGCGCTTGCCCGCACCATTAATATTCCGCTGCAACCGGGCACCTCGGATGAAAGTCTGCTCTACTTGTTGGATAACCTGATCTTGCCGATCCTGGCGGAGTTTAAGCCTGATTTTATTGTAAACTCAGCCGGGCAGGACAATCATTTTACCGACCCCCTGGGCAGCATGCGGATCAGTGCCCAGGGTTATGCCCAGTTGACCGAAAAGCTACGCCCGGACCTGGCCGTACTGGAGGGGGGCTATGCCATTGAAACCGCCCTGCCTTATGTAAACATGGCTATCATCCTGGCCCTGGCGGGACTGGACTACACCAATGTACGGGAACCGGACTACTGGCCGGGGCGCTTCAAGGAAAGCCCCGAACGTTTGGGTCAGGTGCGCAAATTGGTGGATCAACTGCTGCATTACTGGCAGTTACGCGATCAGGTGCCGCCGGACTCAAGGTACATCCAGGGACAGTTTTACGAAAGAGACAAAAGAGTTTTCTACGACACCGATTACATTGATGAGAGTCAACTCGAAAGGCTGAAGCTTTGTGATCACTGCCCGGGCTATTTATCCATTGAATCGGATGCTAATCACGGTAGTGGAAAGTCCGGCAAAGTGAAATGTCTGTCCGTACCTTTTGCGGCCTGCTCGAAATGCCGATCCGAGGCGGCAAACACCTATCACCAATCCAAGCACGGGGGCATCTACCGCTATATTTATCTTCAGGATAAGTCAACGGACACCTTTTTTGGATATGATGCCGATAGTGGAAAAGAGTGGCATTCGGAAGGATAGCAGGTGGAAAGTTTGCCAAAAATCATGATCCTGGACCCCTTAACTGCCAACCAAATTGCCGCCGGAGAAGTGGTGGAAAGACCTTTCTCGGTGGTCAAAGAACTTGTGGAAAACTCAATTGACGCCGGGGCTAAAAGAATCATTGTGGACCTCGAGGAAGGGGGGTTGGCATCCGTCAGCGTGTCTGATGACGGATGCGGAATGAGCGAGGAAGACCTGCTTCTAGCCTTCCAGCGCCACGCTACAAGCAAAATTAAGTGCGCCTTCGACCTCTGCCGAATCGCAACCCTGGGGTTTAGGGGAGAAGCACTCCCCAGTATCGCATCCATTTCGAGCTTAACCGTTACGACCAGAGCTCACGGCGCTTTAAACGGAACCCGGGCGGTAGTTGAAGGGGGCGACATCGTCGCCGTAGCGCCGGCAGGATGCCCCGCCGGCACGACCGTTTTGGTCAGGGATTTGTTTTACAATACCCCTGCCCGGCGAAAAGCGATGAAAAGCCCGTCCTCGGAAGGCTCACTGTGCGGGGAACTGGTTTCCCGCCTGGCCTTAGCCCGACCGGATCTTCGATACGAGATGAAAATCAAAGGAAGGCGCGTATTCTACTCGCCGGGTTTCGGCCACTTACTGGACTCCGTAACGGCTGTTTACGGAACTCAGTTGGCAAAGGAAATGCTCCCCGTTCATTTTTCTGAAAAAGGTCTAACCTTAAACGGACTGACCGGTAAACCATCCTTAAGCCGCAGTACCCGCAGCCACATCACGGTAATTATAAACGGCCGCTATGTACGTTGCCCGGTTGTCACCACAGCAGTCGAGGAAGCTTATCACTCCTTACTGCCGCAAGGTCGCAGGCCGGTTACCGTGCTGGCTTTATCGGTGAAGCCGGAGTTCTTGGACGTAAATGTGCACCCCGCAAAACTAGAGGTCAGGCTCCTAGAAGAAGAAAAGACTGCCAAACTAGTGACCCGTGCACTGATGGAAGCGCTCCGCGTAAAAGAGATTATCCCGTCAACAAAAATAACCCGACCGAAGGTTGAATCCGGTAGACAGGAAGAAAACCAGATCCAATTAACCATTCAACCGCAACAAGCCTCGCGGGTTCCTCCCGGAATGGAGATGGCTTTTTGTGAGCCGGTCACGGCAGAATACAGGACTGTCAGCGCCAAACCCCTTACATTGGAAAACAATCGGGTGGCGGGCTCTCTTACAACGGACCACACTGCAGATGTGGATGAAAAAACGGCCGGAAGTCTGCACAGGCAAAACCAACTGCCCATTTTAAACGCCCTTGCCCAACTACCTCCCACCTACATCCTGGCCGGTAGCGAGGAAGGCCTTTATATTGTGGATCAGCACGCCGC
>DHTR01000075.1:70807-91308 GCA_002408725.1 Pelotomaculum sp. UBA5255
ATCAGCACGCCGCGCACGAAAGAATCCTGTACGAAAGCTACCTGTTTTCAAAAGGCGAAAAACAAAGCCAGTGTCTTCTCATTCCGGTGATGCTGGAACTAGATTACCGGGATGCCGCGGTCCTTACCGAGCGAGTACTCTGGTTTGCCGATGCCGGTTTTATCCTTGAACATTTTGGGGATAATTCCTTTTTGCTGAGGGGCGTCCCAACCTGCTTCCCCGCCGGGCAGGAGAAAAGTTTATTTCTGGATCTGCTTGATTTTTTCAGGGAAAGAGGACGGGGTTTAGACCAGTTTGAATTTTATGATCGCCTGGCTGCTTCGATGGCCTGCAGGAATGCCGTCAAGGCGGGAGATAAGCTATCAATAGACTCCATGGATGCGCTGCTGAAACGTCTGACCCAAACAAATAACCCGTTTACCTGCCCTCATGGAAGACCAACGGTGATTCATCTGTCTTACAGGGATCTGGAAACCCGCTTTAAGCGCTAAATACTCTTAGAAGGAGCAGTGGAGACTTGGCAGGCCATCACCAGGAAGCAGCAGAATTCAATCGGAGCTTTGCCGTAACCACTTCCCACCGCCCGTCACAGGCCGGCATTCACCTGGGGAAGCAGTTTGCGGATGAGTTGCAGGCACCCTTTGCAGAGAGGAATGATTTATCCTTAAAAACTCTGACCGCTAGGCTGCAGGTACGGGGACTAGTGGTCGTATCAACCCACAGGGTTTCTTATTTCACCGGGGGACAAGAATTTTTTTTCCATCCAGGCCTTGCCAAGCTGCGTATAAACGGGCTGAAAAATGGGAAAACTGACCAAATGATTAATGCCATGTCCTTACGTCCCGGGGATCGTGTCCTGGACTGCACTCTTGGGTTGGGGGCGGATTCGATCGTGGCCAGCTCTGTTGTAGGTGTTAACGGAAGGGTCACCGGACTTGAAGACTCCTGTGTAATCTCGGCACTAGTTCGGCACGGCCTTTCAACCTATCCCGATCCAGAAGAAGAGCTTACCCGGGCTATGCGGAGGATAGGAGTCATCAACATAAACCACAGGGAATATCTTGCTGGTTTAGCGCCCCAAAGTTATGACGTCGTCTACTTCGACCCGATGTTTCGCTTGCCCAGGCTCCATTCACCATACATGGACGCCATGAGGGTCCTGGCCAATCCTCACCCGGTTGATCGCGAGACCATAGGCCTGGCCTTGAGGACAGCGGCCAGGAGAGTCGTTATGAAGGAAAGGCGGGGAAGCAACGAATTCGAGCGCCTGGGATTCGATAGGGTTGACGGAGGAAGGTATGCCCCAGTTGTTTATGGGGTAATCGAGAGGAAGAACTTGGTAACATGAGCCATAATGCTTTAAAGCTGCACCCTCTTCTAGTAATTGCCGGACCGACGGCCACCGGTAAAAGTGAGGTAGGCGTGATGGTGGCCGAAGAGGCGGGTGGGGAGATTATCTCGGCAGATTCTGCACTGGTTTACCGGGGCCTGAATATTGGAACAGCGAAACCCACGCTGGCCGAGATGCGGGGCATAACCCACCATATGATTGATATTGTGGAGCCGGATCAGGAATACAGTGCAGCATTGTTTCAGAAGCAGGCCCGGGCAGTTATTGGCGGGGTTACAAAAAGGAATAAACTGCCCATCCTGGTAGGCGGAACAGGACTTTATATTCGCGCCGTAGTTGATCCATACGATTTCAGCAGCACCGGGGGAGACCCTCTTTTACGAAACCGCCTTTTAAAAGAGGCCGGCCAGAACGGTCCTGGTTCACTTCACAGGCGACTCATGGAAGTAGACCCCACTACCGCCTTGAGGCTGCACCCGAGGGATCTAAGGCGGGTCGTTCGTGCCTTGGAGGTTTACTATTTAACCGGGAAAACCATTTCCAGCCACCAATACAGGGATGAGAACGACCAGCCCCTGTATAACCTTTTAATGTTTGGTCTGACAATGGAAAGGGAACGGCTATACAGCCGCATTGAGCAAAGAGTTGAAAGCATGATTTCGTCCGGGCTTGTTGATGAGGTTCGGCAGCTCTTAAAAAAAGGCTACAGCCCGGAACTCAGTTCCATGCACAGCTTGGGCTACAAAGAGATAATTAATTATCTTTCAGGTGAGGTAACCCTGGAGCAGGCTGTCCAGATTTTAAAAAGGAATACCAGGCGTTTTGCAAAAAGGCAATTAACCTGGTTTCGCCGGGACCATAGAATAAGATGGTTAAAAATAGGTGAAATGGGAGGTTTAAAAGCAGTAGCCCAGGAAATAACAGAATCGATAGAAGGAGTATTATAAGGTTTGTAGAATGACAAATAAGAAAAATATAATCCATCGGAGGGAGCTCCCAAAATGACAAGACCCCAAATTAATCTACAGGATGCCTTTTTGAACCAGGTGAGGAAGGAGAATATCCCCGTTACCATTTTCCTTATAAATGGCTTCCAGCTAAAAGGACTGGTCAGGGGCTTTGATAACTTTACGGTTATCCTGGAAAGTGATGGAAAACAACTAATGGTCTATAAGCATGCAATTTCCACGGTTAGCCCGATTAAACCGGTTAGCACTTCGTTTTCTGAAACAAAGGGCTCCTGATCGTGGACCGGCTGGCCTCTCCACCGAGAGGCTTATATTTTAGGTCGTAAAAATCCACCCCGGGCGTATACTGATAATGATAGATAAGCCCGAGTGAGGTGGCGGAACTCCTTGAAAATCAATATTTGGAACGGCCACGAGCCTGACGGCAGCACAGCGCGGAAAGGCGTTATCAGAACCCTGAAAACGCAGTACTCCATCCAGCCCGCCAGCAAGGCCTCCCGTGCCCCGGAAGACCCAAATCGGCGCAGCAGTGCCCGGGAAATTTTGTTGGAACTAAACAACCTGACCGGGCTTCATGGGGTTAAAAAGTTAATCCAGGAGATTTATGCTTTTGTAGAAATCCAAAAGAGAAGGCAAAAAGAAGGGCTTGCTACAGAACCCCTGGTCCTGCATATGATTTTTAAAGGGAACCCAGGCACCGGGAAGACGACCGTGGCAAGGATCCTGGGTAAGCTTTTTAAAGAAGTGGGCGTACTCCCAAAGGGTCACCTGATCGAGGTTGAACGTGCCGACATGGTCGGAGAGTTTATTGGTCACACTGCGCAAAAGACCAGGGAGCAAATAAAAAAGGCCCTGGGTGGAATTCTTTTTATTGATGAGGCGTATTCCCTGGCACGGGGCGGAGAGAAAGACTTTGGGAAAGAGGCCATCGATGCCCTGGTCAAGGGGATGGAAGACCACAGGGACAACCTGATTCTGATTCTGGCCGGCTATCAGGACGAGATGGACTGGTTTGTAGAAGTAAATCCGGGAATGCGGTCCCGCTTTCCCGTGCATATTTCCTTCCCCGATTATACCACTGTGGAACTGCTGGCCATCGCGGACATAATGCTTCAAAGAAAGCAATACAGCCTTTCTAACGGGGCCATGGAAGAACTCCGCTTTACAGTTGAGAAAGAGCAGAAGCGGCATGAACACAGCGGTAACGCAAGGCTTGTGCGGAACCTGATTGAGCGGGCCATGCGTCGGCAGGCGGTCCGGTTGCTGGAACAAAACTGTGACCTGAGCCGCATGGATCTTATGCTTATTAAAAGGGAAGACCTGGAAGGGCCCCTGGATGACATATAATAGAGCGATTATATTTTTTTCGAGGAGAGATGAATGTCAGAAAGGCATAAAGATAACCTGGAAAAATTATCCCAGGAAGTGGAAGAGGAAGTCCAGTATGTTTACCGTTGTATTGAAAATAGGGCGCTAAAGAGCCATGCCAAGGTTCTTAAAGCGTTTAACATGGCCCGAGTCAGTGATTTTCACCTCAAGGGGTCCACAGGGTACGGGTACGGAGACTGCGGACGGGAAGTCCTGGAGGAAGTCTATGCCGATGTGTTCCGGGCTGAGAAGGCGCTTGTGCGGGGCCAAATCGTATCTGGCACCCATGCCATTGCACTCTGCTTATACGGGGTCCTGCGTCCCGGAGACGAGCTTTTATCCGTTCAGGGAGAGCCCTATGATAGCCTGGGTGAGATGATCGGACTGCGCGGGCAAGCGTACGGCTCACTAAAGGATATTGGTGTTGTCTACCGGCAGGTAGACCCTACGGATACCGGCATTGACTATTCCACAGTGGGACAGGCCCTGAATGAAAAAACAAGAATGGTCATGCTTCAGCGCTCAAGGGGATACGGGCGCGGCCCCTCCCTTAGCATCGGTGCTTTGCGGTCTATTATCCAATATATCCGGCAGAGAAAGCCCGATACGGTTATTTTTGTGGACAACTGTTACAGTGAGTTTGTGGAAGAAGAGGAGCCTATCGAAGCGGGAGCCGACCTGATAGCCGGCTCGTTGATTAAGAACCCCGGGGGCGGGCTGGCTCCAACCGGAGGTTACGTTGTAGGCCGATCTCAATATGTGGAGATGGCTGCCAACAGGTGGAGCGCGCCAGGTATAGGCGCCGAAGTCGGGCCATCCGGGGAATACCAGAGGCTACTTTTCCAGGGGTTGTATCTCGCTCCCCATACCGTGGCGGAGGCCCTCAAGGGGGCCGTCTTTACGGCAAGATTCTTTGAAAGGCTGGGGTTTGAAGTTTTACCAACTTATAACGGGCAGCGGAACGACATCGTACAGGTAATCCGCCTCGGTACAGCGGATAAAATGCTAGCCTTTTGCAGGGGGCTGCAGGGGGCTTCCCCGGTTGATTCCCATGTGCGCCCGGAGGCAAACGCCATGCCGGGTTACGATGACCCGGTACTAATGGCCGCTGGTACGTTCGTCCAGGGCGCTTCCCTGGAGTTGACCGCAGACGGCCCCGTCCGCCCACCCTATAACATCTATTTGCAGGGCGGGCTCTCGAAAGATTATGTCCGCCTGGCAATTCTTTCAGCGGCAAGGGAGTTAGTTCACTGTAATAGCTAGAATTTAACTTTAAGAATAAATATTACAACTTAGCTTAAAGATGAGCTCCGGCGCTAGGAGCGGTTTCTAGGGTTATTTGAAATTTGATCGATAAAAAAAAGGGTTTGTCTTATCTTTGTCAAAAGCCTTATTCTTATAAGACTGCCAAATAGGACGTCAAAGCGTGGTGCTGTTATGAATTTTAAGCAATTGGAGGCATTCTTATGGGTTGCCGAACTGCATAGCTTTACAAAGGCCGCCCGTCAGCTATATATGAGCCAGCCGGCCATTAGCTTTCAGATCAAGGCACTGGAAGAGGATCTCCAGGCTGTTTTATTTCAACGTGGGGATAAAAAGGTCATACTTACCGAGGCGGGGCGGGTTCTGTATCCTGAAGCAAAAAGAATGCTCAGGCACTATCAAAAGATAAAGGCAGGCCTTGAAGACTTAAAAGGGCTTAAAACGGGACACCTCGTGGTCGGCGCCAGTACTATCCCAGGCGAATACATTCTTCCTCTTTTAATTGGCGGATTCAAGGAGAAATACCCGGGGATTCAAATCACTTTAAAGGTTGCCGGAAGCGGACAGGTGGACCAATGGGTCCGTGAGAGGGAGATTGACCTTGGCATTACCGGTGTGCCCTCTAATAGTGAGGGCATTGAGTGTGTGCCCTGGCTGGAGGATCAAATGGTGCTGATCGTACCCCGTTCTCATCGGTGGGCGAAAAGTTTGGAGGTTCTTACTGTTTTTGATTTAAAAAACGAGACCATGGTCCTGCGAGAGCAAGGTTCGGGCACCCGGCGGACCCTGGAGAAAAAGCTGGAGAAGAAAAAGATTTCTCTCGATAAAATTCCATGTTCCATGGAATTGGGCAGCACCCGGTCGGTGATCACAGCTGTTGAGGCAGGATTGGGTGTGAGCATCGTTTCCAGGTGTGCTGTCCAGGAAACCCTTGAGCTGGGAAGAGTTGTTGAAGTCCCGTTGGCTGAACTGGACCTGACCCGGTTTCTCTATCAGATCTGGCACACCAAGGGAATGGGGGGGTTTGCCTTAGAGGCTTTTACAAGTTTTATTAATGACCGGGATATTTGCAAGTGCTTCCTACGAAAGTAGGAAGCACTTCTGTTTATAATGTTCTATTTTGCTTATTTAGTTCTTTATACAGCAGGAAATCCGTAGTTTTTGTCTAAATAACACCTACGGAGATTTTATAATGTTAAAAATAAATCCAAAATTTTATACTCTGCGCACCAAAATAGCCATCCTGTCTTTTGGATCCGTCTTTCTTGCGATTATAATCGGTGGTATCTTTGTTGTTGAAAAAATATCTACAACATTTGAGAAAGAATCCGGGATGCGTGCCATGGCCATTGCCCGCACCCTGGCGCAGTCCGACGAAATTCAAAAAAATATTGGCGAGCCGGACGGGGCCGTAACCATTCAGCCCATTGCAGAGCGTACACGTCTGGCCACAGGTGTGGAGTATATTGTCGTTGTGGACATGGAAGGCATCCGGTATTCTCACCCGGTGGAAGACCGGATTGGCAAAAGATTTGCCGACCTTGACCTGGGTCCGGCTCTTGCCAACAATGAGTATCTCTCCAGTGCAGAAGGCGTACTGGGGCCGTCTGTGCGGGCATTCGTGCCCGTTAAGGTTGAAGAGGGAACTCGCCAGGTGGGTGTGGTCGTGGTCGGGATTTTAATTCCAACCATCGGCTTTTTATTAAGGACCATTCAAACTCAGCTATACTACTCCCTAGGTATGGGTCTAATTGTCGGCCTACTGGGCTCCCTTTATCTAGCCAGGAAAATAAAAAGTGCTATGTTCAGCCTTGAACCGGAAGAAATTGCCCGGCTTTTGGAAGAGCGGGTGGCGGTTTTTCAGGCCATGAGCGAGGGAGTTATTGCAATTGATCGAGATAGACGCATCACCATCGCTAATGACGTGGCCAAGCGCATCCTCGGAAAAGCATGTGATGACCTGACCGGGCACGAAATAACAGACATTATTCCCTATTCACCACTGCCGGAAGTCCTTCAAACTGGGGAAGCCCAAATTAATCATCAGATGTTTTTGAACGATACAGTGGTCCTGGTGAGTAGGGTACCAGTCCAATTCAAGGGGGAGATTATCGGAGCAGTCGCTACATTTCAAGACAAAACGGATGTTAATAGGCTGGCCGAAGAGTTGACAGGGGTTAAAGCTTTTATTGAAGCCTTAAGGGTTCAAAACCACGAGCATAAAAACAAGCTCCATACTATAGCCGGCCTGATCCAGTTGGAAAAGTACGACCATGCTCTGGACTACATTTTTGATCTTGCCGAGGAACAGCAAGAAATTACCGGGCTTTTGACCAAAAACATATTTGACGACAGTATCGCCGGGCTACTGTTAGGTAAATTCGATCGGGCCAAAGAGCTCCGCGCAGAATTAAAGATTGACCGCAAAACTTGTCTCAAAGAACTCCCATCCTGTCTGCAAACAGGAGACCTCGTTGTAATCATCGGAAACCTGATTGAAAACGCTTTGGACGCAGTGCGCCTGGAAGAACTTAACCGGCGAAAGGTGTTTTTTTCAATGTCCGACAATCCTGAACGCCTGACCATTACGGTAAGGGATTTGGGCCCGGGCATTCCGATAGACATGCGTGAAATCATATTTAGTCGAGGTTTTTCAACGAAAGGTTCTGTCAATCGCGGCCTAGGGTTGTACCTTGTCAAACGTTATGTAAATCTGGCTGGGGGTTCTATATCAATCCAAAGCGGAGAAGATGGGGGTATCGTGTTTCGCATAAATATCCCGAAGGAGCAGGGTAATCAAAAATAACCGATGCAAGAAGGTGGTTGAGTAAATGTCCCAAATAGACGTTGTAATTATTGAGGATGACCCCATGGTAGTCGAAGTGAACCGGGGCTTTATTAATGCCGTGCAGGGATTCAGGGTAGCAGGAACCGCCCGTACCGGCCGCGAGGCCATCGATATGGTGAAAGAATTAACCCCCGACCTTGTTCTCCTGGATATATTTCTTCCGGATATTGACGGCGTGACAACGCTTCAAGAAATCAGACGAATTGGCCTACCGACCGATGTAATCATTGTCACCGCAGCGCATAACGCTGAAACCATTCAAAATGTTTTTCGTTATGGAGCAATAGACTATATTGTTAAACCCTTTAAATTTACCCGCCTGAAAGCGGCACTCAATTGCTACGCTACTTTACACAACCGTTTTAAGTGCCAAAGTCAGATGAACCAGAATGAAATTGACAGTTTAGCGCTGAGCCGCGGGCAGCAGATGGATGAAGGCGTTCCTAAAGGGTTAAATGAAATTACGCTAAAACAGGTCTACCTTCATTTGCTAAAAGAAGGGGTTGCCTTATCAGCTGAGGAAGTTGCCGAGGGTGTAGGACTGGCCCGTGTTACAGCCAGGCGATACCTTGATTTTTTAGAAAAATCAGGCAGGGTCATCCTGGAATTGCAATACGGGTCGGTGGGACGTCCAGTGAACCGGTATAGAACCCTGGAATAAAGAGGATTTTAATAACCAATATTAATTTTATTAACTTTTCGTTGTATTCAGGCAAATACTTTTATATATTTGAGATCGGGGTTCGAACTTTAAAGAAGTAATCTCAGGGCAGGGGGTGAAGAGCGGTATCAAACAAAATAACCCGGATGTCCCTGCTCCTGTTTGCCCTGTTGATGCTCATCCTTCTTGCCGGGTGCGGTGAGCGGGTAGAGGACTTGGAACAGGTGAGCCCGGAAGAAAAGATCGTAATCAAGTTCTCCCATGTGGTTACTGAAAACACACCGAAGGGACGTGCAGCCCAACGTTTTGCAGCACTGGTTAAAGAAAGGTCAAGCGGGAGGATTGAAGTACAGGTGTTTCCAAACTCCACCCTGTTTAAAGACGGTGAAGAAATTCAGGCCCTTCAATCAGGGGCAGTGCAGATGATTGCGCCGACGACATCCAAACTTTCGGGGTTATTTCCACAATGGCAGGTATTTGATCTTCCCTACGCTTTTCCAGATGAAGAAACTGTCCATAAGGCTATGAACGGCTGCATTGGAACACAATTATACCAAGGGTTAAACCTGCATAAGATGCAGGCCCTGGCTTTCTGGGACAACGGCTTTAAACAAATGACGAACAGCCAAAGGCCTTTGATTAACCCGTCAGATTTCAATGAATTAACATTTAGAGTTATGATTAATAGCAATGTCTTAAAAAAACAGTTTGAAAAGTTAAACGCCTACCCGGTTGAAGTATCTTTTGATGATCTTTACCGGGCACTGGAGTTCCAGGCAGTCGACGGAGAAGAAAACACGATGTCCAATATTTGCTCCAAGAATCTTTTTAAGGTACAGCCCTATCTTACTATATCAAACCACGGTTACATGGGATATGTTATTATAACCAATGCTGATTTCTGGTCCGACCTTCCTGAAGATGTACGATCTCTTCTAGAGGAAACCTTGTGCGAAGTGACGGATTGGGAGCGCGAACAGGCCTCAAAAATAAACCAGGAAGATCTGCAGCGGATCGTTTCCTCCGGCAAGGTGCAGGTACACCATCAGTCCGAGGCCGAAAAAGAAGAATGGGTACGGGTTTTGATACCTATTTATGATGAATTCAGAGATGTGATTGGACAGGATTTGTTACGCTGTGTTGAGGATTTAAACCAGTTGCCGCAGTCGGGAAAAATGCCATAATACCAGTTCCAGGGCAAACCCCCAAAAAAAAACACCGCTACTGCGGTTTTTTTTATTTTAATGAATCTTTCGGACCAACCCAATCACTTTACCAAGAACCTGCAGATCAGTTGTATAGATCGGTTCCATCAGGCGATTTTCCGGTTGTAGGCGAATCCGGTCGGTTTCCCTGTAGAACTTTTTTACAGTAGCTTCTTCTTCGAGTAAGGCCACGACGATATCCCCATTGTTAGCATCATGCTGCCGCCGGACAACAACCATATCCCCCTCTAAAATCCCGGCTTCAACCATGCTGTCCCCCCGTACCGCCAGCATAAAAAATTCTCCTGCACCGGTGAAATGAGTAGGTAGTGGAAAAATCTCCTCCCTATTTTCCACAGCTAAAAGAGGTACACCCGCTGCTACAAGTCCTAGTAGTGGAACATTGACGCAATCCACCCGACTCCCCCAAAAATCGTCCAAGACCTCCATGGCTCTTGGCTTGGCAGCGTCGCGCCTCAAGCATCCTTTATCCTCTAGTTTTTTCAAGTACCCGTGTACGGTTGAGCTTGAACTCAAACCCACAGCCTGTCCGATTTCCCTGACTGAAGGAGGGTAGCCCTTCTGACGAATGCTCTCCTTAATAAATGTCAAGATGGCTGCCTGCTTGGGGGTTAGATCATCACCCATTATTTCACCAACCCTTATTTATTGATTATTTTATAGTATTATAACACAATCGGGAGAGGGGTGAAACGCTTGTTCGTAAAATGTGTACATTTTTATACAAATATTTTTTTAACTTTTAGAAGGATGCATCCCTTCCATGTAGAATGAATTTAGAAAGAATGTCAGGGAGGGGGGTTGGGATGCAAAAATATAAAGTGGCCATAGTTGGCGCCGGCATGGGCGGTTATTCTATTTACAGGATGTTAACTGCGATGGAGGAAGTTGAAATTTTAGGAGTAGCTGATATCAATCCCGCAGCTCCAGGTATTTTGGCCGCACGTGAAGATGGTATCTTTATTACAGCAAACTACAACGAGCTCACAAGGCTTCCGGGTCTGGACATTATTATTGAAGTAACAGGAGACCCTAAAGTAAAGGACAACATTCAGCAGATAAGGCACAGCTACACCGCATTGATGGAGCATAAAGCCGCAAATCTGATGATGGTTGTCCTCAAAGAAAAAGAAGAAATGGCAGAACTTACGAAAATTCAGGGTGAATTATCTGCCATTCTGAATTCCATGCAGGAAGCTATCGAAGTAGCGGACATTACAGGCACGATTAAGTACGTAAATCCCGCCTTTTCCCGCATCACAGGAATTCCCGAAAAGGAAAGGATCGGTAAGAATATCTTTGAGAGCTCTCCGGACGGCGCTCTCGCTCATTTATTAAAAACGGGCAAGCTAGTTTTTGGACAGAGGACAAGAGTAGGTGGCAGCAACGCTGAAGTTGTTGCAAACTCCGCTCCCATCATCGTGGACGGAAAGATGGAAGGCGGGGTTGTAGTATTTCAGCATTTTACTGATATTATGAATATGATCGAGGAGCTGAAAAAAAGTAGTACCATCATTGAAAATCTTACGGATAAACTGGGACAGGTAACGACAAGCAAGTATTCTTTTGAAGACATTATCGGAAACAGTATCGAAATTAAAAAGTGCATCAATCTGGCCGAAAAGTCGGCCCGCAGCAAATCAACCGTACTTCTATTGGGTGAAAGCGGCACTGGGAAGGAATTGTTTGCCCACTCCATTCACGGCACCTCCATGCGTCGGGAAAATCCTTTTATTAAAGTTAATTGCGCAGCCATACCGGAAACCCTTCTGGAAAGCGAATTCTTCGGCTATGCCAAGGGAGCTTTCACGGGCGCCATCAAATCCAAGATCGGAAAATTTGAACTAGCCCATGGAGGAACCATCTTTTTAGACGAAATAGGAGACATGAACCTCCTGCTTCAAGGCAAGTTGCTACGTGTTTTGCAAGAGATGGAGTTTGAGCGTGTTGGGGGCAATCAGACCATTAAAGTGGACGTCCGGGTCATTGCGGCCACAAACCGGAACCTTCGGGATTTAATCCGCCAGGGCAAATTTCGGGAAGACCTTTATTATCGCCTGAATGTTGTTGAACTTACCATCCCTCCGCTAAGAGTTCACAAGGAAGACCTTCCGGCACTGGTAAACAACTTAATCATTAAACTTAATAGAAAACTGGGTAAAAAAGTCAAGGGCCTTTCTAAAGATGCAGAAGAAGTGCTCTTCAGTTATGACTGGCCCGGCAATGTCCGTGAGCTTCAAAACGTTATTGAGCGCGTGATGGTAACCGTTGATGAAGAAGTTTTGGTCAAAAAAAACCTGATTCAGCATGTTAACCAGCCTCGGATTCTACCAGAGCGAGATGTAGATATAATGCCCATCGATCAGATGGAGGAAATATTGATTCGTAAGGCCGTGGCCAAATACGGTAACACAGTCGAAGGTAAAAGGCGCGCTTCCCAGGCCCTAAATATTTCACTGGCAACACTTTATAATAAATTGAAAAAAATAAAACCTTCAAATATTAAAATTTAGAAATGATTACTAAGATTAAGAAATACCGCTTGTCTCAAGGGATAGGCCCCTCTCAATTCTACAAATTAGAATCTTTTTTTTTACAATAGCATTTTTATACACCCTGACAAAACTTGAAAAGTATTGCCAATATTCTCGAATTAAGCAATGGATACAAGGTTTTCGGGGTCTCGCGACACATGCGTTTATGGTGAAGTGACAAGATCGGTATCATGGTACGGATCTTGCTTTTTATATTTTGGGGAACAGAATAGCAACCATACAGCAAAGGGGGGAACTACAATAAAAACCATTAACACCAGTGTGATTACAGAAGCTGTGATGAAAATGTGTCAGGAAGCTAATTTTTATCTGGGCAATGATGTGTTAGAAGCCTTCAAAAAGGGTTATGAGTCGGAAGTATCACTCACAGGAAAGGAAATTCTTCAAATCCTGATGAAAAACGCTGAAATTGCCCGGGAAGAGCAGGTTCCAATGTGCCAGGACACAGGCTTCGCCGTTGTTTTTGTAGAACTGGGTCAGGATGTAAGGATCGAAGGTGGTGATTTCTACGAAGCCATCAACGAGGGCGTAAGGAGAGGCTACACCGAGGGTTACCTGAGAAAATCGATCGTTAGCCATCCACTGGAGCGTAAGAATACCGGAGATAACACGCCGGCGGTTATTCACACCAAAATCGTGCCCGGGGAAAACCTGCGCATTATCGTAGCACCCAAGGGCGGCGGCTCTGAGAACATGAGTGCAATCAAAATGCTTAAACCTGCAGATGGTGTTGAAGGCGTCAAGAAATTCGTCATCGATACGGTAAAATCAGCAGGCCCCAATCCCTGCCCTCCAATAGTGGTAGGCGTGGGCATCGGCGGAACTTATGAAAAGGCCGCTCTACTATCCAAAGAAGCTTTGCTAAGGGAACTAGGAGAAAAGAGCAAGTATCCGGATATTGCAGAACTAGAAGAATTTCTTATGAAAGAAATAAATAAATCCGGAATCGGGCCGCAGGGTCTCGGTGGAAAAACTACGGCGCTCGCAGTGCATGTTGAAATTTACGGCGCCCATATTGCCAGCCTTCCTGTGGCGGTTAACCTGAACTGCCACGCGGCCAGGCACAAAGAAGTGCTACTGTAAGATAATTAATTAACCCCGATATATTTGCTTGAAAAATAAGGGGAGGTGAAACGATTGACCCAGATAAGGCTTACTACCCCGCTAACCGATGAAATGGTGGAAAAACTAAGAATCGGGCAGCAAGTTTTTTTAAATGGTATTCTCTATACAGGACGCGACGCAGCCCACAAAAGGCTGGTAGACCTCATTAAACAGGGAAAAGAACTGCCTTTTGACCCGAAAGGGCAGGTTATTTATTATGTTGGGCCGTCTCCGGCAAAGCCGGGCAAAGTCATCGGTTCTTGTGGACCAACAACCAGTTACCGGATGGATCCCTACGCTCCGGAGCTTTACGCACTGGGACTTAAAGCTTCCATTGGAAAAGGGAAAAGGTCACCGGAAGTAATCAAAGCTTTAAAACAATATAAGGGTGTCTATTTCGCAGCCATCGGTGGAGCTGCTGCTCTTATTGCCAGGAGTATTAAGACAGCGAAAGTTATTGCTTATCCTGATTTAGGAGCGGAAGCCATCCACGAACTGGTTGTGGAAAATTTCCCGGTTGTAGTCGTAAATGATACCCTGGGCGGAGATCTTTATGAAGAGGGTATCAAGATTTATTCGGTTAAATAAAATATTTTTGAGGACTTGACCTTGTTCAAAAATAAGCCGGCAGAAATAAATTGCAGCGATACAAATTCCCGGATAGGGATTTTGCCCGACCAGTAAGGATTAACAGGTTGGGCTAGGCTCTTTTGAAAAGCTAATTAAACCATGATAACCTGACTACGATTTACTTTCGAATCATTAAGATCTAAAAAATTAAAGCCGCCCCTTGGATGAAGTAAGTCTTTAATTATTATGCTATGAGTATCTGCCGGCGATTGCTTTGCGAAGGGAGCGACAGAAGGGGGGAATCTAAAAAGGCGTAGATAAACTGGAACCGAAGGAAGAAGTTGTTATGTTAGAAGATTAGAAAGACAATCTTTTTACTTAAGATTTCTTGCCAAGGTGTTGTGTGTGGGTTGGTTCGGGTTTTGAAGCAGGAATGAGAGTCAACAATCGGGATTTAATTGTTAATTCATTAAAATAGATTTGTAATCGTTTTTACTTACAGCGTTAATTAACCAGAGGGGAGAGATTTAGCCAGTGAAAATGTTCGAGTATATGGGTAAAGAGCTTTTCGCCAAGTTCGGCCTTCCGGTTCCGAAGGGCAGAATGATTACGAACCCGAATGATGCGGGTGCTGTTGCGGCGGAAATTGGAAAGCCCGTAGTAATTAAATCACAGGTATTATCAGGCAAGAGAGGTAAAGCCGGGGGAATTAAGTTCGCGGACACGCCTGAACAAGCCACAGCAGCAGCGAATGAAATATTCGGGATGACCATCCAGGGGCTTCCCGTAAATATTTTATTGGTTGAAGAGAAATTAAAAATTGATAAAGAGCTTTATATGTCCATTACTATCGACGGTGCTGCGAAGATGCCTGTGCTTATCGCTTCTGCTCACGGCGGCATGGATATTGAAGAAGTAGCAGAGGAATTCATTATTAAAAGACACATCGACCCGGCTCTTGGTATGCAGCCATATATTGCCCGTGATGTAGTCAGAAGGATGGGAACACCTTTAAGCAGCCCCCACGGCAAGCAACTGGTCAAGATTATCCAGACGCTTTACAAGATATTTATCCAGAATGATGCCGAACTGGTCGAAATAAACCCGCTGGTATTCAGTGATGATAAGGTTATTGCTGCTGACTCCAAAGTCACCATAGACGACGATGCCCTCTTCCGTCAGAAAAATTTGCCGTACGTTGAAGAGCGTTCTGCTACAGAAAAAGCCGCCCACGACCTGGGGCTTTCCTTTGTCGACCTGGATGGCAATATTGCCGTTATGGCGAACGGTGCCGGTATTACTATGGGAACACTAGATACTATTCAGTATTACGGTGGCTCTGCCGCCAACTTCCTGGACTGCGGCGGCGGAACGGGCCGGGAAGCTACTGCCAAAGCTCTGGAACTGCTTATTGCCAAGAAACCCAAATCTATGATCATCAATATTTTCGGCGGGATTACCCGTTGCGATCAAGTTGCTCTCGCAGTAAAAGATATTAAGGAATCCGTTGGTTTTGAATGCCCCTTGGTAATCCGACTTGTCGGCACAAACCAGGATGAAGGCCGGGAAATTCTCGCTTCAATCGGTGTTGAAGCATTTGACTTTATGGCGGAAGCTGCCGAAAGAGCGGTCCAACTGGCTGCCAAGGGCTAGGTAGAATCTTTCGCTACATTTGCTTGTAAACAAATAACGTGGTTTATGAAAAGCTTTGACAAGGAGGAGTTGTTAAATTGGCTATTATCATTGATGAGAATACCAACGTGCTTGTCCAGGGCGCAACTGGCAACCAGGGCGTATTTCATACCAAGCAGATGCTTGCCTACGGCACCAAGATTGTTGCCGGCGTTACACCCGGCAAAGGCGGAGCTACGGTGGAAGGCGTCCCTATTTTTGACAGTGTAGCTGCAGCCTGCGAAAGCCAAAAGATTGACGCATCCGTTTTATTCATTCCTGCGCCTTTCACCAAAGACGCCGTCTTTGAGGCTGTTGATGCCGGTATTGGCGTGGTCGTAGTGGTTACCGAAGGCGTTCCGGTTCATGACGAAATACAAATGGTATCTTACGCCAATCGCAAAGGTACGATTGTACTTGGTCCAAACACGTTCGGGATCGTCTCATCAGGCAGGTGCAAGATGGGGATTCCCCCCAACAAGTACTTCGTGGAAGGCCCAATTGGCGTTGTCGCCCGCTCCGGAACCTTAACCTATGAAATCGTCGGCAACCTCACCGCCAATGGACTTGGCCAGAGCACTGTAGTGGGCATGGGCGGCGACCGGGTGGTAGGAACGACCTTTATCGATGTCCTGAAGATGTTTGAAAAGGATCCCTTAACCAAGGCTGTTGTGCTAATTGGTGAAATCGGTGGCAACGCTGAGGAAACAGCTTCAGAATATATCAAAACAATGAGCAAGCCGGTTGTCGGCTACATCGCGGGTAAGAGCGCGCCTCCCGGCAAGCGGATGGGACATGCCGGCGCCATCATTGAGCGGGGTAAGGGTACCTTCCAGGGCAAGGTGGAAGCTCTAACAGCAGCCGGAGCCAAAGTGGCTACGCTACCTTTTGAAGTGCCGGGATTGATTAAAGAAATGCTCGGTATGAAATAGTTCAACGGAAGGAGGAGGTATATTTGTTTAGTAAAGATCAACTGGACAAAATCGCTGCAAAGAGAGAGAACTGGACAGCGAAATTGGAAGCAACCAAAAAGAAGCGTCCGGAAAGGCAGCCCCAATTCTCAACCGATTCCGGGGTGGACGTCAAAGCAGTTTATACTCCGCTTGATCTAGTCGACATGGACTATGAGCGCGACCTGGGACTGCCCGGGGAATATCCCTACACCCGGGGTGTACAGCCCAACCTGTACCGCGGTCGCCTCTGGACCATGCGCCAGTATGCAGGGTTCGGCTCTGCGGAAGAAACCAACCAGCGTTTCCGCTACCTGCTGGAGCAGGGTCAGACAGGCCTGAGCTGCGCTTTCGACCTACCTACCCAAATTGGTTATGACTCCGACCACCCGCTGGCAAAAGGCGAAGTCGGCAAAGTGGGTGTGGCTATCGATTCTTTGGCGGATATGGAAACTCTCTTTGACCAGATCCCGCTGGGCAAAGTCAGCACATCTATGACCATCAACGCCCCTGCAGGCGTGCTTCTGGCCATGTATATCGCATGTGCGGAAAAACAGGGATTTACTAAATCTCAAATCAACGGTACCATTCAAAACGACGTGATCAAGGAATATATTTGCCGGGGTACTTATATCCTGCCGCCGGAGCCTTCGATGCGGCTGATATCCGACATCTTTGAGTTCTGCTCCAAGGAAATACCCCAATGGAACACCATCAGCATCAGCGGCTACCACATCCGTGAGGCTGGCTCCACGGCGGCCCAGGAGATTGCCTTCACCCTGGCCGACGGTATCGCCTATGTTGACGCTGCAATAAAAGCCGGCTTAGATGTAGATGCTTTCGGACCTCGCTTGTCGTTCTTCTTTAACGCTCACCTGAACTTCCTTGAGGAAGTAGCGAAGTTTAGAGCAGCCCGTCGTGTCTGGGCAAAAGTTATGAGAGAGCGTTTTGGCGCCAAAAACCCGCGTTCCTGGACTCTGCGCTTCCATACTCAGACAGCCGGCGTCAGCCTGACTGCCCAACAGCCCATGGTAAACATCATGCGGACTGCCTTTGAGGCTCTCTCCGCTGTGCTGGGCGGCACCCAGTCCCTGCACACCAACTCCTACGATGAAGCTCTGGCGCTTCCCTGCGACGAGTCAGTCATGATCGCGCTACGCACCCAGCAGGTAATCGGTTACGAGATCGGCGTCTGCGATATGGTTGACCCGTTTGGCGGATCATACTACGTTGAAGCCCTGACCAACGCGCTTGAGGAAAAAGCATGGGAATACATTGGAAATATCGATGCCCTAGGCGGTGCTGTAAAAGCCATTGAGTACATGCAGAAAGAAATCCACAACTCTGCCTACAAGTACCAGCTGGCTATCGATAATAAGAAGAAAACAGTTATTGGCGTAAACAGCTTCATCATGGAAGATGAAGAGAAACCAAAAGGTCTGTTGAAAGTGGATCTTTCGGTTGGCGATCGCCAGGTAGCCAAACTTGCGAAGGTAAAAGCAAAGAGAGACCCCGCCAAGGTTGAATCCCTGCTGCAAGCTATACGGGAAGCAGCGCAGAGCGACGCCAACCTGATCCCTGTCTTTATCGATGCGGTTCGGGAATACGTAACTCTTGGCGAGATTTGCGACGTCTTGAGAGACGTTTTTGGTGAATACAAACAGCAAATCGTATTCTAGGAGAGGAGGAAAGTTGATGAGCGAAAAACTTATCCGCGTTCTAGTCGCAAAACCAGGTCTTGACGGTCACGACAGGGGCGCCAAGGTGATTGCCCAAGCATTACGTGACGCCGGCATGGAAGTTGTATACACCGGGTTGAGGCAAACCCCTGAACAAATTGTATCGGCAGCGGTGCAGGAAGATGTTAATGTGGTTGGTATGAGTATTCTTTCCGGGGCACACGGAACTTTGTTCCCCGAGGTTGTAAACCTTCTTAAGGAAAAAGGAGCAGGCGATATCCTAGTAGTTGGAGGCGGAATCATTCCGGATGAAGACATTCCGGCATTAAAAGATGCTGGTATCGCCGAAGTTTTTGGACCAGGAACCCCCCTGGCAGAGGTTGTGAAATACATTCAGGAAAATGTGAAAAACTAATTGAATTAGCGTTGTAAAATGCAAATGCGGGCGGGCCGGCAACTGCCGGAACCCCCGCCCGCCGCGATTGGAAGTGATATGTGCCTGCTATTTCGGATATCAATAAATTGGAGGTATACCTCATGATTAAAAAGGTTGACCATATCGGAATAGCTGTAAAGGATCTTGCAGCAACATTAAAGCTGTATGAAGGGATGCTGGGACTGAAGGCTGTTGAAACAGAGGTTGTGGAAGAACAAAAGGTTAAAGTAGCCTTTTTACCCACAGGCGATAGTGAAGTTGAGCTGCTGGAATCAACATCACCCGACGGACCCATCGCCAAGTACATTGCAAAGAACGGCGAGGGGATCCAGCATTTAGCTTTCAGGGTCGAAAACCTGGAGCAGAGATTGGCGGAGCTGAAAGAAAAAGGCGTCCGTTTGATTGATGAGAAGCCCCGGCACGGAGCGGGTGGTGCGAGAATAGCTTTTTTACATCCGAAATCCACCTTTGGCGTCCTTATCGAACTGTGTGAGCGCGACTAGATTGGAGGTAATCACATGAGTATGCAGGAGAAGCTGGACCTACTCAGTAAGTTAAGGCAACAGGTCGAAGCTGGCGGCGGCCAGAAAAGAATAGACAAACAACATGCAGGTGGTAAGAAAACAAGCAGGGAGCGGATTAGCGAGCTTTTCGATCCGGACTCCTTCAGGGAAATTGATGTCTTTGCTTCAACACTAGATGATTTCAATAAAGTAAACGGCGAGGGTGTAACATGCGGCTACGGCACCGTCGGCGGACGCAGGGTTTATATCTTTTCACAGGACTTTACCGTTGTCGGCGGCTCCCTGGGACGTATCCATGCCGCTAAAATCTGTAAAGTTCTCGATATGGCCTTGAAGGTCGGAGCCCCTGTGGTAGGTATTTGTGACTCGGGCGGCGCTCGGATTCAAGAAGGTGTAGATGCCCTTGACGGATACGGCCAGATCTTTTTCCGCAACACCATTGCATCCGGAG
The DNA here is from genome assembly GCA_002408725.1 of Pelotomaculum sp. UBA5255. Classification (GTDB taxonomy): domain Bacteria; phylum Bacillota; class Desulfotomaculia; order Desulfotomaculales; family Pelotomaculaceae; genus DTU098. The sequence continues at coordinate 90,433 of DHTR01000075.1, forward strand.
TGATCCCGCAGATTTCCGTGATCATGGGTCCCTGCGCTGGTGGCGCGGTTTATTCCCCGGCGCTGACCGACTTCATCATGATGGTAGCGAATACAAGCCAGATGTTTATTACCGGACCGCTGGTAATTAAAGCAACTACTGGTGAAGATGTCAGTATGGAGGCCCTTGGCGGCGCGGCAACGCATAACCAGGTCAGTGGTGTAGCACACTTTCTAGCTAATAACGAAGAAGAGTGTATTGCCCAGATTAAAGCGTTGCTTAGCTACCTACCCTCAAACAACCTTGAAGATCCACCTACATTTACTCCTGCTGAGCCTTCCCTTGACAAAGAGACTCTGTTGACCGTTGTACCTGCCGATGCAAACAAAGGATATGATGTTCGTAACGTCATTAACGCTATCGTCGATGCTGGATCCTTCTTTGAGGTTCACCAGTATTACGCCACAAACGGTGTCGTTGGCTTTGGACGGGTCAACGGCCAGGCAATCGGTATTATTGCCAACCAGCCAAGGATCCTGGCAGGATGTCTGGACATTAACGTTTCCGACAAGATTGCCCGCCATATCCGTTTCTGCGACTGCTTCAACATTCCCATCCTGACCTTTATGGATGTACCTGGCTTCCTGCCTGGTGTACAGCAGGAGTACGGTGGAATTATCCGCCATGGCGCCAAAATGCTTTATGCTTATTCTGAGGCTACAACGCCCAAAATCACGATCATTACCCGTAAAGCTTACGGTGGAGCGTATCTGGCTATGTGCGCAAGCGCTTTGAGAGCTGATGAAACCTATGCCTGGCCGACTGCTGAAATTGCCGTTATGGGCCCGGAAGGCGCCGTTAACGTTATTAATCGTAAGGAAATTGCAGAAGCAGCGA